>CAXTJU010000220.1:0-2067 GCA_964244655.1 uncultured Acetobacteraceae bacterium | reverse complement strand
CCGACATGCCGGCGGCGCTGCCGGGGTAGGGAAGGCCAGGGGCGCCGCCCCTGGACCCCGCTGGGGCCGTGGGCCCCAGGCCCCTTTGCTTAAGAATGGTGTCCAGAGGCTCAGCCTCTGGTGGGGTCCAGGGGCAAAGCCCCTGGCCTTGCTACCGCCCCGGGAAACAGATCGGCGCGAACGCCGGCCGCGGCACGTAGCGGCCATCGCCGGGCGCGGTCCGCAGCGTGCCCTCATTCCAGGCGAGGCGGCCGCCGGCGATGGTGCTGCAGGCAACGCCGGTCATTTCCATGCCCTCGTAGACGTTGAAGTCCACCCGCTGGTGGTGCGTGCGAGCCGAGATCGTGCGGCTGGCCTCGGGGTCCCACAGCACCAGGTCGGCGTCCGAGCCGACCGCGATCGTGCCCTTGCGCGGATGCATGTTGAAGATGCGGGCGCTGTTGGCTGAGGTCACCGCGACGAACTCCGCCGGAGTCAGCCGGCCGGTGCGGACGCCGTGGTGCCACAGCACGCTCATGCGGTCCTCGATGCCGGCGGTGCCGTTGGGGATGCGGGTGAAATCATCGCGGCCGAGCGCCTTCTGGTTGGCGTTGAAGCAGCAATGGTCGGTCGCCGTGGTGTGCAGCTGGCCCCTGGCGAGCCCGGCCCACAGCGCCGCCTGGTGCGACTTCGCGCGGAACGGCGGGCTCATCACGTGCGCGGCGGCGAACGCAAAGTCGGGCCTGTCATAGACGCTCTCGTCGATCAGCAGATGCTGCGCCAGCACCTCGCCGAACACGCGCTGGCCTTGTCCGCGGGCCTTCGCGATCGCCGCCGCGGCGTCCTCGGTGGAGACGTGGACGACGTAGAGCGGCGCGCCCAGCAGGCCGGTGATGGCGATCGCCCGCTGCGCCGCCTCGCCCTCGACCGCCGGCGGCCGCGACAACGGATGACCCCTTGGCCCGGTGATCCCGCGCGCCAGCAGGGCGCGCTGCAGGTGCGCCACCGCCTCGCCGTTCTCGGCGTGCACGCTGCACAGCGCGCCCAGCGACAGCGCGTGGCCGACGCTGTTCAGCAGCACGCCGTCGTCGACCATCAGCGCGCCCTTGTAGGCCATGAAGTGCTTGAAGCTGTTGACGCCGTGCTCCCGCACCAGCGTCGTCATCTCGTCGGCAACCTGCTCCGACCAGTGCGTGACCGCGACGTGGAAGCCGTAGTCGCAGACCGACTTGGCGGCGCGTTCGGACCAGGCGTGCCAGGCGTCGAGCAGCGAGCCGCCGGGGGAGGGGATCGCGAAATCCAGGATGGTGGTGGTGCCGCCGGCCAGCGCTGCCTCGGTGCCGGTGCGGAAATCGTCGCTGGAGACCTCGCCCATGAAGGGCAGCTCCATGTGGGTGTGCGGGTCGATGCCGCCCGGCATCACCAGCAGCCCGCCGGCGTCGAGCGTCGCCGCCCTGGTCGGCGCCTCGAGCGCCTGGCCCGGCCGCCCGATCGCGGCGACGACCCCGTCGGCCAGCAGCAGGTCGGCGCGCAGGCTGGTCGCCGCGGTCTGCAGCGTGCCGCCGCGGATCAGGATCGGCGGAGCGGGATCGGTCATTGGCGGCGGCTCCCCGTCGGGCGGTGCCGGCAGTAGGCGACGCCGCCGCCGGGCGCGCAACACCCCGCCTTGCGCGGTACGGCGCTTGTGCCGGACAAGCGTGGCCGGGCGATCGGGGTGGCACGGGGCATGATCACGCGGCGGGTGCCGGCCGAGAACCGGCATGGCTGAGGCGATCGCGCGCGGCCTGCCCGGGATGCTGCTGCTGCTGGGGCTCGGGGTGCTGTTCTCGACCGACCGGCGCCGGATCAGCCCGCGCACCGTGCTGGCGGCGCTGGCCTGCCAGCTGCTGCTGGGCGCGTTGATCCTGTTCGTGCCGCCGGGCCGGGCGGCGCTGCGGGTGGCCTCGGCGGCGGTCGGCACCGTGCTCGGCTACGGCGACGCCGGCATCGCGTTCCTGTTCGGCGACCTGGTCGGGCCGCGCATGGCGACGGTGTTCCCGGACGGCGGCTTCGTGTTCGCGCTGCGCGTGCTGCCGCAGATCGTCTACA
>CAXTJU010000219.1:0-2102 GCA_964244655.1 uncultured Acetobacteraceae bacterium | reverse complement strand
GACCTCGGCGCGCTGGTGGCCGGCGCCAAGTACCGCGGCGAGTTCGAGGAGCGGCTGAAGGCGGTGCTCAAGGAAATCGAGAGCGCCAACGGCGAGGTGATCCTGTTCATCGACGAGATGCACACGCTGGTCGGCGCCGGAAAGGCCGACGGCGCGATGGACGCCTCCAACCTGTTGAAGCCGGAGCTGGCCCGCGGCGCGCTGCACTGCATCGGCGCCACCACGCTCGACGAGTACCGCAAGCACGTCGAGAAGGATGCGGCCCTGGCCCGACGCTTCCAGCCGGTGTTCGTGGGCGAGCCCTCCATCGAGGACACGATCAGCATCCTGCGCGGCATCAAGGAGAAGTATGAGCTGCACCACGGCGTCCGCATCACGGACGGCGCGCTGGTGGCGGCTGCCACGCTCTCCAGCCGCTACATCGCCGACCGCTTCCTGCCGGACAAGGCGATCGACCTGATGGACGAGGCGGCCAGCCGGTTGCGGATGCAGGTGGACAGCAAGCCCGAGGCGTTGGACGAGCTGGACCGCCGGCTGCTGCAGCTCAAGATTGAGCGCGAAGCCCTCAAGCGGGAGGAGGACGCCGCCTCCCGCGAGCGGCTGGAGAAGCTGCAGCACGAGCTGGCCGAGCTTGAGGAGCGGTCGAACGCGATGACGGCGGCGTGGCACGCCGAGAAGGACCAGCTCGCCGGGTCGCAGAAGCTGAAGGAGCAGTTGGACGCTGCGCGCAGCGAGGTGGAGGTGGCACAGCGCCGGGGCGACCTGGGCCGGGCGTCCGAGCTGATGTACGGCGTGATTCCGCAGCTGGAGCAGCAAATCGCGGCCGGGCAGTCGGGCGGCCGGTTGGTGAACGAGGCGGTGACGGAGGATCAGATCGCCGGCGTGGTCAGCCGCTGGACCGGCGTACCGGTGGACCGGATGCTGGAAGGCGAGCGGTCCAAGCTGCTGCGCATGGAGGATGAGCTGCGCCGCCGGGTCGTGGGACAGGAGGACGCGCTCAAGGCCGTGGCCCACGCCGTGCGCCGGGCACGCGCCGGGTTGCAGGACCCGAACCGGCCGATCGGCTCCTTCCTGTTCCTGGGTCCCACGGGGGTCGGCAAGACGGAGCTGGCCAAGGCGCTGGCCTCCTTCCTGTTCGACGACGACCGGGCGATGGTGCGGATCGACATGAGCGAGTTCATGGAGAAGCACTCGGTCAGCCGGCTGATCGGCGCGCCGCCGGGCTATGTCGGCTATGACGAGGGCGGGGTGCTGACGGAGGCGGTGCGGCGCAGGCCCTACCAGGTCATCTTGTTCGACGAGGTGGAGAAGGCGCACGAGGACGTCTTCAACGTGCTGCTACAGGTGCTTGACGACGGCCGGCTGACGGACGGGCAGGGGCGGACGGTCGATTTCCGCAACACCATCATCGTGCTGACCTCCAACCTGGGCAGCGACCTGCTGGCGGCCCAACCGGAGGGTGACACCACGAGCCTGGTGCAGGCGCAGGTGATGCGGGTGGTGCGCGAGCATTTCCGGCCGGAGTTCCTGAACCGTTTGGACGAGATCGTGCAGTTCCACCGGCTGGCCCGCACGGACATGGCGGCGATCGTGCGCATCCAGTTGGAGCGGTTGCAGGCGTTGCTGACCGACCGGCACATCACCCTAGACTTGGACGAGCGGGCGACGGGCTGGCTGGGCGAGGCGGGCTATGACCCGGTCTATGGCGCACGGCCGCTGAAGCGGGTGATCCAACGCACGCTGCAAAACCAACTGGCCGGCTTGCTGCTGGAAGGCACGATCCACGATGGCGAGGTCATACACGTGAGTGCCGACCGAGATGGCCTGGTGATTAACGGCCGCTTGGCCGAAGCAGCGTAACGCGATGGCCCCTGCCTCGGTGAGGCAGGGGCCATTCGCATGCCCGTGATTGGCAACCTGCAATTGTGCATGGCTGGTTCTCAGGCGAGGATGGAAAACCCGCTGTCATCGCGTTGACATGGTTCGTCGGCCCCACTAGATAGCCTCTCACCGGACGCGCTGGACGACAGCGTGTCTGGCAAGTCTCTTGTTCCTTGAAAATTGCATCTGATGTTGGAAGGGATATGTTGGCGGCGTCCTTT
>CAXTJU010000218.1:0-2110 GCA_964244655.1 uncultured Acetobacteraceae bacterium | reverse complement strand
GCTGCGCGCCACGCGGGCCTGGCTGGCGGCGCGCGGCATCCCGCTGGAGGCGGCCCTGGCCAGCGCCCTGGCGGGCGAGCCGGTGGTGCCGCTCGCCACCCCGGCCGACTATGCCGCCATGCACGACGCGGTGGCCGCCATGCTGCACGCCATGCCGCCCCGGCCCACGGCCCTGCCGCGCCCCGCCAACGACACCCATCACCGGTCCCGCTGGGAGGAGCTGCCCGCCCGCCGCCGCGGCTTCACCCAGAAGGCCGCGGTCGGCGGCCACCGCGTGTTCCTCCGCACCGGCGAGTACCCGGATGGCCGGGTCGGCGAGATCAGCCTCGCCCTGCCGCGCGA
Source organism: uncultured Acetobacteraceae bacterium (assembly GCA_964244655.1). Lineage (GTDB taxonomy): Bacteria > Pseudomonadota > Alphaproteobacteria > Acetobacterales > Acetobacteraceae > LMUY01. The sequence goes on along the minus strand of CAXTJU010000218.1, from coordinate 1,768 downwards.
GGGGGCGGCAGTGCGCGGCCTGGCCGACGCCTTCGCCGCCGCGCTGTCCGTCGGCTTGCAGCACGGCACGCCGCTGGACGCCTACGTGGACGCGCTGGCCCATGCCCGCTTCATCCCCGCCGGCCCCGTGCAGGGCGACCCGGCGATCGACCGCGCCAGCTCCATCCCCGATTACGTGGTGCGCTCCCTGGCCGCCAGCTACCTGGGCCGCGTCCTGCCCGCCGAGAGCGCCGAGCCGTCCCGCCCGCCGGAGCCCCCCTTGCTGCCGCTGGACCTGCCGCGCCACCGCCGCAGCCTCCGGCTTCATTTGGTGGCGTGCTGATGGCCGGCGTGGCGGCGCGGCTGGCGGCTCTGGGCATCACCCTGCCGCAGCCGATGGCCCCGGTGGCCAACTACGTGCCGTTCGTGCGCCATGGCGACAGCGTGGTGGTGTCCGGCCAGCTGCCCGCGCGCGACGGCGTTGTCGCCTGCACCGGCAAGGTGGGCGACGGCGTCTCGGTGGAGCAGGCCAAGGAGGCGGCCAGGCTCTGCCTGGTCAACGTGCTGGCGCAACTGAACGTCGCCTGCGGGGGCGACCTGGACCGCGTGGTGCAAGTCGTCCGGCTCGGCGGCTTCATCGCCTGCACGCCAAGCTTCACCCAGCACGCCCTGGTGATGAACGGCGCGTCCGACCTCGCCGTGGCCGTGTTCGGCGACCTGGGCCGCCACGCCCGCGCCACCGTCGGCGTGCCGTCCCTGCCCGCGGACGCGGCCGTGGAGGTGGAAGGCCTGTTCACCATCCGCTGAGGCCCCAAAAAGCTGGCGCAGCCATGCTGCACCGCCATATCGTGCGCCATGCCCGACGGCTCCTCCACCCTCACGCTCTCCCTGCACCCCTCCATCGCCAGCATCGACCCGGCGGAGTGGGACGCTTGCGCCGGGGACGCCAACCCGTTCGTCAGCCACGCCTTTCTCTCCGCGGTGGAGGACAGCGGCTCCGCCGGGCCGCGCACCGGCTGGCTGCCGCAGCACGCCGCCCTGCGGGACGCGGCGGGCGCCCTGGTGGCGGCGGCGCCGATGTATGCCAAGTCCAACAGCTACGGCGAATACGTATTCGACCACGGCTGGGCCAACGCCTACGAGCAGGCCGGCGGCGACTACTACCCCAAGCTGCAAGTGGCGGTGCCGTTCTCCCCCGTGCCAGGCCCGCGCCTGCTGTGCCGCCCCGGCCTGCCGCCGGAGGTGCTGGGCGAGGCGCTGGTGCAAGCGTGCTCGCAGCTCAAGCTGTCCGGCGTGCACGCGACGTTCTGCACCGAAGCGGAGTGGGACGCGCTGGGACGCGCCGGCTGGCTCCAGCGCCTGGGCACGCAGTTCCACTGGGAGAACGCCGGCTACGGCAGCTTCGACGACTTCCTGGGCGCGCTCTCGTCGCGCAAGCGCAAGGGGCTGCGGCGGGAGCGGCGGGACGCCAACGACGCCGGCCTGGTGTTCCGCACCCTGCGCGGCCCGGAGATCGGCAAGCGCGAGTGGGATGCGTTCTACAAGTTCTACCAGTCCACCGTGGACCGCAAATGGGGCAGCGCGTACCTGACCCGCAAGTTCTTCCCCATGCTGGGCGAGCGCCTCGGCGAGCGCGTGGTGCTGATGCTGGCCGAGCGGGACGGCGACCCGGTGGCCGGCGCGCTCAACCTGCTGGGACGGGACGCATTGTACGGCCGCAACTGGGGCTGCCGCGGCGACTGGCCGTTCCTGCACTTCGAGCTGTGCTACTACCGCGCCATCGACTTCG
>CAXTJU010000217.1:0-2144 GCA_964244655.1 uncultured Acetobacteraceae bacterium | reverse complement strand
GGCGCACGATCACCTCGGCCTCGGTGCGGCCATGCCAGCCCAGGGGCGGGCAGCGCACGTCGTGCTTCGTCGTCGCGCCCCCGCTCCAGGCGACGGTGACCTCCGCGCGCCGTTCCTGGCCGTGGACGGTCAGCACCACCTCGGTGATGACCAGCCGCAACAGGCGCTTGCGATCCACGTCGGTCGTGGTCGCGGCGTGCCAGAGTGCCGGCAGGTCCTCGGCCAGGCGCTGCACGGCCCTTTGGTCGGCGTCCCCGAGCGGCGGCAGCTCGGTCCGGCACACGACGGCATACTCCTGCTGCAATTGCTCGAGCGCCTGCAGCACCGTGTTCCAACGGCTCTCCAGGGTGCGGGCGACCAGGCGGTTCTCCGGCTCGATCGCATCATACTGGCGCTGGGCACGGGCCACCTCATGGCGGGCACGCTCGATCCGCAGTTGCCACTGGCGGTCGAGAGCCTGGCGCTCGCGCTCGAGTTCGGCCAGCGCCGCCAGCGTGGTCTCGATCGCCGCCGGCCGGACCGCCTCCAGGAACAGCGCGCCCATGGCCTGGTCCAGGTGGATGATCGGAAAGGCCTGGCACAGCCCGGCGGCGTAGTCGATCTGCGCCCGGCGGCACTGGTAGCGCAGGTAGTGGCTGCCGTGGCTGACGCTCATCCGCCGCCCGCAGCGGCCGCACACCACGAGGCCCTGCAGCAGCGCCCGGCCCTCGCGCGGCGCCCCGCGCCGCTTGGCCGCGAAGTTGTAGAGGTTGTCCCGCAGGTGCCGCCGGTTGGCCAGGTATTGGTCGTGGCTGATGTAGGCCGGGTAGGTGCCGGGCACGACGATGTCCCACTCCTCCACCGGCCGGCGCCGCTCGGCGACCACGGGCGGGTCGCCCGGGCTGACCTCCTGCTTGCGCCGGCCGTAGACGAACACGCCGGCGTAGACCGGGCTGGTCAGCACCTGCTGGATCATCTGGTAGGTGGGCCGGACCCAGGCGATGCGGCCGGCCTCGGCGCCGTGCTGAAGCAGGCGCGGCATCCTCAGGCCGTGCCCGGCCAGGTCGCGCTGCACCGCGCGCCCGTTGCGCAGCACGGCGAACCGCTCGAAGATCCGCCTCAGCGTGGCGCGGACCTCCTCGTCCGGGTCGAGCACGACGGTGCCGTCGCCCAGGCGCCGGTAGCCGACGGGCAGGCGCAGCGCGAGTTCGCCGCGCCGGGCCTTGTTGAGCAGGTTGCCGCGCATCCTGGCGCGCAGGATATGCAGCTCCGCGGCGAACAGGGTGCCTTTGACGCCCAGCAGCAGCCGGTCGTTCGGATCCTGCGCGCAATACACCCCATCCTCGTCGGCGATGAGGGTGCGGAACACCGCGCAGAGTTCGATGACGCGGTGCCAGTCGCTGTTGCGCCGCGACAGGCGCGACACCTCGGTCACCAGCACCAGGCCGACCTCGCCCAAGCCGATGGCGGCGACCAGGCGCTGGAACCCCGTGCGCGCCTGGCTGCTGGCGCCGGACAGGCCGAGGTCCTCGTCAATCACCTCGACTTGTGGAGCCGGCCAGCCCATCTGCCGCGCCCGCTCGGCAAGCTGATACTGCCGGCGCGTGCTCTCCTGGTTGACCAGCACCTGGCGTGCCGTCGACTGGCGGACATAGACGACGGCGCGCAGGCCGAGGTGGCGGGACTCGATCTTGGGCGAGGTGGCGTTCATGGCTGGGTTCTCCCGGTGCGTGCGCCCGCCCCTGTGCCGATGGAAGCTGGCGCTGCAGCAGGTCGGTCCAGATCAGAACCAGGTGCCGTTGCGTCTCGGCCCGGAAGCTGCTCCAGGGCGGCACGGGCTGCGGGATCGGGTCTGGGGGCATGGCAGGCGTCCGGAACGGGTGAGGGTGCGTCCCGTAACGTGGCCGCCAATGCCCGCAGGCTGCCCGGCGTGAACATCAACGCCGGACCCGCGGCCAAAGAAGCCGTGCCCGCCGGCTCTGTATGGCGCGCTGGAAGGAGCTGCCGGCCTCCGTCAGACCCTTCGATCACAAGGCAGGGCTCGCCCTCCGATCGCGTCCGCCGCACCACCGTCGCCAACTGGCCAAACAACGGGTGATGTGCCGCCGTAACCCGCACACGTTCGACGTGGCAGGGATCAGCCTGCTCAGTTTGATGGCTGGATG
>CAXTJU010000216.1:0-2165 GCA_964244655.1 uncultured Acetobacteraceae bacterium | reverse complement strand
TGAAGCCTCGCAACTCCACCTTAGCCAGCCGATCCGATGACCACCTCCGCATACACCATCTCGATCAGCGAAATTCCACCACAAGCACGGACGCTATCCCCGGCGGCAGGCTTCGACGACATCGTGGTTCAGGAAAGCACCGAGGCGGTGTCCAACGGCAGTCTCGACGCGATAGCCCCGGTGCTCCTCCGGGTGGGACCGCTCGGCCGTATCCTGCGGGAGAACCCGGGCCTGAAGACGGAGGCAGAGTCCAGGCTCAGGGCTGCTCTTGCCGAGGATGAGAAACATGGAATGGTCGCGCTGCAAGCTGCGACATGGATCGTCACAGCTCGTCCCGTGTGTGAAGATCGGCTTCGTGTCGAAATCAGCGATTAGCTGCCTTGTTAGTCCCGACATTCTCGTGCCACTCGACTGGTAGACCATCCCATTCGGCCAACTGCTTGCCCGGCCACTTCTTACGGACATAGACCACGAAGCTCTCAGCCGTGGCCTCGACGTAGCCCGACTTGCCGTCCGTCAGGCGCAGATGCTGCGCCAAGGCGTTGCCCTGCTCCTTCATGTAACCGTCACTCATAGTTGTGGGCTCCATTTATGTGGCAATAATGTAGGTTGACGGTTCCGTTTCGCCGTGGCTGCCGGAAAAGTTTTCGTCCGCGCTTCGATTCTGGGTCGAACACGGCGGTAGGGCGACTACGGTCCGAACTCAATCAGGCGTGCAACCGATCCGGCCTATCGTTCAATTTCACGATGTCGTTGAACGTCCCAAGTTGGCTGAGTTGGAGGCGGACTCAACCCGCTCGGGCGAGCGCGAGAGCATGATCTCAGTAATCTTGTCCCGATGCTCCGTTCCCCACTCGCAAAGCGGCGTCAACGCTCGCGCCAGCGTCATGCCGAATGCCGTCATGGTATAATCGACCATCGGCGGTGCCCGCTGGTAGTCGTGTCGGGTGAGCACGCCCGCCATGGCGAGCTCGCGCAACTGCTGAATCAGCACCTTCTCGCTTATACCTACGACCAACCGCTTGAGGTTCCCCAAACGCTTGGGACCCGAGTTGAGGTGATACAGGATCAAGGGCTTCCACTTGCCGCCCATCACAGCAAGCGCGGCATCGAGGCCGTACGGGAGTTTTTCGATGCTCATGGAATCGTCCTATACTTACCTTGAGGTCAGTTCTGCCCTTATCGGCAGCTCCGGTCCATATCGCTTCCGTCAACAAACGGGAGACAAACATGGGCAAGCTTGAAGGCAAGGTCGCGGTCATCACGGGCGCCAACAGCGGCATCGGCTTGGCGAGCGCCAAACGGTTCGCGAGCGAGGGTGCCCGCGTGTTCATCACTGGCCGGCGGCAGCCCAAACTCGACAAGGCTGTGGCCGAGGTAGGCCACGGTGCGCGCGGGGTTCAGGGCGACATCGCGAGCCTGGCCGATCTCGACCGGCTGTATAGCGCTGTGCGCGAGGAGGCTGGCCGGATCGACGTTCTGTTCGCCAACGCCGGCGGCGGCGAGCTAGTACCGCTCTCAGACGTCACCGAAGAGCACTACGACAAAACCTTTGCGACCAACGTCAAGGGGACGCTGTTCGCGGTGCAGAAGGCGTTGCCGCTCCTGGTTGATGGCGCGTCGGTCATCCTGACCGGGTCGACGGCCGGCAATAAGGGTGGAGCATCGTTCAGCGTGTACGGCGCCACGAAGGCGGCAATCCGCAACTTCGCCCGGAGCTGGATGCAGGAGCTGGCCCCGCGTCGCATCCGCGTGAATGTGCTCGTCCCCGGGCCGACCTCGACCCCGGGCCTGCATGGGCTCTTTCCCACGGAAGAAGTGAACCGTGCCGCCGTGGCTATGATGGAGGCGGCAGTACCGCTCGGCCGCATGGGGAGGCCGGACGAGATCGCAAACGCCGCGCTGTTCCTCGCGTCGGACGACAGCAGCTTCGTCAACGGCAGCGAGTTGTTCGCCGATGGCGGTCAAGCGCAGATATGACCTGGAGCCTGGCATCTATTGACCGGGCGGACCTTGATTAGCACCAGAACGCGACGACGGCCGCGAGATCGACGGTCGAGGCATAGTTTCGGGCGAGCTTGTCGTAGCGGGTCGCGACGCGGCGAAAGTCCTCTAGAGCATTTTCGCTTTAGGTGAACTCATACCCTGAGTTGGCGAGGTAGTTG
>CAXTJU010000215.1:0-2370 GCA_964244655.1 uncultured Acetobacteraceae bacterium | reverse complement strand
CAACCTCGAAAAACGCCCAGCGCAGTCACCGATTAGGTAATTCAACAGCCCCACCGGGCAGAGTTCGCCCGCAACCCGGCCAGCCTGTCCAGGCCTGCCCCGTCCGAGCCTGGCCCATTCGGGTCCGGCCTGTCGGTGCCGGCGCTGATTGCCGACATCGTGCACGACCTGGGCCTGGGCGCCCCGGCTGGCACCCACCCCTGGGCGCGGCGCACCCCGGAGGACGTGGCCGCCCTAGACGCTTGGGCGGCTGCCCCGCCGGGCACGCCGCCGGAAAGCCTGCCGCCGCGCGCGCCGCTGCGGGCGTGGGGCGGCCGGCCACCCCCGCCGAAGCCGGACTACGCCCGCATGTCGGATGCCGAGCTGCGCAAGATCATCGACGAGCCGCCGCAACACGACAGCGGGTGAGGCTGGACGGCGGAGCAAGGCTTGGCAGCCCTCAGCGAAGCCGCGACGCGGAGCGAACTGGCGTCGTCAGGCGGCTCCGGGTCGCGTGATCCCGTTATGGGCGATTAGGTCATCGACCTGCGCCTGCGTCAGCCCGCGCGGGTTCAGGCCGCGCAGCATCAGGTAGAGCCGCGCGGTCTCCTCCAGCTCCTCGATGGCGAACATCGCCGCCTCCAGCTTGGCCCCCGCCACCACCGGGCCGTGGTTGGCCAGCAGCACCGCCGAGTAGCGCCCGGCCAGGCCGCGGATCGCCCCGGCCACGGCAGGGTCGCCGGGGCGGTAGTACGGCACCAGGGCGGTCGCTCCGACGCGCATGACGTAGTACGCGGTCAGCGGCGGCAGCACGTTCGCCGGGTCGATCTCCGGCAGCATGGACACCGCCACCGAGTGCACGGAATGCAGGTGCACGATCGCGCCGGCCTGCTCGCGGGAGTCGTACAGCGCCTGGTGCAGCGGGATCTCCTTGCTCGGCGCATCGCCCGACAGCAGCCGGCCCGCGCTGTCCAGCCGCGACAGCCGGGCCGGGTCGAGGAAGCCGAGCGAGGCGTTGGTCGGCGTCATCAGCCAGCCGCCATCGTCCAGCCGCAGGCTGACGTTGCCGGAGGACCCGGCGGTCAGCCCCCGCTCGAACAGCGAGCGGGAATAGGCGCAAATCTGCTCGCGCAGCTTGGTTTCGGACATGGGAACCTGCCTATCTTGTCAATGCCGCCGGGACGTTGAGCCCACCGCCACGGGCCGGCCAATCGCCGTCATAAGCGGCCCGGCCGGGTTCGCCGGCAAGCCGCGCAGGCGGGACGGGCCGCGGCGCGGCGGGCATGCGGTCACTTGAGGTCGGCGCCGAATGCCTGGGCCAGTTCCCCCGCCAGCTTGGCGACGCCAAGCCGCCATGCCTCATGCGCCGGCGCCGGCGCCGAGACGGGGGGATCGCCGACCAGGCTGCCGATCGCCGCCGCCAGCGCCGCCGGGTCGGCCGCGCACAGCCGCGCCCCCGGCATCCCCGCCAGCTGCTCCGCCAGCCCGCCGACATCGGTGGCCACCACCCAGCGCCCCGCCGCCAGCGCGGCGGCGGCCACGCCGCTCTGGCTGGCTTCCCGGTGGGACAGCACCAGCGCGTCCGCCCAGCCGAGCAGCGCGCCCACCTCGCCCTCCGGCACCCAGCGGTTCTCCACGGTGACGCCGGGCAGCCGCCGCAGCGCGTCGAGCGCGGGGCTATCCGGCCCGCTGCCGACCACGCGCACCTCCGCCGCCGGCCCCAGCCGCGCCAGCGCCGCGGCCAGCAGGTCCAGCCCCTTGTACGGCAGCAGCCGGCCGAAGCTCAGCAGCCGCAGCGTGCCGCCATGCGCCATCGGTAGGGTGGATGCGCCGCCATACGCGAGCGGGGACAGCCGCGAGCGCAGCACCCGGCCGTGCAGCTGCCCCGCCACGTGGCCGCTGAGCGCGACCAGCGCGCGGGCCCGGCGCAGCAGCCGGCGTTGCAGCACCTGCTGCAGCGGCAGGATGTCGCCGGGGTGCAGGGCCGCGTCGTGCACCGCCACCGCGTAGGGCACCCCGGCCCGGCGCAGCGCCGCCGCCATCAGCAGGTCGAGCGGCGCGGGCATGGCGCACACCGCGCCGTCCAGCCGCAGGGGCCGCAGCCGCCGGGCCAGGGGCGGCACGTCGAGCGGCAGGCGCGCCATCCGCCCCGCCCAGCCCGCCGCGCCGGCGTAGGTGTCCACCGGCAGCGCGCACTCCGCCGCCGCCTCCGGCATGATCTCCGCCCCGCGGGACAGCGACAGCGCCACCTCGACGCCGGGGACCTCCCGCAGGCCGCGGGCGAGTTCCAGCGCGTAGCGCGGCCCGGCGCCGCGGCGGCCCCACTGCCAGACCAGCAGCCTCATAGGCCCAAGCCGCGCAGCGCGGCCGCCAGCGGGGCGCCTCCCAGGC
>CAXTJU010000214.1:0-2415 GCA_964244655.1 uncultured Acetobacteraceae bacterium | reverse complement strand
TCGTGGCGCACCGCCTGGCGACGGTGCGCCGCGCCGACCGCATCGTGGTGATGGATGCCGGCCGCATCGTCGCCACCGGCACCCACGAGGCGCTGATCGCGCAGAGCGGCCTCTATGCCCGCCTGGCCCGGCTGCAGTTCCTGCACCAGGAGCAGCCGGCATGACGTGGTATCCTCATGGCAGCGGATGCTGCGCGTTCAGCGCCGTCCGTTCCGCCAGCACGCCCGCCGCGGTCAGCGTCCGGGTTCGTGACGCCGCCAGGTCCGAAGCCGCGATGAGCGGCACCGGCTTGCTGTCGCCGGGCGACGACACCCAGTTCAGGATGCTTGCGATCTGATCGTCGGGAAGCCGCGCGAAGGCCGGCATGTAGCCGACATAGCTGTCCCCATCGACGTCGATCGACCCCGCCATGCCGTGGATCAGCACGTCGGCGAGGTAATGCCGCCCCTCCGCCGTCGCCGCGATCTTGTCGACCCGGCCCCGGAGCGGCGGGAACTGTCCCGCCAGTCCGCCGGCGTTCGCCTGATGGCAGACCGAGCAGTTCTGCGCGTAGGGCTCGGCGCCGGACGGGGCCGCGACCGCGAGCGCCGGTCCGGCCAGCGCCGGTGCGGCCAGTGCCGCCGCCAGCACGGCCGCGCGGATGCACTGGCGGCTCACGGCCGCATGTCCTGGGCTGGTCTGTCGGGATGATGCATCGGGCAGGCTCCGCGGCGGCAGGTGGTGCGATGGCAGCAAGATCCGCGCCAGCAGAGCCGAGGGCAAGGGCCGTCGGGGATTGCACGCCGCCCCGGCTGCCGCCACCATCCGGCGATGCATGCCGCCCGCATCCTCCCGGCTGTTCTCGGCCTCTGCGGGTTCTGGGGCCTCTGGCTCACCGGCCCGGCCACCGCCCGTGCGGCCGCGGTCGCGGCCCCGACATCGGCGCCGGCGCCTGCGCCTGGGGCCCCGATCCATCTGGACTACGTGCTCTACAGCCACAGCTTCCACGTGATGAACGTCGCCGTCGCGATCACGCTGACGCCGTCGGGCTACGCGATCAGCCTGCACAACCAGACGACCGGCATGATCGGCATGCTGGTGCACAGCGACACCACCAGCGTCGCCAGCGGCCGCTTCGACGGCGACCGCGCGATCCCAATCGACTTCGCCAGCAGCGGCGTCTCCCGCGGCGCCAATCGCGCCACCCGGATCGCCTATGCCGACGGCGAGCCGCGGGTCGAGACGCTGACGCCGGTCGATCCCGACCGCGAGCCGGTCCCGGCCGCCGCGACCGACCATTCGATCGACAGCCTGAGCGCCATCGTCGAGCTGGTGCGCACGGTGCAGGCCACCGCCGGCTGCGACGGCAGCACCCGGATCTTCGACGGCGCCCGGCTGTCGCGCCTGACCGCGCACACGGTCGGGCGGCAACCCATGCCGCCGAACGACGAGTCCACCTATGCGGGCACGGCGCTCCGCTGCGACTTCGTCGGGCTGCAGCTCGGCGGCTTCTTGCACAATGCCGACGAGGCGCGGATGCGGCAGCCGCAGACCGGCACTGCCTGGCTGCAGAGGGTGCTGCCGGACGCCCCGCTGCTGCCGGTGCGAGTCACCTTCGAGCATCCGCATCTGGGCGTCCTGACCGTGCTGCTGGTGAGCGCGCACCGATAGAGGCCGCTGGTCTGGGGCCGCCGGCCCCGGCGGGGTCCAGGGGCAGGCCCCTGGCCGTCCTTCACCCGACCAGCCGTCTTGCGATCTCCAGCACCGTCGCGGGTTCCTCCGCCACCGCGGCCGCGCCCTGCCGCATGTCCGGGCTGCCATACCCCCAGCCGGCAAAGATCGCCGGCAGGCCGGCGCCGCGCGCGGCGGCGACGTCGTTGCGGTGGTCGCCGACCAGCACCGCGCGCTGCCGCAGCCCGCGGGCCAGCGCCACGGTGCCGAGCAGGTGCGCCGGGTCGGGCTTGCGCGACGGGAAGCTGTCGCCGCCGCCGACCGCTGCGAACAGGCCGCCGATGCCGAGTGCGTCCAGCATCAGCCGCGCCGGCGCCACCGGCTTGTTGGTGCAGACCGCGAGCCGCCAGCCGGCCGCAGCGGCATCGTGCAGCAGCGCCTCGATGCCCGGGAACAGCCGCGCGGACTCGTCCGCGCGCGCCGAATAATCGGCGATATACGCGCTCACCGCCCGATCGTCGGGCTTCGCCCGCCGGCTCAGCAGGATGCGCTGCGCCAGCGCTTGTAGGCCGTCGCCGATCATCGGCCGCAGCTCGTCGGCGTAGATCCGCCGCAGCTCGTGGCGATCCAGCATCCGGTTGGCCGCCGCCATCAGCCCGTTCACGCTGTCGACCAGCGTGCCGTCCAGATCCAGCACCAGCAGAGGCGGCACGAGCGGGACGGCGAGGGCGTCCCGGAAGCTCTGGGTCATGCAGTATTCCGACA
>CAXTJU010000213.1:0-2484 GCA_964244655.1 uncultured Acetobacteraceae bacterium | reverse complement strand
CGGTGATGGTCTTCCAGTTGGTCAGCATGCCGCCGAGCCAGCGGTGGTTCACGTAGTACTGGCCGCAGCGGTTGGCGGCTTCGGCCACGTGCTCGGCTGCGGCGCGCTTGGTGCCGACGAACAGCACCCGGCCGCCGTTGGCGGTGATGTCGCGCACCGCGCGCAGCGCGCGGTCCAGCATGGGCACCGTCTGCTGCAGGTCGATGATGTGGACCTGGTTGCGGATGCCGAACAGGAACGGCGCCATGCGCGGGTTCCAGCGCCGGGTGTGGTGGCCGAAATGCACGCCGGCTTCGAGCAGCTGGCGGAGGGTGAAGTCTGGCATTGCCATGGGTGTGGCCTTCCTGTGGTCCGGTTGCGCCTCCGCGGGGGTTGGCCTTTCGGCACCGGTTCTGGCGATGAGGCCAGGAAGCGTCCCGCGTGTGAATTGCCGCCGGGCGCGGATGCGCTCGGGCAGCGGGCGGGATATGGCGGAAAGCCATAAAGATGGCAAGGCAGGCAGGGCTCTGCCCTGCACCCGCAAGGGGACGAAGTCCCCTTGACCCCTGTTACTTATAAACAGGTGTCCAGAGGACTTCGTCCTCTGGTGGGGTCCGGGGCAACGCCCCGGGCTGCCGCTATCCGGAGCCGCGGCAGCGCCGCGCCTCGTACTCCGCCTTCGCCATGGCGGCCTCCAGCTGGGCGTCCGTCCACTGGGACACGTCGCTCGGCAGGTTGTCCAGCAGGCGGTCGATGGTGGAGGCGTGGTGCGGGCCGCCATCGAGCAGGCTGCGGGGCGCGGCGTTGCTGGGGGGCGGCCGCAGCGGGGGCAAGGCGGCGGCCGGGGTGCCCGGCGGCGCCGCGGCCCAGGCGCACAGGGCGGCCACGTCCTGCGGGGTGCGGCGCATCCCCGGGTGCGCGCCGGGCACGGTCTGCAAGCCGAGGTCGTGCATGATGTCGGCGATGACCTCGGGCACCGCCTGGGCGGCCAGGGCCTCGTCCAGCTCCGGCGCGTCCAGGCGTTCCTGGAACTCGCGGTGCAGGCTCTCGGCCGCGCCGTCGTCCCCAGCCTGCAGCCCGATGGCGTCCTCCACCGCGCGGATGACCCGCTTGCGGGCGGCGGTGCGCTGGGGGGCGGGGTTGAACCCCGGTTGCGCCAGCCGCTCGGCCAGCAGCACCGTGCGCCGGACGACGCGGGCGGCGCGCTCGAACGCCAGGGTGGTGTCCGGGGCCCGCCCGCCGCCGGCGACGGCGACGTCGGCCTCGTGCACGGCCTGCGCGCCGACGGCGCGCGCGACCTCCATGGCGATGTCGATCAGCTCGCTCAGCATGTCGCGGCGGTGCTGGGCTTCGTCGGTCGGTCGGCCGGGGCGGGGGGGAGCGGCATAGAACGTAATAAGAACACACGGCGCGGGGGAGTTGCAAGGATTATTAGGATTAGCCTTAGATGCGGGCGTTGCGGCCGGCTGCGAGGGCATGTCGGCTGGGCGGCCTTGTCGCTCATGCCCGCAATTGCTCCGCGCATGCATTTCAGGATAGCTATCCGGTCCTCGTGGAGGGGCATGATGAGCAGTTCGGCGCAGACATCGGCGCAGAAGAAAGCGATCCAAGCCTACCGCAGCCGCCTGACCCAACGCGGGATCGCACGCTTCGAGGTGCAAGCCTTGAAAACCGACCGCAAGCTGATCCGCACCCTGGCGCGCCGGTTGGCCGATGGCAGGCCGGAGGCGAAGCAGGCCAGGGCGATGGTTGAACAGATCGTCGCTGGGGAACACCCTGCGCCGGGCGGCATCCTGGAGGCGCTTCGCCGCTCGCCGTTGGTCGGCGCTGACCTTGACCTCGCGCGCGCCCGTGAGAAAGGGCGCGCGGTTGAGCTGTGACGCGCTACTTGCTCGACACCAACGTCATCAGCAACGCCGTCAAGCCGCAGCCGTCGGGGGCTTTGCTGGCGTGAATGGGCGCACGGCGGGACGAGGACCTATTCATCGCGTCGCTGAGCGTTGCCGAAATCCGCGGCGGCATCCTGGAGATACCGCGCGGCAGGAAGCGCCAGGCGCTGGACGCCTGGTTCTCCGGGCCGGAGGGGCCGCAGGCGCTGTTCGCGGGCCGCACCTTGCCGTTCGACGACGCCGCCGGGTTGATCTGGGCGCGGCTGATGGCGGACGGCAAGGCCGCCGGCCAGCCGCGCAACGCGCTGGACATGATCATCGCCGCCGTTGCCGGTGCGAACGGGTGCACCGTGGCGACGGGCAACGAGAGGGATTTCGCCGGGCTTGAGGTGGTCAATCCGTTGCACAAGGCGGGCTCACGCGGGGCGCACCGTCCGTCGTTGAAGCGAGTTTTCCGCGCCCGCTCCCTGGCGCCGGGCATTTAAGAGGAGACTTGGCCGATGCGCCGAACCAAACCGTTATCCGTAGGTCCATGCCACAAAGGGACGCACGAGTGATCAGGACCATCTTGACGATCAGCCTCCTGCTGGCAGTGCCCGCCTGCGCGGCCCCGCCT
>CAXTJU010000212.1:0-2536 GCA_964244655.1 uncultured Acetobacteraceae bacterium | reverse complement strand
CGCCGGGCAGCGGGCTGATCAGGATGCCGCCGGTCTCGGTCTGCCACCAGGTGTCCACGATGGGGCAGCGCTCGTCGCCCACCACGCGGTGGTACCACAGCCAGGCCTCCGGGTTGATCGGCTCCCCCACGCTGCCCAGCACGCGCAGGCTGGCGCGGCTGGTGCGCTTCACCGGGGCGTCCCCCTCGCGCATCAAGGAGCGGATCAGCGTCGGCGCGGTGTAGAAGATGGTGACCTGGTGCTTGTCCACCACCTGCCACATGCGCGAGCTGTCCGGGTAGTTCGGCACGCCTTCGAACATCAGCGTGGTGGCGCCGTTCGCCAGCGGGCCGTACACGATATAGGTGTGCCCGGTGACCCAGCCGACATCGGCGGTGCACCAGTACACGTCGCCCGGGTGGTAGTCGAACACCAGCTCGTGGGTGAAGCTGGCCCACACCATGTAGCCGCCGGTGGTGTGCAGCACCCCCTTCGGCTTGCCGGTGCTGCCGGAGGTGTAGAGGATGAACAGCGGCGCCTCCGCCTCCATCGGCTCCGGCTCGCATTCCGGCGAGGCGGCTTCCAGCAGCGCGGCATAGTCGTGGTCGCGGCCCTGCTGCATCGGCACGGCGGCTCCGGTGACCGCCACCACCAGCACGTCCTTGACCGTCGGGCACTGCCGCAGCGCCTGGTCCGCGTTGGCTTTCAAGGCCACCTTGCGCCCGCCCCGGCGGCCCTCGTCGGCGGTGATCAGCAGGGTGGAGCCGCAATCCTGGATGCGGTTGGCCAGGCTGTCCGGCGAGAAGCCGCCGAACACCACGGAGTGGATCGCTCCCACCCGCGCGCAGGCCAGCATGGCGACCGCGGCCTCGATCACCATCGGCAGGTAGATCGTCACCCGGTCGCCCTTGCCGACGCCGCGCCCCTTCAGCACGTTGGCCAGCCGGCAGACCTGCTCGTGCAGCGCGCGGTAGGTGACGGTCTTGTGGCTGCCCGGGTCGTCGCCCTCCCAGATGATCGCCACCTGGTCGCCGCGCGCCTTGAGGTGCGCGTCGAGGCAGGCGGCGGAGGCGTTGAGCCGGCCGTCCTCGAACCACTTGATCGAGACGTTGCCCTCGAAGCTGGTGTTCTTGATGACGGTGGGCGTCTGCATCCAGGGGATGCGCTTGGCTTCCTCCGCCCAGAAATGCTCCGGGTCGCGCCGGGCGTGGTTGGACATCAGGCGGTACCGCTCGCCGTTGACGTGCGCGCCCACCGCGAAGGCCGGCTTGACGTGGAACAGGCTGGTCTCGGACATCCGCAATCCCCCTCGTTCTCTTTGCCGGCAAGCTATCCGCCCGCGCCTATCCCTTGAAGCCCCCCAGCCCGCAAATGTGCGCCCACTCCGCCGGGCTGACCGGCCCCACCGACAGGCGGGACAGCCGCAGCAGCGCCATGCCGGCCAGCGCCGGGTCCTGCTTGACCGCGGCCAGGCTGACCGGGGCGGGCAGGGGCCCCACGGTCCGCAGATCGACGCACGCCCACGCCTCGCCGGTTGGGTCGGGGTAGGCCTCGCGCGCCACCTCGACCACGCCGACGATCTGCTTGCCGACGTTGGAGTGGTAGAAGAATGCCCGGTCCGCCAGCCGCATCGCCAGCAGGTTGTTCCTGGCCAGGTAGTTGCGCACGCCGGTCCAGGGCTCGACGCCTTGGGCCACCTGCTGCTCCCAGCTGAATGCGTCCGGCTCGGACTTCACCAGCCAGTACGCCATCAGGCGGCAGCGCCGTCCTTGAACACGGTCCGGAAGCCGCGGACGGTCGTCTCGGCGAACAGCCCCGCCACCGCGTACGGGTCCGCCGCCGCGACGGCCGCCGCGGCGGCGTGGCTCTCCGCCTCGATCACCAGCAGGGAGCCGCAGGGCTGCCCCGCCGGGTCCAGCAGCGGGCCGCCGAACATGATGCCATGCGCCGCCGCGTGCGCCAGGTGCGCGGCGCGGGTGGCCTGGCGCAGCGCCAGGCTGTCCGGCTTGTCGGTGCAGATGATGGCGAACAACATTGTGGGGCCGTCCTTCATGGGGCCTTAATCCTATGTCATCCAAGGAAGCCGTGGAACTCGGCGGGGTTTGCAGTGCGACGCCACGTGCTATCTTGGGTCGGTGGAAGCAACCGCCCTCGTCACGCCGCGGACTGGCAACGTCCTGCATCGGTTCGCCAACCCGGGCCGCTTCCTGCGGCTGGCCGGCGCCGTGCAGCCCTGGCTCAACCTGGCCGCCCTGCTGGTCACCGCCGTCGGCCTGTACTGGGGCCTGTTCCGCGCCCCCGCCGACTGGCAGCAGGGCGACGCCGTGCGCATCATGTACGTGCACGTCCCGTCCGCCTGGCTCGCCTCGTTCGGCTACGCCTGCCTGGCGCTGTGCTCGCTCGCCTCCATCGTCTGGCGGCACCCGCTGGCGGACCTGGCGGCGGCCGAGATCGGCCCGGTCGGCGCCGGGTTCACCGCGCTGTGCCTGGTCACCGGCAGCCTGTGGGGCAAGCCGATGTGGGGCGCCTGGTGGGTGTGGGACGCGCGGCTGACCTC
>CAXTJU010000211.1:0-2552 GCA_964244655.1 uncultured Acetobacteraceae bacterium | reverse complement strand
CTGCGGCTGGCTTCAAGCACCGTCATGCCCGGACGTGATCCGGGCACCCACGCCGCGGCGGCGCGACCGGGGCGGGCCGTTGCTGGCGCCAACGCCAGGGCGGCCAGGAGCCCGTGCGCTGCCCTCGCGTGGGTGCCCGGGTCAAGCCCGGGCATGACGGTGTGCTATGGGCGCAGCGCGCACGCGGACCCTTGGGCGCCTTCGCCCGGGCGTGACGGGCCTTGTGGCTGACCCGGGATGCTGGCCTGCAAAGGCCGTGGCAAGGTTCATCGCGACCCCTTCCGGGGCAAAAATCGCCCTTCCGGTTGCACGCCGGGTGGCATTGCGGGAGATTGCAAGCTCATGGAGAGACACGACCGATGGACATGACCGGCGAGCGGCGCATTCCCGCGCCGCGCCAACGCGTTTGGGATGCGCTGAACGACCCGGCGGTGCTGCGCACCGCCATTCCCGGTTGCAAAACGCTTGAGCGCACGTCGGACACCGACATGCGCGCCACGGCGGCGGTGAAGATCGGGCCGATCGCGGCGCAGTTCACCGGCAAGGTGCAGTTGCTGGATTTGGACCCGCCCAACTCCTACCGCATCGCCGGCGAGGGCCAGGGCGGAGTCGCTGGCTTCGCCAACGGCGGCGCCACCGTGCAGCTGCACGACGACGGCGCGTTCACCCTGCTGCAATACGAGGTGAAGGCGCAGGTCGGCGGCAAGATCGCCCAGCTCGGCGCGCGGCTGATCGACGCCACCGCCAAGCAGATGGCGGACCAGTTCTTCGACCGATTCAGCGCCGAGGTGGCCGGGCCCGCGGAAGTGGCGGCGGACGGGCTGCTGGCCGGCGGAGTGGGCCTGCTGACGCAGCCGCCGGGTCCGCAGGCGCCAGCGGTGGTCAACATGCTGTCGATGATCCCGAAGGAGCCGTACGGCTACCCGCGCATCTTCTGGGTCGGCAGCGCGGTGTTCCTGGTGATCTTCGTGATGATCTTCGGCAGCTACGTCTTTTGACGCTGCCGGCCACGGTGGACGCCACGGCGGCGCTGCTGGCCGGACAGGGCTACGTCGCCGACCGCGCGCTGGCCACCACCGTGTTCCTGGCGCTGGCCATGGCGCGGCCGCTGCTGCTGGAGGGCGAGCCCGGCACCGGCAAGACCGAGATCGCCCGCGTGCTCGCCGCCGGGCTGGGGCGGCGGCTGGTGCGGCTGCAATGCTACGACGGCATGGACCTTTCGGCCGCCGCCTATGAGTGGGACCGGGCGCGGCAGCTGCTGGCGATCCGGCTGGCGGAGGTGCAGGGCAACACGGCGGCCCTGGCACGGGACATCTACGCCCGCGAGTTCCTGCAAGCCCGGCCGCTGCTCTCCGCCATCGACCCCGACCTGCCGCCCGCCGTGCTCCTGATCGACGAGCTGGACCGGGCGGACGAGCCGTTCGAGGCGTTCCTGCTGGAGCTGCTGGCGGATTTCCAGATCACCGTGCCGGAGTACGGCACCATCCGCGCTGCCGTCCCGCCGGTGGTGATCCTGACCTCCAACCGCACCCGCGAGGTGCACGACGCGATCCGGCGGCGCTGCTTGTACCAGTGGGTGGACTACCCTGACGCGGAGCGGGAGCGCGCCATCCTGCGCAGCCGTGCGCCGGGGCTGCCGGCGCTGCTGTCGGCGCAGGTGGTGGCGTTCGTGCAGCGGGTGCGCGGCGAGGCGCTGTTCAAGCTGCCGGGGGTGGCGGAGACGATTGAGTGGTCGCGGGCGCTGGCGTACCTGGACCAGGTGGAGCTGACGCCGGGTGCGGTGGATGCGACGCTGGGGGTGTTGCTGAAATACCAGGACGACCTGGCCAAGGTGCGGGGGGAGATGGCGGCGGGGATGCTGGCAGGCGGCTGAGTCCCGCCCCCTCACCCCGGCCCTCTCCCGCAAGGGGAGAGGGAGTGAGGTGGTGCTATCCGTGCGGGGTGAACACGACCTTGGTGCAGTGGTCCTTCTTGTCGCGGAAGGTCTCGTACAGCGCCGGGCCGTCCTCCAGCTTGCTGGAGCGGTGGCTGATGATGAAGGAGGGGTCGATCTCCTTCTTTTGGATGCGCTCCATCAGCGGCTGCAGGTAGCGCTGCATGTGGGTCTGGCCGGTCTTCAGCGTCAGCCCCTTGTTCATCAGCACGCCCAGCATCACCGGGCCGACCGGGCCGGCATAGACGCCGGGCATGGACACGATGCCACCGGGGCGGCAGGCCAGAATGGCCTCGTTGATGGCGAAAGGCCGCTCGACGCTGACCGTGGCGGACATCACGGCCGAGGTCACCTTCTGCATCAGCGTGTCCGCGCCGTGCGCTTCCATGCCCACGGCGTCGATCACGGCGTCCGGGCCGAGGCCGTGGGTCAGCTCCTTCAGCGTGTCCTGGATGTTCTGCTCGTCGGAGTTGATCGTCTCGGCGCCGGCCTCGCGCGCCAGGGCCAGGCGCTCCGGCACGTTGTCGATGGCGATGACGCGCTTGGCACCCAGCAGGAAGCAGGACTTCACCGCCAGCACGCCGACCGGGCCGCAGCCCCAGATGGCGATGGTGTCCTC
>CAXTJU010000210.1:0-2558 GCA_964244655.1 uncultured Acetobacteraceae bacterium | reverse complement strand
CTAGCGACCCAACAACCGCCCAGCGTTTCGCCCCGCCGTCGCTGCCCGCGAACAAGGAATTCTTTCTTCCCAGAGCCACTGGTCTGATCGACCGCTCGACCGGGTTGGTATCGAGGTCCACCCGGCCGTCATCAAGGAACCGGCTCAGCTCCGACCATCGATTGAGTGCGTAGCGGATTGCCTCGGCCAGGCGGCTGCGGCCCGGCAGATGGGCAAGCTTGAGCTCCAGCCAAACCTTGAGCGCCTCGACCAGCGGCTTTGATTGCTGCGACCGCACACGCCGCCGCTCCGCAGGCGGCTGGCCACGGATGCCGGCCTCGATCTGGTAAAGGGCCGCGATCCGCTGCAACGCCTCGCTGGCCACCGGCGAGCCTGCCTTGTGCAGCTCATAGAATTTCCGACGCGCATGCGCCCAGCAGGCCGCGAGGATGACGCTGCCATCGGCCGCCAACTGCTCGAACCCGGCATAGCCGTCCACCTGCAGGATGCCGCGGAAGCCCCGAAGATGCTCGGCAGGGCGTGCGGCCGTACGGTCGGGCGCGTAGACGAACACCACGGCCGGGTGTCCCGGACCAGCCCAGGGCCGGTCGTCGCGGGTGTAGGCCCACAGCCGCCCGGTCTTGGTCTGCCCCCGCCCGGGATCGAGCACCGGCAAGGTGGTGTCGTCGGCAAAGACCCGCTCACCCGCCATGACGTAGGCAACCAGGCGGTCGTGCAGCGCCTCCAGCCACCAACAAGCGGCGCCGACCCAATCCGACAAGGTGGAGCGGCTGATGGCGAGCCCGTGCCGGTCGAAGATTTGGCTTTGCCGATACAGCGGCAGGTGGTCGGCGTAGCGGCTGACCAGCACGTGCGCGACCAGGCCTGGGGTGGCGAGGCCGCCGGCCAGCACCCGCTCCGGCGCGGGCGCCTGCAGCAGGGTGCCGCAGGCCCGGCAGGCGCACTTGGGCCGGGTGACCTTGACCACCCGGAGCTGCGCCGGGATCCAGTCCAGCATCTCGCTGCTGGTCGATCCCGCGTCGGTCAGGGCGCCGCCGCAGTCCGGGCAGGCATCATGCGGCACCGGCAGCACGCTCTCGGTGCGCGGCAAGTGCGGCGGCAGCGGCGCCCGGTGCGGCGGCTTCTTCGGCTCGGACGGTTCAGCCGATGCCGGGCAGGGCTTGCGTGCCTCGGCCCGGGCCAGGTCAGCCTCGAGGTCCTCGAGGCCGAACGCCATCTGGTCGGGGTCGAGCTGCTCGGAGCGCCGGCCGAACCGGGCGCGCTGGAACTGCCGGATGATCAGCCGCAGCCTCTCGGCCTCGATCTCGCTCTCGTCGAGGGCGCCGGCCATGTCGCGCACCAGCTGATGCAGCAGGCTGACGTCCGTGGGCAGGTTGTCGAGCGCGATCCTCACCCGCCGAGCGTAGCAGCCTGAGCCCGCCAGTACAACACAAAGGCCCGGAAAGGCCCGGCCTATCCAGCAAGCATCGGTTGTCGTGACCGGACCAAGGTGCGCCACTCCAGGCCCTCCAGCAGCATCGAGAGCTGAGCCGGCGTCAGCGTGACCGAGGCCGTGCCGTCCGGCGACGGTTGCGTGGACGGCCAGGTGAACCGGCCCTGGTCCAGCCGCTTGGCAAACAGGCACATCCCATTCTGGTCATAGAACAAGATCTTAACCCTGTCCGCGCGCTTGCCACGAAAGATGAAGATGTGCCCGCCGAACGGGTCGTGTTTCAGCCTCTCCTGCACCAGCAATGCAAGGCCATCGAAGCCTTTCCTCATGTCCGTAGCGCCCAGCGCCAAGTAGATGCGCACGCCCGCCGGCACGGTGATCACGGGCTGGACTCCAGCGCGGACAGGAGGGCATGCAGGGTCCGGGCGTCCATCTGGGCGTGGAAGCGCACGCGGCGGCCGTTGGCCAGGACAACCTCGACCGTGTCGCGGGCCGGCGCGTCCACGGGGTTGCACGGCGCGTGCGCCACCTTGCCGGACGGCGCAGGCGCCACTTGCACGGAGGCGAACATCGGGGCAGCCGCAGAATGCCGCGGCGCCTCATGCGGCAACACGGCGCGGCCCTGCAGGACGTGGGCGGCGAGCTCGTGTTTCCAATGATAAAGGGCGCTTGGCGTCAGCCCCGAGACCCGCGCGAAGCGGTTGATCGACATCCCCGAACGCAGGGCGTCGATGACGATCTGCTGCCGCTGCTCTGGCGTCCAGGTGCGGCGAAAGCGGGGATTGGTGAGCAGGTCCACAAGCTGAGCCTGGTCCGAAGGGTCGTCAGAGGAGGGGCTAAAGAACTCTTTAGCCCCTCCTCTGACCTCGCCCCTGTGCGGCTCGCCCTCGATGGTGGTCGCGCAAGCCGTGCCAGCGAGCCGCGTCCGCCAGATCCTGAAGGTCTTGGGCGTGATGCCATTGCGCTCGCAGTAGGCTTTCTGCGTGATCCCACTCACCCGGCATGCGTCGACATGGGCCTGCCAGAATTGCTCCCGATCTCCCATCGTCCATGAACTCCCGACGTTGAGTCGTCAGGTGCACCACAAACAAACAGCGCCGTCAGCATGTCGGCATCGGACGCTTAC
>CAXTJU010000209.1:0-2573 GCA_964244655.1 uncultured Acetobacteraceae bacterium | reverse complement strand
CGCTTCTGCCCGCTGCCGCAGGGCCCGGGCGGTGCCGGCCACGCCTAGCAGCGGTGCGGGTGGCAGCGCGCCCGCTTCCGCCGGCCGCGCGGCGCCCAGCGCCACGGCGGCTTCGGCCTCGTGGCGCAGCAGGTCGTCGCGGGACAGCCCGGCCAGCAGGGCGGCGGCCTGGCGCAGCTCCGGCTCGCCCGCGTCGGACAGCGTGCGGACCGCGGCGAGCTTAGCCTCTTCGGCCAGGGCCGCGTTGTCGGGCACCCGGGCCAGCGCCGCCACTGCCCCGGCGCGGTCCCCGGCGGTGGCGCGGCAGCGGGCCAGGCCGAAGGCGGCAGCGACCAGTGCCGGGTCCGTGCGGCCCGCTATGTCGTATAATCCGGCGGCTTCGGCGATGCGGCCTTCGGCTTCCAGCGCCATGGCCAGCGCCAGCTTCGGCACCGGCTCCCCTGGGATTTCACTGTAAACCTTGTCCAGGCACTCCACCGCCTCAGCTGGGCGGCCCAAGGAGAGGTATAGCCGGCCGCAGTGCCAGTCCGGCCGCCAGTCGGACGGGTCCAGCGCCAGCGCGCCGTCCAGCAGGCGCAGCACCGCCTCGGGGTCGGCCTCGCCCGTGTCGATCAGGGCGTCGGCGGCGCGCAGCCGGGCCTCGGCCGAGCGCGGCTTGGCGGCCATGGCGGTGGCCAGCAGGCCGGCTTGCGCGCGGGGCTCGGCGCTGCGGGCGGCGAACAGCTCGGCGGCGGCCGGGTCGGCCGGGTCAAGCCGCAGCTCCGGCAGGCGCCGCCAGGCGTCGCGCAGCGCCGTGGGATCGCCGGCCGCCGGGCGCTCGGGCAGGAACACGGCGCTGTCCGCGGCGGGCACCGGGCCGTCCCGGGCCACCGTCTCGCGCAGCACGCCGGTCAGCTGCGCCGCCATCTCCTCGGCCGACTGGAACCGCGCAGCGGGGGAGGGCGCGGTCGCCTTTTGCAGGAAGCGGTACAGGCTCTCATGCACGGCCAGCGGCCCGGTGGGCGGCGGCAGCTCCGCCGCGTAGCGGCCCGTGTTGTCGAACTCCAACAGCAGCACCAGCAGGGTGCGCCCGACCGTGTACAGGTCAGACACCGCCTGCGGGTCCTGGTCCGCTTCGGGTGCCTTATAGCCGGCGGTGCCATATATGTCGCCGTGCGGGTCGTCGATGCGGCGCACAGCGCCCATGTCGATCAGCTTCACGTCGCCGCCTTCGAGCATGAAGTTGTCCGGCTTGAAGTCGCAGTACACCAGGCCCTGGCTGTGCAGGTAGCCGAAGGCGGGCAGGATGCCGAGCACGTAGGCCATCGCCTCGGCCGGCGGCAGCGGGCCGCGCTCGCGGCGGATCGCTTTCAGGGTGCGGCCGCCGACGTATTCCATGACGATGAAGCTCTCGCCGTCCCGGGCGGCGAAGGTGTAGATGCCGACGATCTTGCCGTGCTTCACCGCCGCCAGGAACTGGCGCTCCGCCACGGCGGCGGCAGCGGCGGCCTCGTCCTTGGCGTTCAGCAGGCCTTTCAGCACCACCCAGCGGTTCAGCTGGGTGTCCATGGTGAGGTAAATCCAGCCCAGGCCGCCGAAGGCGATCGGACCTTTCACCTCGTAGTGCCCGGCCAGCACGTCGCCGGCATGCAGGGTGGGGCGGAAGTCGTACTCCGCGCCGCAATTGGGGCAGAACCGCTTGTCCGGGTTCACCCGGTTGCCGCAGGACGGGCAGGCCGCCTTGCCTTCCGGCACCCGCGGGTCGGCCAGCAGCAGGCCCAGCGGGTCCATCGACGGCTCGGCCGGCATGGCGACCAGGCCGCCGCCCAGCGCCTGCGTCCGGCTGGAGCCGCGGCTGCGGGCGCTGCGGGCCGACCCGGCCGCCGCCACCGGCCGCCGCGCCCCCGTCACCCGCCCGGTGGCCCGGGTGTAGCCGCCTTGCCGCACGGTGGGCGCCGTGGGTGTGGCCGTGGCAGCCGGTTCGGCCCGGCCGCAGGTGTCGCAGAAGCCGTCCTCGAAGTGACCGGGGCAGGCGGGGTCGGTGCAGGGGCGCATGGTCATCTCCCGGCAAGGGCGGCGGCGTAGGCCGCCAGGTCAGCCGCAGCCCGGTCCAGGTCGGCGGGGCGGTGCGCCAGTCCCGCTTCGGCCGCCGCGGCGAGAGCCTGCAGGCCGGGGTCGCCGGAACCGGAGACATCGCGCGCGCGGTGCTTGGCCCGCAGCGCGCCCAGGCGGGCCAGCAGATCGTCCCGTCGGGCCAGCGCCGCATCGGCTGCCGCGGCAATGCCGTCGATCTCCGTTCGGCAACGCCCGGCCAGGGCGTGCCAGTTCGCTAGGCCCACCCGGCCCGCCTCGGCCCGGCCCGCCTGCAAGGTCGCGTCCAGCCGCTCCAGCCAGGCGGCCAGGTCCGGCAGGGCCGCCGGGTCTGGGGCAGGCAGCGCCCCGGCCACGGCGGCCCGGTAGGATGCCGTCGCCGCCTCAGCCTTCGCGGCGGCTCCCGCCATGGCGGTCAGCGCTGCCCGCGCCCGGGCCAGCTGGTCCCGCACGCCGTCCCACACGGCGGCGGCGGCATCGACCGCGGGCGCCAGGGCTTCCAG
>CAXTJU010000208.1:0-2581 GCA_964244655.1 uncultured Acetobacteraceae bacterium | reverse complement strand
GCGTCCGCCAGGCCGTGCCGCCCGGCATGGATCGCCGGGCCGCTCACCGCCCAGGGGCCGAGCGCGTCCCGCAGCCGGGCGGCCAGGGCGGGCGCCGTCAGCGCGAAGCCCAGCCGCACGCCGGCCAGGCCGTAGGTCTTGCCGAAGGAGCGCAGCAACAGCAGACCCGGCCGCGGCAGCACCCCGGCCAGGCTGCATCCCTCCAGGTCGGCGAAGGCCTCGTCCACCACCAGCAGCCCGCCACGCGCCGCGAGCCGGTCGGCCAGCCGCAGCGCCGCCGCGGCGTCGGCCACATGGCCGTCCGGGTTGTTGGGGCGTACCAGCACGGCGACGTTGGCGGCCTCCTCAAGCGACGTTACCTCGCGCACGGCATGGCCGGCGGCGGCCCAGGCGGCGCGGTGCTCGGCGTAGGTGGGGGACAGGATGGCGACGCTTCCCACGGGCAGCAGGCGGGGCAGCAGGTGGATCAGCGCCTGGGTGCCGGGTGCTGCCACCACCGACCCGCCCGGCGCGCCGTAGGCTTGGGCGGCCACCGCCTCCAGCGCCGCCACCTCCTCCGGCTCCGGCAGCCGGGCCAGCGCGGCCGGCGGCAGGGGGGGCAGCGGGAACGGCAGCGGGTTGATGCCGGTGGACAGGTCGAGCCACGGCTCCGGGGCATCCGGGAAGCGCCGCCGCGCCGCCGCCACGCCGCCGCCATGCGCGATGGCCGCCGCCGTGCTACCCCGCATCCCATGCCGGCCCTTCCGTTCCTGCCCCTCGCCGCCGGCGCGCTGCTGCTGGAGGCGGCGGCCGGCTATCCGCCCGGGCTGCTGCGCCGGGCGGGCCACCCCGTGATGTGGGCGGGCGCAGCCATCGCATGGCTGGACCGCCGGCTCAACCGGGGCCGCGGCGTGCGGGGGCGCGGCGTGCTGGCGGTCGTGCTGCTGCTCCTGGCGGCCGGGTTGCCGGCCTGGGCGGTGCAGGCGGCGTGCCTGCGCTGGCTGCCGCACCCCGTGGCGCTCGCCGTGCTGGCGGTGCTCGCGTCCTCCCTGCTGGCGCAGCGCAGCCTGTGGACGCACGTGCGCGCAGTGGAGGCGGGCCTCGACGCCGGGCTGGCCGAGGGCCGGGCCGCGGTGTCCCACATCGTCGGCCGCGACACCGCCAGCCTGGACCGGGCCGGGGTGGCGCGCGCCGCCATCGAGAGCCTGGCGGAGAACTTCGCCGACGGCGTGGCCGCACCCGCGCTGTGGTGCGCCCTGCTCGGGCTGCCCGGCATCGCGCTCTACAAGGCGATCAACACCGCCGACAGCATGATCGGCCACCGCACGCCGCGGCACCACGCGTTCGGCTGGGCGGCGGCGCGGCTGGACGACCTGGTGAACCTGCCCGCCTCCCGCCTGGCCGCGCTGCTGCTGGCCGTGGCGAGCGGGCGGGGCTGGCGCCGGGCGGCCCGCGCCGTGCTGCGGGACGCACGCCGTCACCGCTCCCCCAACGCCGGCTGGCCGGAGGCGGCGATGGCCGGGGCGCTCGGGCTGCGCCTGGCAGGGCCGCGCACCTACGGGGCGGTGCCGGTGGACGACGCCTGGATGGGACGGGGGCGAGCGGCGGCGGAGCCGGCAGACATCGGGCGGGCCCTGGCGCTGTACCGGCGGGCCTGCCTTGGATTGCTGCTGGCCCTGGCCGCGGGATGCCTCTAGCGGGCGAAGCTGCCGTAGCCGCCGGGCCGTGCCGAGGCCAGGCGCGCCTCCCCGGCGCAGCCCGGCGACGGCTCGTCGCAATGCACGGCCGAGAACGGCCACACCTGCCCCACCGAGCGGGACAGCTCCACCGTGGCCGAGCGCACCACGGCCGCCAGCACCACCGCCAGCAGCACGCAGGCCGCGAGGTGCAGCCAGTCCAGACCCGGCAGCCGCACCACCCGCATTACCGCACCATGGCCAGGCGGCGCTGGCCGGAGGCGGCCTCCTCCGCCGCCAGCACGCCGGACAGCACGTGGGACAGCCGCTCCCGGGTGGCGGCGCTCGCCCGGGTCAGCGGCAGGCGCAGCTCGCCCGGGCACAGCCGCAGCATCAGCAGCGCCGCCTTCAGCGGGATCGGGTTGCTTTCCAGGAACAGCGCGTCGTGCAGCGGCGCCAGCAGCTCCCTGAGCTGGGCGACCGCCGGCAGGTCCGCCCGGTCCCAGGCCGCGTGCAGCTGGGCGCACAGCGCCGGCACGACGTTGGCCGTGACCGACACGCAGCCGTGGCCGCCCATGGCGCGGTAGCCGGGCGCGGTCGCGTCGTCCCCGGTCAGCTGCACGAGGCCGGGGCCGCACAGGGCGCGCAGCCGCGCCGGCCGGGCCAGGTCGCCGCCCGCGTCCTTGAGGGCGAAGATGAACCCGGCCTCGAACAGGCGCGCCACCGTCTGGTCCGCCACCGCCACGCCGACCCGGCCGGGGATGTCGTACAGCATGACCGGCAGGCCCGCGGCGTGCCCCACGGCGCGGACATGGGCGGCGATGCCATCCTGCGTCGGCTTCACGTAGGGCGGCGGCGAGCATAGCAGCGCCGCGGCCCCCTGCCGCGCCGCGCCGCACGCCAGCGCCGCCGCGGCGGCCGTGGCG
>CAXTJU010000207.1:0-2608 GCA_964244655.1 uncultured Acetobacteraceae bacterium | reverse complement strand
CGGGATGCCAGGTCTTGGCGCGGCGCGGTGCGCGACAAGGAACCGTGTCGCGCGCGCCGTTGCTGCTTTGCGCCGGTAGCTTTCGACGTTCATCTCGAAGATGCTTGAATGGTGGACCAAGCGATCGACGGCGGCGAGCGTCATGGCGGTGTCTGGAAAAACGCTCGTCCACTCGCCAAACGGGCGGTTTGCCGTGACAATCAGGCTGCGCCGCTCATAGCGGGCAGCGATCAACTCGAACAGCACCGACGTTTCAGCCTGATCCCTTTGGGCGTAGCAGAGGTCGTCGAGGATCAACAGATGGTATTTGTCGAGCTTGGCGATGGTGCTTTCCAGAGCCAGCGCCTGACGGGCCTGCTGCAGGCGTTGCACGAGGTCGGTCGTCCGGGTGAACAGCACCCGGTAGCCGTTCTCGACGAGGGCATGGCCGAATGCGGCGCCGAGGTGGGACTTGCCGCAGCCGCTTGGGCCGAACAACAGGATCGTGCCGCCTTTGGCGGTCCACTCGTCGCCGGTCGCCAGGGCTGTGACATGGGCACGGCTGAGCATGGGCACGGCGGCGAAGTCGAAGCTGTCCAGCGTCTTGCCGGGCGGCAGGTGCGCCTCGACCAGGTGTCGCGCGATGCGTCGCTGAGCGCGGTCGGCGAGTTCGAGTTCGGCCAGCGTGGCCAGCAGCCGGGCGGCCGGCCACCCTTCGCGGTCGGCACGCTCGGTGAACGTCGGCCACAGGGCGCCGATGGTGGGCAGGCGCAGCTCGCCTAGCAGCAGCGGCAGCCGCGCGGTGTCGACGCTGACCTTGTCGCGGGTTTTGTCGCTCATGCGGCGGCTCCCAACGACGGCAGCAGCGCATCGTAGCTGGCGACCGAAGGGAGCTGGACCACGACCTTGGGCATGATCTCCGGCCTTGGCGCGAACCGCTCGCGCAACGCCGCGATGTCGATCATGCCGGCGGCCTCGCCGTCAACGCCTGTGTCCCGCATCTGCTCGGTCAGTGCTGTGGCCAACTCGGCCTCGCAGCTGCGCTCATGTGCGAGGGCGAGGAGGGCCACCATGGCCTTGCAGGCGGTGCGCGGGTCGCCGGTTGCCAGCAGCCGTTCCCACGCCAGGCGATGGGCGGGGCGGGGGAACAGCGCATCACGGTAGACCAGGTCGAACCAAGGGGTTCGCCCGGGTTGAGCAACGCCATGGGTTTGCAGCGCAGGCTGTGGATGACGTGCCGGTAGTCGACGACATGGCCATGCCGTCCCCCATCGCGGCCGCGGCGCAAGGTCAGCATCGGGCTGTGGCCCACGAAGCACTCCAGCCGGTCGTCGTAGAGCCGGACCCGCAGCCGAAAGCCGATCAAGCGCGAGGGCACGGTGTAGAACACGCGGCGCAGGACGAAGCCGCTGCTGGATGTCACGAACACCGTGGCCTCGTCGTAGTCGGTGGTGCGGGCCGGCGGCAACGGACGCAGGGCGGCGCATTCGAGCTGGACCATCTTGCCCCGGCGCGCGTTGCGGCGGCCGATAAGATGGGCGATCCAGGCCCGGTAGGCGTCGAGGCTGTCGAACTCGAGGCTGCCCCGGAGCAGTAAAGCCTGGCCGACGACGCGCTTGAGGTGGCCATGCTGGCTTTCGATGGCGCCGTTCTCGTGCGCCACGCCGGTGTTGTTGCGGGTCGGGGTCATCCCGTAATGGGCACACAGCGCCTCGTAGCGGACTGTCTGGTCGGCGCGGGCGTCAGTGTCGAGGTTGCGGAACGCGGCCGACAGGCTGTCGGACCGGTGCTCGACCGGCGCGCCGCCCAACGCCCAGAGTGCGTTCTGCAGGCCGACCGCAAGCGCGGTGAAGCTTTCGCCGCCGATGACCGGCTCAGCATGCTCCCAGGCGGAGTAGGCCAGGGTGAAGTGATACAGTCGGTGAACCAGCGGCTCGCCGGCGATGCTGACGCTGAAGTCACCCATGTCGGTGAAGTCGGACAGCCCCTGCTGTCCTGGAGCGTGGTCCTGGCGGAAGATCACCTCGCGGTCGGCGCCATGCTCGGCGCGCCAGGCGCGCACCCGGCGTTCCAGGCTGCGGCGGAGCCGGTCCCAATCATGATCAGGGTGGCGGCGCAGCATCTCGTCGAGCACCCCGATGGGCCGCAGGCCCGGCGAGGCCTCGAGCATCGGGCGGATCTCGCTGTCCCACAATCCGTCGAAAGGATCGGGACCCTGGCGGCGCAAGGGGCGGTTGGCGACCGGCGATGCCGGGAGATGGCGGTTCGCCTCGATGCGGCGGGCAGTGCGCTCGCTGATGCCGGACTTGGCGGCGGCGAGGCGTTGAGGGTGGCCTTGGCGGAACTCCATGAACAATCTCATCTGTTGGCGGGTGACGCGTCGTCCGGGCATTCGGTCCTCATCTTGGCGATCGAGGAGCCG
Source organism: uncultured Acetobacteraceae bacterium (assembly GCA_964244655.1). GTDB lineage: Bacteria > Pseudomonadota > Alphaproteobacteria > Acetobacterales > Acetobacteraceae > LMUY01. The sequence continues at coordinate 207 of CAXTJU010000207.1, read as the reverse complement.
AGTGTGCCCGCACACGCCGCGGCCAGCAGACGAGGGGAATGAAACCCGCGTCGCCGGTCGGACGGGTCTACAGCCGGGCTACGCCCGCCTTTCGACCCGTCCGACCGGCCATCCGCTCGTGTCGCGCACCGGCCATCCGAGCTGTCGCGCTACAGGCCGGCACGGGCCAGCTCCAGCACGCGCGCCTCCATCTCGGGGCCGCGCGGC
>CAXTJU010000206.1:0-2636 GCA_964244655.1 uncultured Acetobacteraceae bacterium | reverse complement strand
TGCATCCATGTCGATCACAGGAACGGTCCATCGACAACACTGGAAGCCGACATGGACCGCTGTTGCCGCTACGCATCCGGGAACCAGTTCCCGTGAAAGCCTGGTGGGATCCTATGCGGCAGCCGGACGGTGGCAACCGGGGCCGCCTCGAAGGATCGCGCGTCCAAGATCACGAGATCGGTGGTTTCGTCTGCCGTGTTGATCACCAAGCCGAGCAGCCAGCCTTCGTCCTCCTCTGCATCGACAGCCGCTGGGACGAACACAAACTCGCCGGGCACGCGCTCGTCGCCGAACTCGTGCACGAGGCGGCAACCGGTCTCGAAATCATGCTTGTAGAGCCGCGTGGCACCGACGAGTTGCGTGTTGCCGTCCGGCGGGACGGAGACCGTGTAGAGGTAGCGGCAGCTCTGCCCGACGCGGCGCTCGTCGATGCGGGGAAACTCCTGCGGCGTGGGGTCAACCACGCGTCGGCTGATGCGTCGTGTCGCAGGGTTCACCGTCCAGCGCTCAAGCCGGCCCAGCGCATCTAGGCCGCTCGCACCTGAGGCGAACATTGTATCGTAGGCGATGACGTCCAGGATCACTTGGCCGTCGGCGTTATCGAAGGCGTTGGCCATGTGGAAGACGAAGCATGGCTCCAGTTCGCACCAGACAATGCCGGCAGGATCGCCGTGCCGCTGCAGGAGGCCCAGGCGGGCCGGGTGCGCCGGATTCCAGCAGAACGGGAACAGCTGGCCGCCCAGCACGGCACGCATCGAGAAGGTGACCGGCAGGTCGAGCACGACCACGAACCGCGCGGTGATGGCGCAATCATGGATGCACGGGCCATGTCGCACGGCGACCGGCACGTCGCGGACCACCTTGCCGGCCGCCGAGACGACAACGTGGCGGACGGCATCCCAGATGTTGCCGTCATAAGCGATGGCGTGGTGTTCGCCGGTCAGCGGGTCCCGGTGCGGATGCCCGGTGTAGGAGCCGCTGAGGGTTCCGTCGAACGGGTTGTAGCACTGCTCATCCAGGGTGTCGGAGAGCTCGACGGGGAAGCTGCCCGCCTCCACCAAGGCGAAGGCGCGACCGCCGATGTCGACCACGTTGGTGTTCACGGTATCATTGCGGCCCCTGCGCGGCCCAGGTGCCGGAGCACGGCCGAGCGCCGCGGCGGCCAGGCGCGAACCGATCCAGCGATTGCGGTACCACAAGGCCTTGCCGTCTCGGAGGGCGATGCCGTGCACCATGCCGTCCCCGAGGAACCAGTGGTGGCCGGCGGAATCCAAGCTGACCGGGTTCGCACCCATCTTGAGATAGCGGCCGTTCAATCCAGCCGGGATCGACCCGGTGACAATAAAATGCGCAAGCGTCAGCTCAGATCGCATTGGCCTGTGGATACCAACCAAGAAAGGGGCTTCAGTCTGCGGCAGCCGTTTCCGGTTCCAGGCCGCAATTAGCTCGACCGCACCCTCGGCAGCAGCGCGGATGGCCAACTGAACAGGGCTCGGCATGGATCGTGCTCTCCGGCATCATTCTGGAGCGTGGATGCTAGCGACCTGTGTGGATTATGTCGCATGTCGTCCGACAAATGGCCGCTTACGTGCCATGAAGCAGCCCATCATGATGCGACGCATCACGTTCGCGGGTTGTGAACCCGATAGCACTATGTTGTTTGCCGTCGCGGTCGAAGAAACCAACGCTGCTCGCCATCGAGCGATAGCGACAAGAAACACCCGCCAGCCCCAGGTCGCTTCGGTCAAGCCGCGTCGCTGTCCAACAAGGCCAAGTCGACCGGCTGGATGGAGAACCACACCGCGTCGGGGCTACGCGCCGCAGCCCGCAGGATTGGCTTGATCGCCGAAAGCAGGTCGTCGAGCGAGCGGAACGGCGTCAGGTTCTCCTCGCCTTCCGACGTGCGCATGATCAGTCCCACGCCAGGCTTGGCCAACGTGGCGTCGAAGCCACCGCCTTTCTTGCCAGGTTTCAGCCGTGGAGGCTCGGTAACAACGGGACGTGTCGAGCCGGAGGCAACGGTCTTCGGCTCCTGCTGTGGCAGAGCCGTCTTCCCAGGTCTGGGAGCTCCGACCAGAGCTTCAGACTCCGCAACGCTCGCGACTTGGTTGGCAACTCGGCCGCGCCGCCCATCAGTCTTTGCTTCGAGAAGCAGGTGTTCGTCGGTTCCAGCATCGAGTTCAAAAAGGTCAGGAACAGCTGACATCGTCACAGCCGTCTTCGTGCTTAAGGAAGCTGAGTCTTGCAAAACAGGTGAGCCTGGGTTGCTCGCCAAATCCGTGTCGGCGCTAACGGCCTCTACACTGGAAGCGGCACTCGGCCGCAGCTTTCTGAGCAGGGCGTAGATGTTGGCGGGGGTGCAGCCGTACTCGGCCGCCACCTCGGCTACCTTGCGGTGCTCGCCATCGACCATCTGCAGGATGCGGGAATGCTCGTCCTTGCTGATGCGTGCCATCGTGCGTACCCTTGTCAAACCCGATTCGGCCTCAGCCAGCAGAGGAGACAGTGGGTGACGATCTGACAAGATCCTACGTACGACACCAGCCCTATTTAAGCGGCTCGGTCAGAAATCCGATTACTATGAGCTGCTGCTGGTTTGGTGGACACCGAGATTAGGGTGTTTCACAAGATTGGAG
>CAXTJU010000205.1:0-2663 GCA_964244655.1 uncultured Acetobacteraceae bacterium | reverse complement strand
TGCACGACGACGGCGTGGTGCAGCAGCCGATCCAGCAGGGCGGTCGCGACGACGGCGTCGCCAAGGGTGTCATAATGCCTCCATATTTGATGGGCTGTTCTGCTGCGCCGGTGCCCGCAGCGCCGCGATCTGTTCGTCGGTGATGGAGATCTGCCAGGGTTGGGCTTTGGCCAGCTGCCGCCCGACCAGGCGTCCCCGGCGCAGCCACTTGAACACGGTTTGTGCGGTCACGCCCAGCGCCTCGGCCGCACCCTGCACGGAGTAGCTGCCGTCCGGCCACCGGGGCGGGTTCGGGTCCACGCCGTTGATCTTGGCCGTCCGTATGCCCCACTGCTTGCGCAGCAGGTGGACGGTCTCGCCCCTGAACGGCACGCCACGGGCCGACATGATCCGTTCGGCGTTGAGCACCTGCGCGACCTCGTGGTCCATCCGGCCTTCGGCGTTCAGTTCGCGCACGCGCCGCTCCAGCTGGTCCGCGCTGGCGCAGGCGGCATAGGAGTGCACCCGCCGCTGCAGCAGGTGTTCGCTGGACGTGCCGGTCTGCCAGATGATCCGCATCCAGATCTGACCGGGTGCACGCTTCTGGTCGAGCACGACCTCGCGCACCACCAGGCGCAGGATCTGCTTGCGCTCGGCCGGCGCGGCTGGTTTCCACACGCGCGGCAGGTCCCCAGCCAGGGCCAGCACCTCGGCGCGTTCCGCCGGGCCGAACGGTCCCGGCTGCTCGCCGCGCCAGCGCTCAAAGGCTTGCTCGACCTCTTCGGCTTGGCGCAGCCGGTCTTCCCAGGCCCGTTCCAGCGAGCGTGCCACCAGACGGTTCTCCGGCTCGACGGCGTCATACTGCCGCCGCGCCCGGTCCGCCTCGTAGCGGGCACGCTCGCGCCGGAGGTCCCACTGCCGTCCCAGCAGCCGGGTTTCCGCCTCGATCTGGCCGACGGCCGCCGCAGCCAGCGCGATCTGGTCCGGCGCCAGGGACGCCAGCAGCACGCGCTCGACCTCCGCGTCCACCTGCAGGGCGCGCACCTCCTGGCAGCGTGGGCGGCCGGTGCGCGTCTGGTCCGCGCTGCAATGATAGACCGGGTAGTCGGCATGCGGCCCCGAGTAGTGCAGCGCCATGCGCCGGCTGCAGCGGCCGCAGACCGCAATGCCCTGCAGCAGCGCGCTGCCCTTGCGCGGCACGCCGGGCCGCTCGTCTGCGCGGCGGGCGACGTTGTTGACCAGGCGCTTCTGGTTGGCCACGAACTCCTCCCAGCCGATGTAGCCCGGGTGGGCGTCGCGCAGGCACACCGGCCACTGCTCGATCGCAACCTTGACCGTAGCACCGTGCGCCCTGCCGGCGCGACGGCGCGTCGGGTCCTGCCGGCGCTGTCCCCAGGCATAGGCGCCGGCATAGGAGGGGCGCTGCAGGATCTGCAGCACGCGGAAGCTGTCAGGCTGCCAAGCAGGCCACCTCGTGCGGCGCCGGGCCGCGGATCGGCCGCACCGGCAGCAGCAGCCCGTGGCGCTGCAGGTCGCGCATCACCGCCTTGGCGCTTTGCAGCTCGCGGAACCGGTCGAACACCAGGCGCAGCCGGGCCTGCACCTCCTCGTCCGGGTTGAGGATGATCGCGCTGCCGGGTGCATAGGTAAGTCCTGCTGGCAGTGGCAGGCGCAACTCGCCGCGCATGGCTTTCTGCCGCTCGCCCTGGTGCAGGCGCAGCCTGATCTGGTGCAGTTCCGCCTCGCTCATGATGCCAGACAAGCCCAGCAGCAGCCGGTCGTGATAGGCGCCGGGTTCGTACAGGCGCTCGCCGTCACCGATAAGGACGCCAAACATCGAGCACAGCTCCAGCAACTGGTGCCAGTCCCGGTTGTTGCGGGCCAGGCGCGAGGCGTCCAGGCTCAGCACCAGCCCGGCCTTGCCCAGCCCGATCTCGGCGATCAGACGCTGGAAGCCGCAGCGCTGCGAGCCGGATGCGCCGGATTTGCCGAGGTCGTCGTCGATCACCTCGATGCGCTCGCGCGGCCAGCCCAGGACCGCAGCCCGGTCCACCAAGCGGTATTGCAGCTCCGTGCTCTCCTGGTGCTGGCGGACCTGGCCGGCCGAGGAGTGGCGGACGTAGACATAGGCGAGCTTGGCCCGGTGCGCCGCGCCCACGCGGTCGGCGGCCTCATGGGGCGAGGTCAGCACGGCGCGCCTCCCTTTCGGCCGCGTGCGGACGCCACAGCAGCCGGGCAAGTTGCTGCGCCAGCCGGATCTGGTCCTGGAGCGGCAGGACCGGCCAAGGCCGTGGCACTGTCCGGCACGGGCGTGGCGGCACCTCCGGCGGCGCAGGACAGGGATGGACTGGGCGGGTTCGCTTCGGCATGGGACGTCACCTCCTGGGAGGCGGCCAGCATGCGCCGAACGAGCCGGGCCAGCGGCAGCAGCGTGCGTGCCGAGATGCGCGGCACGTCCGGCTCGGCCAGCGCTGGCTGGTCAAGGTCGGTGGCGGCGCGAGATATCAGGCGGCGGCGGCCATCGGCCAGGCGAACCGCGATGTACTGGGGTCCGCGTGCGCAGACCAGCGACAGCAGGGTCAGCTGCTTCCCGCAAAGCGCGTGGTGCGGGTCAATGACCCTGACCTCGGAGACCACCCGGTTCGAAACAGGGGCAGCTTGAAGTGTTCGGCTCGCCGAACACC
>CAXTJU010000204.1:0-2680 GCA_964244655.1 uncultured Acetobacteraceae bacterium | reverse complement strand
TACCAACCTCGAAAAACGCCCAGCGCAGTCACCGATTAGGTAATTCAACAGCCCCTCCCGACAACGCTGCCTAGGCTGCCCAGCACACCAGGGTCAACAGGATCAGCTCCCCCCAGGCCAGCCATGCACTGATATCTCGCCCAGACTACTCGATGGGGGCTGGTCACAACCACGTTGCCACATGAACAATGACCCGTGCCTATCACAATGAGAGATGATTAGAGACGGCTCAGCGCGGGTTTACACTCCGCCCTGCACCGTTGCCGAGCAGCTGGCGTTGCGCAGTCGCTGAGATCGCTTGCAGGTGCGCATCGAGATCAATGCGCTCGACTGCATAGCCCACGTCGCGGCCGTAGAACACGTGTGTGACGTTGGGCAGCGGCAGCACGGCAAAGCGGCCCTCGTGGCGGCGTAGGCCAAGCTCGATCCGCGAGCGCACGTACTCGAACGAGAACGGGTTTTTCTCGTCCGTCCCCGCCGTGTCCCGCACGGCGATGCAGGCCTGTCCGACCCGGCGCAGCCCTTCCTCGATCAGGGCCAAGTGCCCGTCGTGGAACGGCTGGTAGCGCCCGATGAACAGCGCGGTCGGCCGCTTGGGATCGAACAGCGGGCGCAACAGCAACGCCACCTGCTCGGCCCAGTGCTCCGGGCTGCCGCCGGCCATCACCCGCACGTCCCAGCGTTCAGGCGGCGTGAACAGGCGGTTGGTGTCCTCGAACCGGCCAGCGTGGATGCGGTCCACCCATATGACGAAGGCCGGGCCGGCGGCCTCGAAGGCGGTGCGCGCGTCGGGGGTGGGGCAGATGAAATCGGCCACGGCGTAGCCGCCGGCCTCTACCACGCGGTCGCAAAGCCACCCCATGCGGCGGGCGTGCTCCACCCGGTCGGCGACGGAAAAGCCGAGGTCGCGGCTGATCTCCTGGCGCACCGCGTCGGCATTGAAGTGCACGGCGTTGATCCGGCGCAGCAGGGCTTGCGCCAGCGTTGTCTTACCCGCGCCAGGCAAGCCCATAATGAGGATTTTGCGGGTCATCTAAAGCTTCTAAGCCAGGGTGCATCGATTTGGCAAAGCATGATTTAGAGGGTCGCAAGCGGATGCATGATGTGCATTGCGGGGCGGTATCATGAGACCTGTGCGCGGGTGGCTTGCTCCGACGCGGTTTGATCTGATCCGATGCAGTTCCTGAGCGGGCTGGAGGCGGGCATGGCACGGCGACGGATTGGGCAGGAGCGGCTAGCGGTTGGCGGCATGGGCCCGCGCACAGCAGCACATCGCTCGACGAGGTGGCTGCCCTGGTGGACTTGACGGAGACGGACCGCCTGCTCGCGGTCATCTCCGCCTCGACCAAGGGTGAGGCGGGCTGGCCGCCGCTGGCGCTGTTTCGGGCGCTCCTGCTGGCGGTCTGGCACGATCTCTCGGACGTGCGCCTGGCGGAAGCAATGGACGACCGCGCCAGCTTCCGGCGGTTCTGCGGCTTTGCAGCGCAGGAGCCAACGCCCGAGCGCTCCGCCTTCGTCAGCTTCCGCGCCGAGTTGGTGCGCCGCAGGTTGGACCGGATGCTGTTCGAGGCCATCACCCGCCAGTTCGATGCGTATGGTGTCGTAGTGCGGACGGGCACGCTGGTGGACGCGACGCTGCTGCCGTCCGCCAGCATCCAGCACGACCCGGAGGCGAGGCTGTCCAAGGTTCCGGCAGCCCAGCTGCTGGAATGACAGCGGAGGGGGGTCACCGTCGGCGCAAGCCGGTGCACGTTTACAAAATCCATATCGCCACTGATCAGGATGCCGGGCTGATCCGCGGCGTCGAGGTCACCACCGCCAACGTGCATGACGCGGCCGAGCTGGCTGCCATCCTGCCCGTGACCGCTGGCGACACCTATGGCGACATCGCCTACTCGAGCAGCAAGTCCGAGGTTGCCATCCACTCCCGAGGCGGCACATCGTGCATCGTGCACACCGGCACCTGGGGTGGTGCGGAGGCGCTCGCGCGCTTGAAGGCGCATAACGCCGAAGTGCGGCGCGTGCGCGCCCGCATCGAGAAGGTGCTCGGCACCTGCAAGCGCAGGTACGGACTGAGCCGCATGCGCTGGCTCGGGCTGGCCAAGGCAGGCCTGCAGGTCAGGCTGACAGCGATGGCCCACAACCGGCGCCGAAGCGGGCGCCTGCTCGCGGGTGTGCCAGCGTGAGTCAAGCCCGGACTCTGCCCGCGGCCAGCCTGGCTGTTCCACAATGAGAGAAGGCCAGGACCATTGCAGCTTGGAGAGCTTGATCAGCTCAGAACCGAACAAACAACGGCAAACGCCAATCTCTGACCAACTCAAGCCACCAGCGCACAGGCCTCATAAGGCGGCGGGGGCAGAAGAAACCGGCGTGTGAGGCGGGGATGGTTCGAGACTGTGGCGGTGGCTTGCTCCCTATCGCAACTCCGGATCACCTACCCTTGGACACGACACGGGTTACTTCCAGGAAGAACTGGGTGCGGGAAAGCCGCCTGCTTGGATCTGTGAGGCCGGAGCTAAATAGCCGAGCTACTCGACCATAATCTTGATTACCCGCGACACAGGCTAGAGCCGCCGCACGCTGGCGGCGGCCAGGCACACAAGCGATGCGCCCATGGGCCCGACGGTGCCCCGCAGCACCGTGCTGTCCGTGGTCGAGGAAGCCATGGTCGTCGAGTTCC
>CAXTJU010000203.1:0-2696 GCA_964244655.1 uncultured Acetobacteraceae bacterium | reverse complement strand
CCCGCCAAGTCTACCCGCGCCTTCCAATCGTGGTGACCACGGGCAGGCCAGACGTGGTTACGCCGGAGTGGCGCGAGCGGCATCAAGCCGCATTGCTGACCAAACCCTACACACCGAAGCTTTTGGTCGAAGCTGTCGGCAAGCTCCTGCGGGCGGCCTAAGCCGGGTCATGATCCCTGCATGAGCCGTCTTAAGCTCCCAAGCGCGCTTTGCTCATCTGCAGGGTGATCGTCACGCCTTGGGCGTCCCAGTCGTATGCAACGGCCCCGCCGATCTGGCCGACACTCTGGCCGACCAACTTGCTGCCGAAGCCAAGTGCTCCCGTTAGGGCCAAGACGGGCGGTCCGCCCTGCTCGGTCCAGAGTATGACAAGATTGTCGCCATTGTCTGTGCAGGACACGTCCAATGTGCCGCCTGCGGACGACAGGGCGCCATACTTGACCGAGTTGGTGGCCAACTCGTGTACGATCAGGGCCAACGTTGTGGCGGTCGACTTCCCGATCGGCACCTCCGGCACAGAAATGTGAACGCGACCGCTTACCGCCTTTTGGTCGCTGTATGGCGCGAGCAGCACGGTTAGCAGCCCGCCGAGCAGCGCTTTGTCGTCCTGCCCGGAAACGGGACAAATCAGGTCATGGGCGCGTCCCAAGGCCGTTAGCCGCTCCCTTAGATCCTGGGCCATCTCCGCCGTTGTCGCGGCGGAGCGGGCGGCCAAGCCGGTGAGGGCGGACGCGAGCGCGAACAGGTTTTTGATGCGGTGGTTCATCTCACCCACCAGCATCTCGCGGGTTTCCTCAGCTTGCTTGCGGTCGGTCACATCGAGGAAAACCCCAAACATCACCCGCTCAACGATGCCGAAGTGTTTGCTTTGACCGCGGGCTGAAATCCATCGCACGCCGTCGCGGTGCAGAATGCGAAAGTCTACTTCGTAGGCTCCGGCATTGCTGCGGGTTAAGGTGAACGCCTTTCGCGCCCGGCCCAAATCCTCGGAGTGAATGCAGGCTGACAGGATTTCGAAGGTGACCGATGCATTTCTGGGAATGCCCCACAAGCCATGCGCGCGCTCGTCCATGACGATTTCGTCGGTATCGACGTTCCAGGACCATAGGGCAATCTCGGCTGCATCCGTTGCGAGGCGTAGCCGTTCGACATCCCATACCAGGGCGGTCGATGCTTGCCCTGACATCGCGTCGATCTCTGAGTGTGACTTTCTGCTTACATCGCTCGCATAAGCCTTCCTGGCGGAAAGTGAGCCGCTCATAACTTTGCCTATGATGCTTTCTACGCACCCTTTCAAATACGTGTCGAAGCAACAAGCCCCATATGGTTACGACGCTCGTACGATGGTGGCCGGTACTGGTTCGGCTGTGACGTCAGGGGCGCCGCCAGTGGATTCCATACCAGCGCGGGCAAGCTGGGTTACGCGAAGCTGGCGCGGCAGGTTCGGATCTGGGCTAGAATGTAGTCATGTTCTGCGTGTCCGAGTCTGAGGCCGCTACGATCCGCACTGCCTTTGAGCAAGAGGGCGAGTTATCTGCCGGCATTGAGCTGCGGCGGTTGTTCCCGGGCATCACCGACGGCGTGAAGGCTTGGGACATTGCGTGGGTAAACCGGCTGAAAGCCGGTGTTAGTAGCAATGCTGGTTTGAGGTCGCGCTGAGAACGAGGTTTGCCGAGTGTCGACAGCCTAACTCAGCCAGTGCGGTCGACTGATTTTGGCTCGTGGATCGGGCAGCCGTTGTGCTGGCTGCGGAACTCCGCGGAGCTCGTGTATGTCGTATTGCGCGCCCGGTTTACCCCGCCCAGGGGACGATGGGCTGCCAGCCCGTGCCAGGGGCTGAATGCCAGGCCCTCGTCGATCGCCGCGATACCGTCCGTACTCCACGTGTCCTGCGGTCCAACGGCCAACCTCGCGACCGGGACGTATGGACTGGTATCCTCGGGCCAGGCAACCGAGGCATCCTCGATCGGCATGGCCTCAAGGTCCGTGCAGAGCTGGACGCCAAAGTCCCACTCGCCTCCATGAGCTGCGAAATGCGCGCTAACGGCCTCCCGCAACGCATTAGGAGAGGCGCCCGTGTCGATTGCGGCTCCTGTCAGCTTCGAGAGGTCAAACAAGGGGGTAACGGAGAACTTGGCAATGTGGTCGCCGTAGAGGAACGGCGTCTGCGAGTAGAAGGTCTCGCCCAGGATGTTGGTCTCCGGCTGGCCGCCCATGGTGGTGACCATTGCGCTCTTGCCGCCGAACGACTCGATCACCGCCTCCGTCCCACGTGCCACGGCGGAAAGCACCTTCTTGGCGCCTTCTGCCTTGGCGGTGGTCGCGGCGAGCAACTTGAGATTGGCCAGGAACTTGGCCGGAGTAGGTGCGGCGAAAGCCGGGCCGTTCACCAAGACGAAGTCCTGGGTGACTTCGCCCTCGCTGCCGGGCAGACGCGGGCCCTGCACCCCGATCACCTTCACCGCCAAACCGCGCGGCGTCGAGACGCTGTCGTCCAGTATGTCCCCGGGCAGGGTGGAGAAGCGCAGGGCCACATCGTAGCGGCCGGGTTTGGCAAATAGGCCCTGTGCCAATTGGAGCGGCAACCCATCCAGCACGGTGATCGTGCCGCGCATCACGCCGTGAGCTTTGGCATGAACGCTGCGGGCGGCGTGGCCGGAATGCTCAAGCGTTGCCTGGCTGACCTTGCCCATTGT
>CAXTJU010000202.1:0-2715 GCA_964244655.1 uncultured Acetobacteraceae bacterium | reverse complement strand
GAGCAGCACGGGCAGCGCCACCGCCGCGCCGACGCATGCGCCGAGGCCGGCCAGGGTGGTGGCGCGGCGGGCGAAGCGGCCGGCGATGAAGCCGTCGGGCGCGCCCAGGCCGTGCACGATGTCGATCGCGTCCCGCCGGGCGGCCAGGCCGGCGCGGGTGGCCACTGCCACGACGGCCGCCCCCACCCCGGCCACCAGCAGCAGGGCGGCGGCGGCGCAGGCTTGCAGGCTGCGGGCCAGCACGGTCAGGCGCTGCAGCCAGACGCCGTGGCTCTCGACGAACGCCCCGGGCACCGCGGCGGACAGGCGGGTTTGCAGGGCCGCGTCCGGCGCCGGCTCGCCGGGGGCCAAGCGCACCTCCAGCACGGCGGGCAGCGGCAGGGCGCTGGCCTGGGCGGCGTTGCCCAGCCAGGGCCGCAGCAGCTCCGCCAGCTCGGCCCCCGAGAGCACCCGCACCGCCGTGATCCCCGGCGAGCCGCGCAGCAGCGCCACCACCCGCTCCAGCCGGGTGCCCTCGCCGAGCGCGCCGGCGGGCTGCGGCACCTGCACCGTCAGCACCGAGGCCGCGCCGGACTGCCAGTGCTCGGCCAGGGCGGCGGCGGCGAGCACGCCGGCGAGGGTGAGGGCGGCCAGGAAGGCCATGGCGGCGACCAGGGCGGGCAGCAGCCGGTCCGACAGCGCCCGGCGCAGCCCGAGGTCGTCGAAGCGCGGCGGGCGGAGCAGGGAACGCCTAGCCATCCGCCACCAGCCGCCCCTCGGCCAGGCGCAGGGCGTGGCCGGGGTAGCGCCCCACCAGCCCCTCGTTGTGGGTGGCGACGACGACGGTGGCGCCGAGCCGGTTCAGCTCGCCGATCAGCTGCATCAGCCGGTCGGCCTGCTCCTCGTCCAGGTTGCCGGTGGGCTCGTCGGCCAGCAGCAGGCTGGGGCGGCCGATCACGGCGCGGGCGATGGCGACGCGCTGCTGCTCGCCGCCGGACAGCTCGGCCGGGCGGGCGGCGGCGCGGCGCAGCAGCCCGACCCAGCGCATCAGCTCCTCCACGTCGGCGTGGATCTGCCCCTCCGGCCGGCCGGCCAGGCGCAGCGGCAGGGCGATGTTGTCGAAGGCGGAGAGGTGCGGCATCAGCCGGAAGTCCTGGAACACGACGCCGATCTGCCGGCGCAGCCCGGGCAGCTGCCGCCGGGTGGCGGCGCCGATGTCGTGGCCGAGCAGCGACAGGCGGCCGGCGCTGGGGCGGCTGGCCAGGGTGAGCAGCCGCAGCAGGCTGGTCTTGCCGGCGCCCGAGGGGCCGAGCAGCCAGCGGAACCCGCCGGCGGGCACGGCGAAGCTGAGGTCGCGCAGCACCGGCTCGGCCGCGCCGTAGCGCAGGCCCACGCCGTCCAGCCGGATCATGGCGGTGGCCTGGTTGCCAAGGCGGGACGAGTTCCGCATTTTCGCGCCGTGAGGATCATCTGCCCGTCCTGCGCGTCCGAGTACGAGGTTCCGGCCGTGGCGCCGGGCCGCATCGTGCGGTGCGCGCGGTGCGGCATGCAATGGCCGCCCCTGCCGGCCGCCGCGCCCCGGCCGGAGCCGGGGCTGGAGCCGGCGGGGGCGGCGCCGCAGTGGCGCGAGTCGCCGCCCGTCGCGCCGCAGCCTGCGCAAGCCCTGGCCGCGCCGCTTCGGCTGGCCAGCCCGCCGCTGCTGCTGCTGGCCTGGGCCGGCAGCGCCGTGGTGATGGCGGCGCTGGTGGCGGCGTTCGTCGTCGAGCGCGCCCCGATCATGCTGGCCTGGCCGCCCAGCGCCCGGCTGTACGCCGCCCTCGGGCTCGCCTGAGCCCTCACCGGATGTCGGCCGCGATGTCGTGGAACAGCCGGGCCGGCAGGCTGCCGCCGGTGACGTTGCGCATCGGCCGGTTGTCGTCGTTGCCGAGCCACACCGCCACCACGTCCGGGCCGGCCGCGCCGATGAACCAGGCGTCGCGGTAGTCCTGCGTGGTGCCGGTCTTGCCGGCGATGGCGCGGCCGGGCAGGGCTGCGGCACGTCCGCTGCCGCGCGCGACCACGGCGGTCAGCATCCGCACCATCATGGCGGCCTGCTCCGCCTGCACCACCCGCACAGCCGCCGGGTGCGGCAGGGCGACCGGGCGGTGGCCCGCCTCCGCCGCCTCCAGCGCCGTGGGCGTCACCGCATAGCCGCCGTTGAACAGGCTGGCGTAGGCCGCGGCCATCTCCAGCACGCCCACGTCGCCGGTGCCGAGGGCGAGGCTGGCGTTGTCCGGCAGGCGGTCCGCGATGCCCAGCCGGCGCGCCACCGCCGCCACCGCGCGCGGCCCGCCCGCCTGCACCAGCAGCCGCACCGAGGCGGTGTTGAGCGACTGCGCCAGCGCCTCCTCCAGCGTCACGTCGCCGTGGTAGCCGGGCTCGAAGTTGGCGGGGCTGTAGCTGCCGATGCGCACGGGGTCGGCGGAGACGGTGTCGTCCGGGGTGAGGCCGGATTCGAGGGCGGCCAGCCAGACGAACGCCTTGAACACGGAGCCGGCCTGCCGCCGGGCCAGCACGGCGCGGTTGAACGGGCCGGTGCGCCAGTCCCGCCCGCCCACCATGGCGCGCACCGCGCCGCTGCTCCAGTCCATCACCACCACCGCGCCCTGCCCGACGCCGGCGGCGGCGCCCGGGCCGTTCAGCAGCGCCGCCAGCCGGGCCTCGGCCACCGCTTGCAGCCGCGGGTCGAGCGTGGTG
>CAXTJU010000201.1:0-2825 GCA_964244655.1 uncultured Acetobacteraceae bacterium | reverse complement strand
CGGGCTGGCGCGGTTGATCTCGTCGGCCATCAGCAGCTGGCAGAACACCGGGCCGGGCAGGAAGCGGAAGGAGCGGCGGCCGCCGGCGTCCTCGTCCAGCACCTCGGAGCCGGTGATGTCGGCCGGCATCAGGTCGGGGGTGAACTGCACCCGCTTGGGGGCGAGGCCCAGCACGGTGCCGAGCGTCTCGACCAGCAGGGTCTTGCCGAGGCCCGGCACGCCCACCAGCAGCACGTGGCCGCCGGACAGCAGGCAGACCAGCACCTGGTCCACCACCTGGTCCTGGCCGAAGATGATGCGGCCGACCTCCGCGCGAGCCGCGGCCGCCCGCGCGCCCAGCGCCTCCACGTTCGCCACCAGGCCGTCACCCACCGTCACCGACATGCTGCCATCAATCCTTCAAGGCGCGCGACCCAGCCGATATGGCGGGCGGGGCTTTCATCGTGAGGGGGATGCTACCTATATCCCTGACTAACGGAAGCGTGTGCGGAGGGCGGGGAGCAGGTTGTGAACGGTGCCATGCCTGATACAGCCTGCCTATATGCCCGCTCCCCCGATGGCAGCGCCCGCGGCACGGCCAGCACCATGTCCTCGGCCATGGACCAGACCAAGCCGCACCGCCAGCGCGCCGAGATCGGCGACCTGCCGTTCCTCATCAAGCGCGACGGGACTTGGCTGTACCGCGGCACCTCGATCAACCGCAAGGAACTGGTCTGCCTGTTCGGCAGCGTACTCAAGCGCGAGGCAGACGGCTCCTACTGGCTCGAGACGCCGGCCGAGCGCGGCCGCATCGAGGTCGAGGACGCCCCGTTCGTGGCGGTGGAGCTGGGCTGGACCGGGCACGGCAGCGACCAGGCGCTCAGCTTCCGCACCAACACCGACCAGATGGTGACCGCCGGGCCGGAGCACCCGATCCGCGTGGCGCACGACATGCTGACCTGCGAGCCGACGCCCTACCTGCTGGTCCGCCCCGGCGTGGGCGCGATGCCGGTGGAGGCGCGCATCAACCGGGCGGTTTATTACGAGCTGGTGGCCCTGGCCGTGCCGGGCATGCTGCGGGGCCGCCGGGTGCTGGGCGTGTGGAGCTGTGGGTGCTTCTTCTCGTTGGGCGACCTGCCCACCGAGCTATTGGGCGACCTGCCCGCCGACGAGGGCTAGCCGTTGGACCTGGCGGAGCTGCGCGCCCGCCTGGCGGAGCGGGACGGCACCGTGCCCGCTGTTCCGGCCGATGCCCTCGCCGCCCCCGTCACCAGCGACGACATCGACCCGTCGGACGCGCCGCTCATCCCCGCCGCCGTGCTGGTGGCCATCATCCATGGCGGCCGGCCCGGCATCCTGCTGACCAAGCGCACGGGCACGCTGTCCTCTCATCCGGGCCAGGTAGCCTTTCCCGGCGGCCGCATGGACCCGGGCGAGGCCGCCATCGCGGCGGCGCTGCGCGAGGCGGAGGAGGAGGTGGGGCTGCCGCCGGGCCTGGTGGAGGTCACCGGGTGCCTGCCGGACTACGCCACCGGGTCCGGCTTCCGCATCACGCCGGTGATCGGCTTGCTGGCTCCCGGCTTCCGTCCCGTGCCGTCGGCGGCGGAGGTGGAGGAGGTGTTCGAGCTGCCGCTCTCCGTGCTGCTGGACCCGGCGGCGCCGCAGCAGCGCCACGCCGAGTGGAAGGGCCGCCAGCGCACCTACTGGGTCTGGCCGCACGCCCGGCACGCCATCTGGGGCGCCACCGCGGCCATCCTGGTCCACCTGGCGCACCGCCTGCGCGCCGCGGCGGCCGGCTGATGTTCCGCGCCGGCGAGGCGTTCCTGGCCGTGGCCCCCCTGCTGGCGGCCGCGTTGCTGTACGGCATCGCCTACCGGCGCCTGCCGAGCCGCCGGGCGGTACTGCTGATCGCGCTGGTGGAGGCGGGGTTCGCCCTGAGCCTGATCTGGCAGGGCACCGAAGGCTTGCGCCCGCACGAGGCCTACGTTCCGGCCAAGCTGCACGACGGGGCGGTCCTGGAAGGCCATGGCAACTAGCGCCGCGCCGGGCCTTGGACGCTTGCTTGACGATTCCGACGTGCGCCGCCTGCTGGCGCTGCTGCCCGACGCGCGCCTGGTCGGCGGCTGCGTGCGGGACGGCCTCCTGGGCCTGCCCGCCACCGACATCGACGCCGCCACGCCGCTGCCGCCTAACCAGGTGGCCGAAGCCCTGGCAGCAGCCGGCGTGCAGACCTATCCCACCGGGCTCGCCCACGGTACGGTAACTGCCCTGCTCGGCGGACGGCCGTTCGAGATTACCACCCTGCGGCGTGACGTGCTGACCGATGGCCGCCACGCCGCCGTCGCCTGGACGCAGGACTGGCAGGAGGACGCCGCCCGGCGGGACTTCACCATCAACGCCCTGTCGCTCGGCGCGGAGGGCACGCTGCATGACTACTTCGAGGGTGCTGCGGACCTCGCGGCCGGCCGGGTGCGCTTCGTGGGGGACGCCGCGGCGCGGGTGGCCGAGGACTACCTTCGCATCCTGCGCTTCTTCCGCTTCCATGCCCGCTACGGCGCCGGGCCGCCCGACCCGGCGGCGCTCGCGGCCATCCAGGGCGGCCTGCCCGGCCTCGCGCAGCTTTCGGCCGAACGGGTGTGGAGCGAGCTGAAGCGCATCCTGCAAGCCCCCGACCCCAGCGCCAGCCTGGCCCTGATGCAGCGCACCGGCGTGCTGGCCGCCGCCATCCCCGAGGGCGCCGACCCTGGCGGCCCCGCCGGCCTGCCGCCCGACCCGGTGCTGCGCATGGCGGCGCTGCTGACCGGGGATGCTGGCCGCTTCGCCGCCCGCCTCAAGCTGTCCGGCGC
>CAXTJU010000200.1:0-2898 GCA_964244655.1 uncultured Acetobacteraceae bacterium | reverse complement strand
GCCCGGTATCTTCAAACTAAACCCACGTCACCTCATCCCGGGACCAAACACCTAGCTGCGTGGGAGGCTGGCGCGATACGGATCCCGGCTTTGAACCTCTTCGAGGTTTCTCATCTCCTATCGGTCGACATGGTCCATTTCTTTACCGGACTGAAGGACGTCGATGGCGAAGTCGTTTCCGTCTCGCAGCCACCGGAGCCTCACTCGTAATCAGCGATCGTCGGCATCCTCAATCCAATCGCTTGACGCGTAGTTCGATGGCAGTTGCTGTGCAAAGAGTTCGTGGGCGAGCGCAAGAAGGCGCTCGGCTTCCTGTTGACGCCCTTCACATGCAGCTATTTGAGCGGCAAGAATCGTAAGTCTTCCAGTCATTTGCGGTGAAGACCTGCGGTTCAACTTGAAGGTTTCCTGCTCGATTTCCATAACTGCTCTCGTTTTCTAGTCTCAGTTGCAAGCGTGAGATGACGCAGGTAGCTAATTTTGCGAAGTGAGATTCTCGCCGGAGTACGATTGTACTGCTAATCGTGGTACAAACGCAACGCTCAACGACGTTAGGTGATAATCCACTAAATTCTCCGTGAATGTAGCTGCTGCAGGGTTGCTTAATGGTCTGATGCCACTCCGCAAAATCTGCGGGCCTCCAGTGTCGAACCCAGCATACGGCCTATTTGATGACGGCAATGCTAACGGTAGCCAATATGGACCCGGTCCACCTTCGCGAGGTTAATTATAGTGGCTTGCACTCATCCGTGGGCTGGCTCGCGGCGTTGGTGCACGGAGACGGCCGGAGAGATCGTGCGCAGAACCCGGCACAGCCGCAAGCTGGTGCGCCAAGCCGTCCGCGATGTGCTGGGCGACGTGTTCCGCGTCCGGCAAAGCTTCTTAGACGCTTACCTGCCCGTGCTACTGGCCGACTGGGAGGCGGGCTGTAGCAATGGCGCCGAATTCTAGCAGGCTGCTGAAGAATTTGGGTGACGGAGCACGGTAGAGCATTTCATTGGTAAAGGGCGAGGTCGTGACCAGGAGTTTTTGGTCTGCGGTTGGCGGCTTGGCGCCTTGCTGGTGGTCACGTGGAGGCCAGCAGCTTGGGCAGGCGGATCAGGTTGTATGCGGTGGCGGCGAGGTCGAAGCACCATCCGACGCGCTCTTGGCCGTGATGCCTGGTTTGCTGGAACCCGGCTGACGACCTCACCCAGCCGAACACCTCCTCGATCCGCTTGCGGATGCGCTGGCTGACGGCGTAGCCGGGATGGCACTGCGTGCGCCCGTCCACACCCGAGCGCCGCACCACGCCCGTCTTGCCGACCCGGCGGTCGGTGGCGATGTGCGGTATCACCCGGCGCTGCCGCAGGGCCTGCACAAGCCCAGCACGTCGTAGCCCTTGTCGGCTCCCAAGGTGATCCGCCGCGGCCGGGTCAGCCGGTCCACCAGCACCAGGGCGGCGTCCCGTTCGGCCGTGCCGGTGGCGTGCGTCAGGCAGCTCTGGGCCACCAGGCCGTTGCGGTCCTCCATCAGCAGGTGCCCGGCATGGGCCAGGATGCTGGCCTGTCCGTTGGACTTGCGGGCCAGCCGGGCATTGGGGTCGGTGATGCTGCAATGCGTCTCGTTGCTGCGCTTTTGTCCGCGCCAGCCCTGCTCGGCGTTGCGTCCCGGCGATGGGCCAGGTGCGGCAGCACCGGGCGGTGCGGGCGGATCGCCGCCATCGACCCCCGGCCTGGGCTGGAACGATTTGTGGCTGGCCCAGGCCTGGATCAGCGTGCCGTCAACCGAGAAGTGCTCATCCGACATCAGCGCCCGCACCCGCGGCTGCGCCACAACGGCCGCCAGCAGGCGCTGGGCCACATCGCCGTCCAGCAGGCGGTCGCGGTTCTTGCTGAAGGTGGTCGCGTCCCACACCGGCGCGTCCATGGCCAGGTCAACGAACCAGCGGAACAGCAGATTGTAGCCGATCTGCTCCATCAACTGCCGCTCGGAACAGAGCGAGTAGAACGCCTGCAGCAAAAGCGCCCGCAGCAGCTTCTGCAGAGCTATGCCGGGTCGGCCGACTTGGGCATACAGCCGGTAGAACTCCGGCCACAGCACGTCCAGCGCCTCGTCCATCATGGCACGGATCAGCCGCAGTGGATGGTCCGCCGCCACGCGAGCTTCGCAACTCATGTGGCTGAACAACGACCCCGTCTGCTCGTCCAAACCGCGCATCAACCCGCTCCACCAAACAAGCGAAGCGAATCACATCAGACATGCTCCAGGCAAACGTTCTCCAGCAACATGCTAAAGGCTTGGTCGCGCCAAGCTTGACCTGCTCGAAGCAAAGCTTGTCGGTGCCGCATGATCGCCGAACCGTCAGCGAAACTGCGTCAGAGCTCCTATTCCACGCCTATCCACACAAGCGTGGCATCCTCACCGAATGCCTGCCCGGCGTCGCGGCGCCCTGGGCACGCAAGACGGCGCGGCTGTCCGAGCGGCTAACGGCCGTGGACCTGGCGCTCGGCGGCACGGCGGGCGGGCGCTTGGGCCGCAGCATAGGGCTCGCCACCAGCCGGAACACCCTCATGCGCCTAATCCGGCGGGCGCCCCTGCCGCCGAACGCCACGCCGGCGGCGTTGGGCGTGGGCGACTGGGCGCTGCGCAAGCTGACGCGGTGCAGGTCGCTGACCGCTTCCACTTGCTGTAGGACCTGGCCGAGGCACTTGAGCTGGCGTTCACCGGTCATGCCCGGGAGCTGCGGGACGCTGAGCAGGCCTAGCGGCAAGATGCGAGGGCGGAAGATTGCCCGGTTCAGCCTGACCCGCCGCCGCCCAAGCGGGAGCTGCGGCCATGGCCGCAGCTCCCCGGGAGCAGCGGGTAGCGTCCGCGCTCGTGGTGGAAATTCTCTGCTGACGGCGGTGTAGGCGGAGG
>CAXTJU010000199.1:0-3117 GCA_964244655.1 uncultured Acetobacteraceae bacterium | reverse complement strand
TGAGCGCCTTGCAATTGCGGCTGCTGTTCACCGGTCTGGAGTGGACGCAAGTCGGTGTCCGCTTGGCGCCGATGCCGGCCGAATAAAGCGTCGGCGGCACCGTCGAAAACCTGGCGAAACGCCCGCCTGGTTCGGTACTCTTCGCCCATGGCGTCCGACATCTCTGCCCTGCCTCGCGAGCCCGACATCCTGATCGAGATGGTGCTCGAACTGCGCAGCGAGAACGGCAAGCTGCGAGCCATGCTGGAGACGCTGCGGCGGACGCTGTACGGCGCGCGATCGGAGCGGTTCGACAGCGACCCGGGACAGCTGGCGCTTGGGCTCGAGGACGTCTCGACTGAGCCGGTCGAGCCGGGACCAGAGTCCGCAAAGGCGCGGTCGCAAGACGGGCGGATCCGCCCCAAGCCGGTGCGCAACATCGGCGGCCTGCCCAAGCATCTGCCGCGCGAGGACGTTGTCGTCGGCCCGGCGATCGAGCACTGCCCATGCTGCCAGGGCACGCTGCACTGCATCGGCGAAGACGTCAGCGAGATGCTCGACATCGTGCCGGCGATCCTGCGGGTCAAACGCATCCACCGCCCTCGCTACGGCTGCCGCACCTGCAAGAGTGCCGTGGTGCAGGCCGAGGCACCACGGCGGCCGGTCGACAACGGTCTGCCGACGACCGCGCTGCTGGCGCACATCGCCGCGGCAAAATTCGCCTGGCACCTGCCGCTGCATCGCCAGACCCAGATGCTGGCGGGCTATGGCATCCAACTGGACCGCTCGACCCTGGTGCACTGGATCGGGCGGACCGCGTGGTGGCTGCAGCCGCTCTACGCCTTGCTGACCGAAACCGTGATGGCGGCGGGGAAGGTGTTCTGCGACGACACGCCGCTGCCGGTGCTGGACCGCACGCGGCGGCGGACACGGATCGCACGGCTGTGGTGTTACGCCGTGGATGACCGGCCGTGGCAGGGGCCGGCGCCCCCGGCGGTGATCTACCGCTACGCCGAGGACCGGCGCGGCCGGCACGTCAAAGAACACCTCGACGGGTTCCGTGGTGTGCTGCAGGTCGACGGCTACACCGGCTATGACGGCCTGGCCAAACCGAACCGGCCGGGCGGCGCGATCACGCTCGCCTATTGCCTGGCGCATGCGCGGCGGGAGTTCTTCGACGTGCACAAACGAACCAAGGACCCGGTTGCGGCCGAGGCGCTACGCCGGATCGGTGAAATCTACGCCATCGAGGCGCGGATCCGCGGCCGCCCAGCAGACGAGCGCGTCGCGGTGCGCCAGGCCGAGACAAAGCCGCTGATGGCGGCGCTGTGGTCGTGGCTGATGCAGCGGCTGGACGAGATCTCGGCGAAGTCGTCGCTGGCGACGGCGATCCGCTACACGCTCGGGCATTGGGCGGGGCTGACCGTGTTCCTGGCCGACGGCCGGGTCGAGGTGGACAACAACACCGTCGAGCGTTGCATCCGTCCGATTCCACTCGGAAGAAAGAATGCGTTGTTCGCCGGCTCGCACCGTGGCGGCGAGCGCTGGGCCGTTCTCGCCTCGCTGATCAACACCGCCAAGCTGCACGACATCGATCCCGAGACCTACCTGGCCGACGTGCTCGACCGCATCGTTTCCGGCCGCACCAAGGTGAACGCCCTGCGCGAGCTGCTGCCGTGGAACTGGAAGGCCGCGCGGGCGGCGCCGATCGTCGCCGCCGCATGACGACGCAACGGCCACGGCGGAGCCGCTCGGCAGGGCGCACGATGAGCCTCGAGCAGCTGGACGCGTGGCTGAAGAGGCTCGAGCCGGCGCCGCGGGTGGATGGCGCCTCGATGCTGGACGGCTATCTGACCGCGATCGTCATCGGGCCGTGCTCGATCCCGCCCGATGAGTGGTTTGTCCACCTGCTCGGCGAGCGCGGCCGCATCGCCAGCGCGTCTGGCGCCACAATGGCGGCGCTTACGACAATCGCGACGCGCTTCAATGCGATCAGCGAGGGCCTGTCCCTCGCGCCCAGCAAGCATGCGCCAGTGTTCGAGAAGACGGACGACGGGCTGGCGCTCCCGCATCCATGGTGCATGGGATTTCTCAGCGCCATGCAGCTGAGGTTCGACAACTGGCAGCCGCTGCTCGATCTGAGCCGCGTCGACCACGGGCTGATGTTGCCGATCCTGCTCTACTGCACCGACCCACTAGGCCGGCCCATGCTCGGGCCGCCGCGCGACGGACCGGAAACCAAACAGTTCCTGCGCGAGACCTACCAAGACATCCCGCTGGTGATCCCCGCAATCCGGGACTTCTGGATGCCGCAACGGCTCAAGCAGGTCGGCCGTCAAGCCTGATACCGGGTGCCTCGCTCGCATCGGTTACGTTGGTGGCAAGAGGGAACCTCTCAGGTTAGTGTGCCAAAGAAACCGGACGATCCCGAGCACCCTGCGATTCTTATAGGAGGGCGTAGTGAGAACAGCCCGTTTGCTCCTCCGTCGATGGCGTCCAGAGGACAAGCACGCCTTCGCAGCTCTGAACGGAGATCCGGAGATCATGCGCTACATGCCGCGTCGGCTGACCCGCGACGAAAGCGACATGTGGGCCGACAGCATAGAGCAGGAGTTCGAACGCGACGGGTTCGGGCTGTGGGCGCTTGAACTGCCAGGAGAGGTGCCGTTCATCGGCTTCACGGGCCTCAACCGTGTTCCCTTCGAAGCTCACTTCACGCCCGCTGTCGAGATTGGTTGGCGGTTAGCTCGTGCTTTCTGGGGTCAAGGTTACGCCACGGAGGCCGCGCACGCCGCTGTTCAGGCAGGCTTCCGGGATTTGGGTCTCAAGGAAATCGTTGCTGAGACCGCGGAAGCGAACCTGCCCTCGCGGCGGGTAATGAGCCGGCTTGGTATGCACCACGATCACACAGAAAACTTCCGCCATCCGGCCTACGCTCCGGACAGTCCATTAGGTGAGTATGTCCTCTACCGCCTGCCAGCCCAGTGACATCAGAGGCACTGAGCACCGCTCTGACCGCGAGCGATCGTATGGCTGCTTTGCGCCTGATGTCGGACATTCAGCTACTTACCCAGCACGCTCCGAAGCGGATGGGGTGGATGGCTCCCGCCCACGGCATCTGAGTGCCAAAGTGGGTTT
>CAXTJU010000198.1:0-3132 GCA_964244655.1 uncultured Acetobacteraceae bacterium | reverse complement strand
GGATGCGGCCGGCCACGCCCTGGACGGCGGCGGCGATGACGGCGCCGTGCTCCGCCGCAGACAGGGCGGCGCCCTCCCCCGTGCTGCCGCACATCACCACGGCGGCGGTGCCGCGCCGGGCCTGCCGGTCGCACAGGGCGTGCACGGCCTCCAGGTCCACCTCGCCGTTCAGGAACGGCGTCGCCAGGGCGGTCAGGGAGCCGCCCAGCCCGGCCAGGCCGCCGGCCAGCTCGGGTGCGCTGCGCGGCATCATGAGGCGCGCCGCATCGGGGCGCAGAGCGGCCGCTCGGCCGCGGTGGTGGCGCAGCCCGCCTGCATCAGGGTGCGCCCGACGATGAAGCCGTGCTGCGCAAGGCAGGCGCGGGTGGCGCGCAGCAGGGCCAGCTCGGCGCCGGGCGCGTGGCGCAGCACGAGGCGGCCGCCAGGCCGCAGCGCGCGGGCCGCGTGGCCGATGGCGAAGGCCGCCTCAGCGTCCGAGGCCACGCGCGGCACGAGGGCCGCGTCCGCCGGCTCGGGCCGGATGCGCCAGCCGGCGCGCACCAGCGTGACGGCAGCCGCGCCCCGCCCGTGCAGCCCGCACGCGGCATCCAGCCCGCCGGGTCCGATCACCAGGGCGCGCAGGCCGTCCACGGCGCCCGCCGCGTCCAGCAGGGCGGCGACGGGGTCCGGGCGGCGCGACTCGGCGCGAGGCCATGCGACAACAGGCTGATCGAGAGCAAGCCGGCTCCGTTGGCGATCGGTCGAGGTAAGCATAGGGGTTCCATTGCCTTGAACAGGTTGCATCAGCACCGGTGCAACCGTTCCGGAGCTTGCGTCCGGGCGGCGTAAAGGAACAATGCAGGGCTGCGAGGGTGCCTGGCAGGCTCACGCCTCGCCCGACATCCGGTTGGTGAAGCGGGCGTTGCCGAGCCCGGTGCCGATGGTCATCACGCCCCAGCGCTCCACGTCCCGCATGAAGGGGGCCTCGCTCAGCCCCTGCACGACGGCGTCGTTGTGCATCAGCACCGTGACCTCGTGCCCATCGATCGTCGGGATGGCGGCGCGCAGCAGCTGCGGCAGGTTGAAGCTCTCGTGCTCCCAGTCGCCGGGCAGGTTCTGCCCGCCCTTCTCGATCGAGCCGTCCTCCCGGATCAGGCCGGGGCAGCCGATGCCGATGAACGGGGCGAGATGGAGCCCCAGCTTGCCGGCGCGCTTGATCATGGCTTGCAGCATCCCCGTCATGCGCTCGACCGCGGCCTGGCGGTCCGGCTCGTCATCCGCATGCCGCCACAGCTCGGAGGTGCGGACTTTGCTCTTCGAGAGGTCGGCCGCCTTCTGGTTCAGCTCGACCAGGCCCACGCGGATGTTCGAGCCGCCGATATCGACCGCCAGGATGCTGTCATGGCCGGAGAAGATCCACGGCGGCGCGAGGTGGATGCAGCCGATCAGGCCCGCCTCGTCCGGATCGTGCCGGATCGGGCGCAGCTCGATGCCGCGCTTGGCCGCCTTCAGCAGGACGGCCGTGCGCCCGATCGCAAGCTCGCCGATCCGGCTGGCGCGCAGGCCGCCGCCGACGACGATGCGCTGGGTGCCCCGCCACTCCTTCAGGCGCACGATGCGGCGGATCACCGTCGCGAACTCCTGGGCGAACGCCTCGATCGTCCCCAGCACCACGCCGGCCGCCTCGGGGTCGCCCTCCAGGATCGTCCGGTCGAGCTTCTTCTTGCTGATGTCCGCGCTCGCGATGCCGCCGAGCGGGTCGTCATCGACCTCCCGCAGCCGGTCGCGCCCGTCCTCCAGGATCGCCCGGAAGGCCCGGCCGCTGGCGCGGTCGCCGATGAAGCCGTCCTCGTCGCGCAACTCGGCGTTGTAGGTGTCGATGTGGACGGCGGTGAGGCGGCCCGCGCCATGGCCTGCGAGGCCGGGGCTCGTGTCGGTGGCTTTGCTCGGCATGGCTGACGGCCCTGTTGCAAGGGGATTGCAGGAGACGCGCCCCGACGCCCTCGCCAGGCGGGCTTACCGGGCGCGCTGGTCCACGATGTAGGCGTCGATGTCGAACGTCCCGCCCAAAGCGAGCCGCGTCGCCAGCAAGGCGCGGCGCAACGTGGAGCGGGCGACCGGCTGCCCGCCCGCGATGGCCGCCACGACCCGCGGGTGGACCGCCCCGGCCGCCGGGGCGTTCGAGCCCGGCGGAACGATCTCGCTCCAGCGCGGGCACAGGAAAAACGCTCGTTCTTTCTTCTTCGCCATGGTGATCCTTCTGGCCCGCTTCCGCAGCGGCGGACTTGCCGCTGCGTGGCCAGGCTTGGATGTATCCAGGCTTCAGTGCGCGGCGGACAGGAAGCCCGGCATCGGCAGGCGGCCGAGCAGGGCCTGCTTGGACGATGCCAGGGACGGCGCCCCGGCCGGGGCGCCCTTCACCACGGCGGCCTCGCGGGTGACTTGCGCGGAATACTCGCCTTCGGTCGCCGTGGTCGCCTTGGTGGTGGCGGCGAAGCCCTCGATCGGGGCGCCGGGGGTGATCGGCCCGGCGACCGGCCCGGTGGGCGTCCAGGTCAGGTTCGGCGTGTTCGGCACGTCAACCGGCAGGACCATGGGGTAGCCGTTCAGCGTGGGCGTGCGGCCGAACTCCTCGGACGAGAAGGTCCAGCCCGCCGGGGACTTCGCCGAGCCTTCGACCAGGCCGTAGAAGTTGTACAGGGTCACGAAATCGCCGGCCGCGCCGGCGCCGGGCGTGAGCTTGTCGCCCGCGTCCAGCGCGATGGCGAAATGGTAGGTCTTGGAGCCGTCGCTGTTGCTGTCGATCTGGGTGACGCTGGCCTGCAACGCCAGCGCCGGGCCAGCCGCTGCGCACAGCCCCGCGGTGAGCAGGGCTGCGATGCCAATGGATGTCCTCATGTTTCTACCGTCGTGCGAAAGCACGGCGGCATGAAGCCCAGGACCGCGTAAAGCTTCCATGCCATTCTCGGCCGCGCTGCGCCGCCGCCCCGGACAGGCCGGGCCAGGGCCGCTATCCGGAGTCGCGCCGGCCCGGCAGCGCGTCGATGATGCGCAGCATCTCGGCAGCCGGCATGGGCGCATAGTCCGGCTTCGGCGGGGACGGCGGCGGCGGCCTGCCGGCCCACGCCCGCAGCGGCGTGCGCGGCGGCAGGC
>CAXTJU010000197.1:0-3144 GCA_964244655.1 uncultured Acetobacteraceae bacterium | reverse complement strand
GCCGTCGAGGTCGATCTTCACCAGGTCGGAGGCGCGCATCTCGTCGAACAGCATGCCGTACTGGTTGATGAGGAAGTGGTGCTCCGGCCCGGGGATGCGGGCGGAGATGTGGGTGTACACCCAGTCCGTCATGCGGTGGTGCGCCACCAGGCGGTAGAGCGCCGCGAGGTCGCAGCGGACCTGCCATTCGGCCTCGGACATGGCCTGGCTGGGGGCGCGGTGAGGCGACTGGACGTTCATGGGCAACTCCTGTTGCGGGCGGGGCAATAATCCGCCCGGGCGGCCGGACCGGTCAAGGCTGCGGGCTGACGGCCGCGTGATGCCGCCTTCCGCGCCCGCCGGCGTTGGCGGACCTCAACGGCGGACGGTGCTGAGCATGGGGCAGTACTATCTCAGCGGCCGGGGCCGCATGACGATGTTCGCTCCCGGCAAGAACTCCCGCACCTTTGACTTCCAGGCGGGCGACGTGGGCTACGTGCTCAAGCCGATGGGGCACTACATCGAGAACGCGGAGGACGAGACGCTGCGGTTCCTGGAGATGTTCGCCGCCCCGCGGTACTCCGACGTGTCGCTGCAGCAGTGGCTGGCGCTGGTGCCGCCGGAGCTGGTCAAGCAGCACTTGCACCTGCCGGATGCGGTGGTGGCGGGGTTGCGTAAGGACAAGCCGCTCGTGGTGGGGTGAGGCGGCGCCCGGCGGGGACGTTCATCGTCTTGTCACACGCGGCGGGTCGGCGGCTCGTCTAAGTCTCCCCCGGTCGCAGACTGCATGGAGACAGGCCGGGCATGGGACGCACCTGGGCGATCGCCGCTCGGTTCGGCGTGCTGCTCGGCATGGCCGGCGGCGCCCTGCTGGGTCCGGCGGTCGCCGCGCACGCCGACGACGTGCTCGATCTCGGCACGGTGGGCATCGGCGGCGGACCGGGCGACGCCGGGGCGGCCCCGCCACCGCCAGCGGCACCCTTGGCCGCGCCGTTGGCCCGGGCGCTTGCCGGGGCGCCCACGTCCACGCCGCTCTCCGCCACCCAGCCCACCTCGACGATCAGCGGCGCGTATATCCAGGACAACGTCCCGCCCACCGGCACGTACGACGACATCATCCGGATCACGCCCAGCACGGTCGCGATATCGCCAAACGGACCGGGTCTTGCGGACGCTGCCGACCTCACGATCCGGGGTTTCAGCGACGGGCAGTACAACGTGACCTTCGACGGCATTCCGTTCGGCGACTCGGACGATTTCAGCCATCACACGAGCGCCTACTTCATGACGCACGACCTCGGCTCGGTCAGCGTCGATCGAGGGCCGGGGGGTGCGGCCACGATCGGGTTCGCGACCTTCGGCGGCACCGTCTCCCTGCTGTCACGCAACCCGGCGCCGGCCGCGGGCGCCAATCTTTACAGCTCGCTCGGCAGCTACGGCACCCGCCTGTTCGGGGTCGAGCTCGACACGGGGCCGGTCGCGCGCCTGGACGGCGGGGCGATGATGCTCGACCTGGAGCACGTGAACAGCGACGGCGCGCTGACCCACAGCGGCCAGCAGCGGGCCGCGGTGTTCTACAAGGCGGTGCAGCCGCTGGGCGACGGCACGCTGCTGACCCTCGTCGCCACGGCGGAGCAGCAGCGGCAGTTCCAGCCCGGCGGCGCGACCCGGGCGCAGATCGCCGCCTACGGCCCGAACTTCGCCCTGTCGAACGATCCCGGCAGCCAGAACTACGACCGGTACAACAACGAGCGTTACCAGACGGATTTCGAGTATGCCGCGGTGCAGTCCCAATTGGCGGACGGGCTGGCGCTCGACAGCAGGCTGTACACCTACGCGCTCTATCGCCACTTCAACAACGGCGAGGACGTCAACGGCGAGACGCCGAACGGGACCGCCTTCAGCCCGGCGGACGTGCCGGGGCAGATGGCGCGAAACGATCTTCGGGCCTACGGCGAGGTGGCGCGCCTCGTCGCCGCCCTGCCGTTCGGCGAGCTTCGCGCGGGCTTCTGGGTCGAACACCAAACCAATAGCCGCAGCCAGTACGAGGTGGACATGACGCTGGGCGGCGTGCCCAACCCGGTGCTTGCCCCGGTGCCGGGCGTCGCCGGGTCGGCCGCCATTGACCGCGCCCAGCGCGAGACCCTGGACACCGCGCAGCCCTTCGTCGAGCTGGCTTGGACGATCACCCCGGCGCTGACCCTCACCTCCGGGCTGAAGTTCGTCGTCTTCGACCGCAACGTGGCAGCGCCCGTGATGGAAGGCACGCGGCTGACGCTGCGGACAGACGCCACATACCGGTCCGCGGTGCCGGCCGTCACGCTGCACTACGACATCCGCAGCGGCTGGGCCGCCTACCTCCAGGCGGCCAAGGGCTTCCTGGCGCCGCCGCTGCAGGTGCTCGACGTTGCCGACCCGAAGAGCGACCCGGTGGCGCCCGAGCAGACCTGGAACTTCCAGGCCGGCACCAGCTGGCGCGGCCAGCGCTGGGCGGTCTCGGCCGACGCCTACTACATCGACTTCGACACCATGATCGGCAGCCGCAGCATCGGGGCGGAGACCGAGGTGTTCAACGAGGGCGGCGTGAACTACCTCGGGCTCGAGGGCGACGTGACGTTCGCGGCCGGCTCCGGGTTCAGCCTCTATGGCAACGGCAGCCTCAACAGCGCCCGGCAACGCAGCGACGGCGCGCCGGTGCCCAAAGCGCCGCAGGCAACCCTGGCCGGCGGCGTGCTGTATCGGCAGGGCGCGTGGAACGGGTCGGTCATCGACAAGTGGGTGGGCGCCCGCTACGGCGACACCGGGCGGCGGCAGGGGCTCGATCCGTTCAACCAGCTGGACCTCAACGCCGGCTGGGTGTCGAGCGCGGCCTTTCCCGGGGTGCTTCCCGTCAAGGTGCAGGCATCCGCGCTGAACGTGCTGGACAGCCGCAAGGTCAATGCCCTGGAGGGGTACACGGTCGCCGCGAACACGCCGCTGTTCTTCACCCAGGCCGGGCGCAGCGCGTTCGTCAACGCATCGGTGCAGTTCTGACGGCGATGGGCGCCACGCTCCGCGCTGGCCGCCCGTCGCCTGAGCCGGCTTCGTCTTGGCACCTGCCGGCCCGGCGCGACGCGGCCCCGCCGCGGCCCGGCGGCGGGGCCGCGTTCGCCGCGGATGCCGGGC
>CAXTJU010000196.1:0-3178 GCA_964244655.1 uncultured Acetobacteraceae bacterium | reverse complement strand
GTGGTTCGCGCGGTCACGCCAGGCCATTTCGTCCGGCCGGAAACGATCGTGCAGGACATGTATCAGCCGGACGTGATGGCCCGCACGGCCGCCGCCGAGACCAGCGTGACGGCTCGACGATACGGCGGTTGACTGCACTGGCGCTACTCCTGTTGGGGGCGGCGCTGGTGGCGGACCATGCATTCCCGCTTGACTTCAGCCGGGCGAACATGCTGTCAGCGGAGTTGCGCGATGCATCGGGCCGGGTGCTGAACCTGCGCCCGGCGGGGGACGGCGCGGTCCGCCTCGCCGCCGGCCCGGATAATGTGGGGCGAGACATCGTGCCGTTGCTGCTGGCGCGCGAAGACCGGCGCTTCTGGCTGATGCCCGGCGTCGATCCGTTGGCGTTATTGCGCGCCGCAGACCAGTTGGTGACACACGGCCGCATCATCTCCGGCGGCTCGACCATCGCGATGCAGGTTGCCCGCCTGCTGGAGCCGCATCAGCGCAGCATGTGGGGCAAGCTGCACGACATCGCACGCGGGTTGCAGTTGGAGGCGCATTTTGGACGGAACGAGATACTTCGTCTGTACCTAACTCTGGCGCCCATGGGCGGTAATGTGGAAGGCGTGCGGACGGCATCGCTGTTGTATTTCGGTTGCGAGCCGGCAACGCTCACCCGGTCGCAGGCTGCGCTGATCGTGTCGCTGCCGCAGAGCCCCACGCGCCGTCGTCCCAACCTGCATCCCGACGCGGCGTGGCAGGGCGCCGCGCGCGTGCTGGCCGCCGCGGGAGACGCGACACCGCCGGAGCGCACCCTGGTGGCGCGCGCGGTGCTGCCCAGGCTGGCCCGCCACCTGGCCGGGCACTGGAATGGCATCACGCAAACGACGCTAGATGCGGATCTGCAAGCCGGCGTCGAGGCGCTGGCAACGCGGGAGCTACACTGGCTCGGTGAGGATGTGGACCTGGCGGCGGTCGTCATCCGCAACCACGACCACGCAGTGCTGGCCTATTTGGGCGGCTCGAAATACATGGCGCCGGGCGGCATGGTGGATATGGTGCGCGCCCATCGTTCGCCGGGCTCGGCGCTGAAACCGTTTATCTATGCCATGGCGTTCGATGCCGGGTTGGCCACGCCCGGCACGCTCCTGTCAGACGACGAATTCCGCCTGGGTGGTTATGCGCCGCGGGATTTCGACCGGATGGACCACGGTTCCACGACCGCGGCCGAGGCTTTGCGTGAGTCGCTCAACCGCCCCGCAGTGCGTCTGCTGTCCCGCCTGGGCCCGGTACGGTTCGCAAGCGCGGTAGCGCGCGCCGGCGTTGGGCTACGATTGTCGCAGGGCGCCGGGCAGTCGGCGGCTCTGGCCTTGGGTGGCGCCGGGATCAGCCTGTTCGACTTGGCCGGGCTGTACGCCGATCTGACGGATGGCGGGGTCATCTGGTTGCCCACCGTTGCCGGCGCGACCGTCAAGTCCGGCACGCTGATCAGCCAGCACGCAGCGGCCGACGTGGCTGCCATCCTGCGTGCGCATCCGGCACCGCTCGGGGTCGCGCCCGACCCGGCGCATCCGATCGCCTACAAGACAGGAACTTCCTATGGCTTCCGCGATGCCTGGGCGGCTGGCTTCACGCCGGGCTACACGGTGGTCGTCTGGGTTGGCCGCCGCGACAACACGCCGCTGCCGGGCGCCACGGGGCGAGACATGGCGGCACCAATCTTGTTCCACCTGTTCGGCTTGCTCCCGGCGGAAGCAGCCGTGTCAGATACGGCACCTGTCTCCCGCGTGCCGGTCGCCCCCGCCCTCGCCCGCATGTCGGGCCAGCCCGGGTTGCGAGTGATGTTCCCACCCGGCAACGTGGACCTCGCCTACGACCCGGTGGCACCGATCGACTTGCGCGCCGCCGGGGGCCAGCCGCCTTACCGCTGGCTCGTAGATGGCAGGCCGCTCACGCCCACGCTGCACACGCTCTGGTCGCCGGACGGGCCCGGCTTCGTCCATCTCACGGTGTTGGACCGGGCCGGCCACTCGGCGTCGGCGGACGTCCGTCTGGTGGCGGAGTGAGTCTCCTGCTCTGCGTCGGTGGGGTCTGCCAGTGCACTGTGGAGCGTGGGGGCACGCTGCTGCTGGACGAAGTGGGCGAAATTCTGTCTGCGATGCAGGTGAAGCTTCTGCGCTTTCTGCAGGAAGGCACGTTCCTGCCGGTTAGCGGCTGCGCGGCAAAACGCGCCGATGTCCGGGTGATTGCTGCGACCCATCGCGACCTGGCGGCGATGGTGGCCGAGGGCAGCTTCCGCGAGGATCTGTTCTAGCGCTTGAAAGGCATCGTGCTGCGTGCGCCGTCCCTGGCGGAGCGGCCGGAGGATGTGGCGCTGCTCGCGGGCGCGTTCCTGCGCCGCGTGTCCAGCACGACCCTATTGGTCGACACGCTGCACTGGCTGTCCAGCCGCATTTGGCCCGGCAACGTGCGCGACTTGCGCGCGATGGTCGGGACGGCGGCGGCCCTGACGGGGCCAGGGGCGGTCAGCATCGATGCGGCCCTGCTGCGGTTCGTGAGCGGCGACGCCGGCGAGAGCCTGCCGCCATCTCCATCCCCTTCCGTTTCTGTTTCTCTATCCGAAGCCATCGCGCAAATCGAGCACCGGATGCTGTCGGACGCGCTGGCTGCCTTCGGCGGCGACCAGTCCGAAGCGGCGCGAACGCTTGGGCTGTCGATCGTGTCCGTCAACGTTGTGGAATTTACGGTGTAGTTGAGGTGGTCACGGGTCACTTGGCTGCGGTAGCGATCTGGGTAGGCAGGGCGTCGATCGTCGGCGGTGTAAGTTTGGCCATGGCCTTTGTCTGCATGTAGCGATGCTGAAGCTGCCACTCGTCATTGGCTTCGAGCAGCACCGCGCCGATCAGCCTGACGATGGCGCCCTCATTAGGAAAGATGCCGACGACATCGGCCCAGCGTTTGACCTCTTTGTTCAAGCGCTTAATCGGGTTGGTTGAGGGGATCTTCACCCGGTGCTGAGCGAGGAAGTTCATGAAGGCCAACACGTCGGCCTCACTGTCGTCGATGAACGCGCCCAGCTTCGGCCATTTGTCACGCAGCTGGTCGGCGACGTGACGCATCGTCTGGGTGGCGTTCTGATGGTCCAACTGGGTGAACGACTGACGCAGCGCGGCCGACACCATGTTCTGCTGGCCCT
>CAXTJU010000195.1:0-3254 GCA_964244655.1 uncultured Acetobacteraceae bacterium | reverse complement strand
TGTGACGCAGCCGAGCTGTCCGTGATTTGCTGTCTCATCATAGGGGTTCACCTCACCCCGGATGTGTCCGTCAATCCTGGCACATGCACGAGAAAACGGACACACTCGTTGACGGACGGGAAAACGGTGTGGCCTTCAACGATAATTGGCGGGGTTCCTCCATCACTATGTGGCGCCGATCACGAGGGTGCTTCGGGCAGCTTCCACCACGTCATCGGTGATGACGGACAGCCCGTTGATCTTCAGGATGCGCCCGATCTGGACGAACAGGCGGTGCAGCAGGCGGAAGTTGCCACCGGTGATGCGGGCGATGGACGCGATGGCCTGGGCGTCGGTGAAGTCGGCATCGTCGAGCGCAAGGCCGAGCCGGCGCCAGTGGCGGGTCAGCACAAAGGCCAGCTCGTCACCCTGCAACGGCCGGTAATGGTGGGCGAAGCCGATGCGGCTGTAGAGCTGAGGGTAACGCGACAGGCGCTTCTCGATACCCGGCATCCCGACCAGGATCACGCCGATGCCGGTTCGGTCGAATAGGTCGCGTAGATGGTCGAGGCCGGTGTTGGTCAGCCGTTCGGCCTCATCGACGATCAGGACTTCGGCCAAGTCGGACGAACGACTCGTTTGGACGAGCTTGTCGCGGTAAATATGGCTGTTGATGCATATGCCCACCCGGCTGATGAGCTTGCCGATGCTGCCATGCAGCTCACGGAAGGGGCAGCACACGGTCGGCGTGTAGAAGATGGCCCGGTTCTGGGCGAGAGCCTCGTACACCTTGTCATCGGACGCCTCACGCGGCCCCCAAGTGGTCAGCAAAGGCTCTGCGATGTCCCATCGGGCGTAGCGACGGGCCGAGTAGGTCTTGCCGACGCCGGCCGCACCGAAGCACAGGCCGATGTAGCGGTGCTTGCGCACAGCGTCAGCGAACTCGGCGAAGCGCCGGTGTTCCTTGGTGGCGATGAAGGCGCCCGTACGCTCGCCTGCTGTCGCGGCTGTCATGC
The DNA here is from genome assembly GCA_964244655.1 of uncultured Acetobacteraceae bacterium. Taxonomy (GTDB): domain Bacteria; phylum Pseudomonadota; class Alphaproteobacteria; order Acetobacterales; family Acetobacteraceae; genus LMUY01. The sequence goes on along the minus strand of CAXTJU010000195.1, from coordinate 2,259 downwards.
GTCGTCCGCCTGGTAGATGCGGAGTTTGGGCCGTTTGGCTGTCGCCGGTGGCTGCTTTGCGGCCGGGACGGACCTGGGCGGTGCCTGCGCAGGCAAGAAGTCCGCCACCCGCGCGACGCGCTCGTTGATGGTTGCGCGCAACGAGCGCCGGTGCGCACGCCGTGCGGCCTCGATGTCCTTAAGCGTAAACGCCTCGCCGGCGTGGTCCTTGCTCACCGCCCGGCACAGGAACTGGTGGCCGTGAAACACCCGCATCTCGGACAGGTCGCGCGGGTCGTAGCGGATGGTGACGGTCTCGCCGACATAGGCGGCCAGCACCGGATCGATGTAGCGCAAGCCCTGGAAGTGGATGCCGTCGCGCCGCACGCACCGCGGCTTGGCGAGCATGACCAGTAGTAGGTCGAGGTCCTGCAGGCTCTCGGGGCTGCGCGGCAGGAAGCCGTCGCCCCGCCAAGCGTCGAGCGGCGTCTCGCCGGTCTCGCTGTGGAGCCGGGCGTGGTACGTGTTGGCGATGAAGGTGCCGATCGCCTGGTCCAGTTCCGCCAACGACAACCGCGGTGGGGTGGTCGGCTTGCTGCCGGCGAGATGCCCCGGCAGCTCCGGCAGGAGTTCGGTGTTGAACGTGCCGAACAGGCGCTCGACCTTACCCCGGCCCTGCGGCCGCCCAACCGCGGAGTAGATGATGCGGAACCGCAGGCTAGCCGCGACCTGATCGAGGTGCTGGCTGGTGAAGTCGCTCCCGTGATCGACGTAGAGCGCGTCCGGGATGCCGCAGACGGGCCAGGCCGGGTCGGCCTTGCGCCAGATCGCATGGCGCAGGGCAAGGCAGGTGTTCAGCACGCATGGGGTGCCAAGGAACACGCTGTATCCGGCGATGGCGCGGGAATGATCGTCCACGACCGTGGTCAGCCAGGGGCGGGCCGCCTTGCCGCCCTCGTCAAGGATCAGGAGGTCGAGCAGCGTGTGATCGGCCTGCCAGATTGCGTTGGGCGCCCCGGCGCGGTGGCGGTGGACCAGCTCGAAGCGGTCCCGGAACGCGGCCGGCCCGTCCTGCGCCAGCGTCACCAATCCTGGGTCGAGGGCGGCGATGATCGCATGGACAGTGCCGTAGGACGGCACACGCCAGCCTTGAGCCTTGGCGGCAGCGGTGATCCGGCGGTGGATTGCGGCGGCGGACGACCGTGGCCGTTTCAGCGCCAGGCCCTCGACGAGCGCGACAAGGTTCGCGGGCAACTGGTGCGTGCCGGCGTCGCGGCGGGTGGCCCGTACCAGGTTGGCCAGACCGCCCTGGCGGTAGCGCGCCAGCCAGCGCTCCGCTGTCCGGATCGGGACGCCAGCTTCGCCGGCGGCGCGCGTCAGAGGAACGTCGTCCTCCAGGTGGGACCGAAGCACGGCAAAACGGGCCATCGCCTGCTTACGTTGCTGCCCGTCCAGGGCCGCAAAGGACGTAGCAGCCCCTTCCTGCACCATGCTGACCCCCTCTCTTCAGGTCTGCCGCCCGTCGGCCTGGTGTCCGCAAGGGGATCGGCCAACGGACGATTTGGCCCGCGCCAACCGAGCCTTATGGAACCAAGCGAAACGGCGTCTCACATAGCTGGTACGACAAGCCTATCATTGAGGGGGCCACAACCGTTACACATTTGGCCATGGTCACCACCCTGATCGGCTACGCCCGCTGCTCGACCGATAAGCAGGACCTCGCCGCCCAGAAAGCCGCCCTTGAGAAGCTCGGGGTCGCCGCCGACCGCATCTACACCGATCACGGGTTGACCGGCACGAACCGGTCCCGGCCCGGCCTCGACCAGGCGCTCGCCGCGGTCCGCACGGGCGACACGCTCGTCGTGCCCAAGCTCGACCGGTTGGCCCGGTCGGTCCCGGACGCCCGGTTCATCGCCGACGCCCTCATTGTGCGCGGCGTCAGGCTCGCGTTGGGATCGAGCGTTTATGACCCCGTCGATCCCATGGGAAAGATGTTCTTCAACATCCTGGCCACATTCGCCGAGTTTGAAGCCGACCTGATCCGGCTACGCACCCGCGAGGGCATGGCCATCGCCCGGTCAAGGGGCAAGCTGCGCGGCAAGCAGCCCAAGCTCTCCGAAAAGCAGCAAAAAGAGCTGCGCCGCATGCACGACACCGCCAATTATTCAATCAGCGACCTTGCCGAGCTGTTCACGGTCTCGCGCCCTACCGTCTACCGTACCCTCAAGCGGCAACGACCCGCCACATAGTGGCGGCGGAACCCCGCCACTTATCGCTGAA
>CAXTJU010000194.1:0-3326 GCA_964244655.1 uncultured Acetobacteraceae bacterium | reverse complement strand
ATGGAACGACAGCTTCCACGAGACCATGCTGTGCTTCACCAACAACATCCCGCAGCGCGATGGCGGCAGCCACCTGGCCGGCTTCCGCCAGGCGCTGACACGGGTGGTGACCAAGTACGCCGAGGGCATGGGCAAGAAGGATATGGCCCTGGTCGGCGAGGATATGCGCGAGGGCATGACCGCCGTGCTGTCCGTCAAGGTGCCGGACCCGAAGTTCAGCAGCCAGACCAAGGACAAGTTGGTCAGCTCCGAGGTGCAGCCGGTGGTGCAGGCCGCCGTGGCGGACACGGTGAGCCACTGGTTCGAGACCCACCCGCGCGAGGCCAAGTCCATCGTGCAAAAGGTGATGGACGCGGCCAGCGCGCGCGAGGCCGCCCGCCGAGCGCGCGAGCTGACCCGGCGCAAGGGCGTGCTGGACGTGAGCACCCTGCCGGGCAAGCTCGCCGACTGCCAGGAGCGCGACGCTGCCAAGGCCGAGATGTTCATCGTCGAGGGCGACAGCGCCGGCGGCTCCGCCAAGCAGGGCCGGGACCGCAAGTATCAGGCGATCCTGCCGCTGAAGGGCAAGATCCTGAACGTCGAGCGCGCCCGGTTTGACCGGATGCTGGGCTCGGCCGAGATCGGCACGCTCATCACCGCGCTCGGCACCGGCATCGGCCGCGGCGAGCCGGAGCAGGGCGGCTTCGACATCAGCAAGCTGCGCTACCATCGCATCGTCATCATGACGGATGCCGACGTGGACGGCAGCCATATCCGCACCCTGTTGCTGACGTTCTTCTTCCGCCAGATGCCCGAATTGATCGAGCGCGGCTACCTCTACATCGCCCAGCCGCCATTGTTCAAAGCGACCCGTGGCCGCGACGAGCGCTACATCAAGGACGAGGCGTCGCTGGAAGGCTACCTGCTGGACAAGGCGCTGGCTGAAGCCGTGCTGACCTATGCCGGCGGGGATGCGTTGCAGGGCGACGAACTGGCGGGCGAGGCCAAGTTCCTGCGCGAGGCGTGGCTGAACTTGCGCCGCCTGTCGAGTGCCGTGCCGACGGCGTTGCTGGAGCAGGCGGCGATTGCCGGGGTGCTGACGGCGGACCACGCCGGCACGATGGGGGAGCGCGCCGACCTGGCCGACCGTTTGGCGGCCATCTCGGCCCCGTCCGAGCGTGGCTGGGTGGTGGACGCGGACGAGCGCGGCCTGACGATGCGGCGCACGGTGCGCGGCGTGGCAGACTGGCACCGCATTGACGCCGGGTCGCTGCGCAGCGCCGAGGCGCGTTGGCTGTTTGACCGGCGCGAGGCGCTGGCACAGAAGTTCGGCCAGCCTGCCGCGCTGAAGTTGGACCGCGACATCGTGAGCGTCCCCGGCCCGGCGAGCGCGTTCGACCGCATCCTGCAGCAGGGCCGCAAGGGCCTATCCATCCAGCGGTTCAAGGGATTGGGCGAGATGAACCCTGATCAGCTCTGGAAAACCACGCTCGACCCGACAGTTCGCACCCTGTTGCAGGTGCGCGTTGGCGACGTGGAGGATGCGGCCGAAGTATTCTCGACGTTGATGGGAGATGTGGTGGAGCCGCGCCGGGACTTCATCGTCGGCAACGCCTTGAGAGTGGCGAACCTGGACGTTTAGGGGTTTGCAGTACCTCGTCAAAGGAGGAACGGCCGGGGGGAAGCAGGGCGTGGCGCGCGGCCACCTCCTTGGCGGCGAACTCCGCGAACTGCCGCAGCTTGATCAGCGTGTCGGGCGGGTGAGTGGTGAAATGCCGCTCGGCCAGCGCTGCCAGCCGCGCCAGCTGCGGGCTGTGCGGTGCAATGAAGGCGAAGTTGCTGGCCCCCTGCTCCACCGTCATTTCCCCGCGCCTTGCCTCAATTTACCAGCAGCCCGGAAATGCTCAAGACGCCGCGCCGGGTGCGGGCGAAGTATGACCGGCGCATGCACTGCGTCGGTCGCGGCGACGCGTCCTGGCAGCCGTCTCTGCAGAATCGCGCGGCCTATCCGATCAGCGCCCGCAGCTTGGCGCGAACTTCGGCCAGCTCGCCAGCGCTGACGCGGCCCTTACGAACGGCGCGGCGCGCCCGCCAGTCCTGGCTCTTGACTTGGTCCGCCAGCACGACGCTGGCTGGCCTGCCGGCGATCGGCACCTCGAACGGATAGCCTTTGATGCGTGTCGTTGTAGGGCAGCAGACGATCATGCCGGCGCGTCCGTTGTAGCTTGCAGGGCTGAGCACCACTGCCGGGCGGTGACCCGACTGCTCATGGCCGGCCTGCGGGTCGAACTCCAGCCAGACCACGTCACCAGCGTCCGGCACGTAGGCGGGCGCCGTCACCAGGCCTCCTTGCCGGCGATCGGCCCCATGTCTACAGGATCGTGCCGGTTCTCGTCCGTAATGGCAGCCACGAGGTCGTCGATGGCATATCGAGCGGGGTGGATCGGCTCGATGATGATCCGGCCTCCTTCTTCTCGCACGTCCACTTGCTGCTCCAGACGCACCTGGGCCGCTTCGAGGACAGCGGACGGGATACGCACGGCGGCGCTGTTGCCCCACTTCTTTACGATGCCCTGCATGGCTAAACCCCCGCTTACCGACGTTTCTACATAGTAGACACGCATGCGACCGTTGTCAGCATTGCACCACGGAATGGGGAGCGGTCTGTGTCTGCCTACCAACCGCCGACAATATAAGTGCGCCCCGCCATGAAAGGCGCCGCCGGGCTGACATAGCGCCACCCGTAGCCGTTGTTCGGAACGGTCGTGGAAGACCATAAGCTTTGGAAGGAGCTTGTTGATTTCGCCTCTGATAGTTCGCGGCGGCGCCGTTACTTGGACAAGTTGCGCAGCGCACTCCGTAGAGGTGGCGAAGTCCTCCATCGTCGGGGACACTGACCCGTGTAGACCTCTCGTATTATCCGGAGCCCACAGCATCAGGGCGTCTGATACAGATAGAAGCCCGGCGGTATCTACCGCGGGCCTCTTTTACAGAGAGTTTGCCCTTGCACAGAGACGGGTCACATGGCCTAAGCGACCGAGGCCTTAATCCTACATGTGCCGGGCGATTGCATGGATCTAGACGAAATCTAACTTGTCGTCAGACGTCCAGCAGCAGGGTTTGGTCGGCCAACCGGTTATATTCCGTACTAAGCTGCTGCTGGTTTGGTGGACACGCAGTTTAAGCTGACGCTTAGATCCGTTCGAACTCCATAGGGCTTGAGATACCCGATGGTCGAGTGGCGTCGACGCGGGTTGTAGAAGCGCTCAATATAGTCGAACACGTCGGCTCTGGCCTGGTCCCGAGTGCGATACACCTTGCGGGCGGTTCGCTCGGTTTTCAGCGAG
>CAXTJU010000193.1:0-3382 GCA_964244655.1 uncultured Acetobacteraceae bacterium | reverse complement strand
GGCCCAGGCCGGGGGGCGGCCGGCCCAGGCGGGCAGCGCCGGGTGCTCCGCGGATGCGGTCAGGGAGGCTGCGCCGGGGCGGGCAAGCTGCTCGGTTTCCCATACCAGCGCCGCGCCCGGCCACGGGTCGCCCCCATGGTGCAGCTCGTGCTGCGTGGCGTCGAGCCGCGCCATGCCGCGGCCGATGGCGGCGTGCCAGCTCTCCTCCGGCAGGGATTGCCGGGCCTCCCAACCGCACATCAGCAGCTGGTCCTCCGCCCGGGTCAGCGCGACATACAGCAGGCGGTTGTACTCTTGCATCCGGGCCTGCTCGGCGGCGGCGCGCAGCCGATCGACGGCGGCGCAGCGCAGCTTGCTGGTCGGCGACCAGAGCGGGCAGCCCTCGGACCACACCAGGCCGCCGCCGTCCGGCGGCAGGGAGGCGGTGTCCGGCAGGATGACCAGCGGCGCTTGCAGGCCCTTGGCGCCGTGCACCGTCATCACCCGCACCGTGTGGCCCGCCTCCTCCGCCTGCCGCTTCACCTCGGCGCCCGACTGCCGCAGCCAGTGCACGAAGCCTTGCAGCGAGGGCGGGTGCGACCCGGCGTAGGCCATGGCGGCGCTGACCAGCTCGTCGATCGGCTCGGCCGCCTCCGGCCCCAGCCGCGCCAGCAGCCGCATCCGCCCGCCGAGCGGCCCCAGCGCCTCCACCAGCAGCGCGTGCGGCGTGGTGAAATCCGCCCGCGCCAGCAGCGCCTCGATCAGGGCGGTGGCCCGCTGCCAGTCCGGGCGCTCCGCCCGGCGCTGGCGCAGCGCGCTCCACAGCGAGCCCTCGCGGCCGATCGCCAGCGCCATCAGGTCGTCGTCCGCCAGGCCGCCGAGCGGGCTGGTCAGCACGCAGGCGAGCGAGAGGTCGTCGCCGGGCAGCAGCAGCGTGTCGCACAAGGCCAGCAGGTCCTGCACCGCCGGCTGCTCGGTGAGGGTCAGGCGGTCCAGCCCGGCCACCGGCACGCCCAAGGTCTTGAGCCGGCGGACCAGGGAGCGGGCGAAGTCGTCGCGCCGGCGCACCAGCACCAGCACGTCGCCCGCTTGCAGGGTGCGGCCGCGGCTCGGCAGGGGGGTGCGGCCGATGCCGTGGGCGATCCAGTGCGCCAGCGCGTCCGCCAGGCGCTGCGGCGCGGTGGTCAGGCCGTGGTTGCGGTCGGCGACCGCCCAGGGCTCCGGCGGCTCGAACTCGGAGCGGGGCACCAGCGGCCACAGCTCCACCCGGCCGGCGTGCCCGGCGCGGTGGGCCTCGTGCCGCAGCGTCTCGCCGGGGGCCACCACGCCGCGGGCGGCGATGTCGTCCTTAAACACCGCATCGACCAGGGCCAGCACGGCGGAGGTGGAGCGGAACGACACGTCCAGCACCGTGTCGCGGAACTCGCCGCCGGCCTGGTGCACCTCCGCGCGCATGCGGTCGCGCCACAGGTCGAAGCCCGCCGGGTCGGCGCCCTGGAACGAGTAGATCGACTGCTTGCGGTCGCCCACGGCGAACACGGTGCGCGTGACGCCGTCATGCGCCGCCTCGCCGGCGAAGAACTCGGCGGTGAGCGCGCCGGTGATCGCCCATTGCTCGGGGGCGGTGTCCTGCACCTCGTCCAACAATAAATGGTCCAGGCCGCCATCCAGCTTGAACAACACCCAGGCGGAGCCGGGGTCGAGCAGCAGGGCGGAGGTGCGGGCGATCAAGTCGTCGTAGTCGAGCAGCCCGGCCAGCCGCTTGCGCCGCTCGAACCCGGCCAGCACGGGGGCGGCCAGCACCAGCAGCGCGTCCGTCACCGTGGCGACGCGCAGCGCCCGGCGGTCGTCCTCCACCGCGGCGGCGCGTTCGGCTTCCGCGACGCAAGCCTCGGCGATCCACGGCTCGGACTTGGCCCACTTGCCCTTGCAGAAGCCGCCGGCCTTGCGCGGCTCGCCCGCCGCGGTGAGCAGCAGGCGCAGCCACTCGTCCCAATGCTCGGCGCGCAGCGCGGGGGCCAGGTCGAGCCAGCCGGACAGGCTCTCCGCCAGCGCCTGCTCGCTGGCGGTGCCGTGGGCCTTGAGCTGGGCGATGGCGTCGCGCAGCTCACTGGCCGGCGCGGCCACGGCGGCTTGCACCAGCTCGGCATCCGTGCCGGACACGCCCAGGGCGCGCTGCACCCGGGCCAGGCGGGCGGGGCCTGGCAGGGCCAGCAGCGGGCGCAGCTCCGCGGCGTGGGGGTGCAGGTCGGCGACCAGGCGGCCGAAATCGCTGTCCCGCACCAGGCCGGCGATGGTGGCCAGCGCCGCCGGCTCCGCCTCGGCCATGGCGTCCTCCCGCGCGGTCAGCAGCTCGGCGCGGCCGTCCGCGTCCTCCAGCAGGCGGAAATGCGGGGCGAGCGCGGCTTCGAGCGGGAAGCGGCGCAGCAGGGACTGGCAGAAGGCGTGGATCGTGCTGATCCGCATGCCGCCGGGCAGGTCCAGCACGCGGGCGAACAGGGCGCGGGCGCGGGCCACCACCTCCGCCTGCGGGGTGATGCCGCGCACCTTGAGTTCCTCGACCAGCGCCGGCTCGTCCAGGGTGACCCACTTGCCGAGGATGCCCTGCAAGCGCAGCGCCATCTCGGCGGCGGCGGCCTTGGTGAAGGTGAGGCACAGGATGCGCGACGGCTCGGCGCCTTCCAGCATCAGGCGGAGCAGGCGGTCGATCAGCAGCTTGGTCTTGCCGGACCCGGCGGACGCGGCGACGAAGGCGGACACCGCCGGGTCCGACGCCTCGCGCTGCCGGGCGGTGGCGCGGACGGATGCGATGGTGGGGGCGAGTGGCGGGATCGCGTTCATGCGCCTTCCTCCAGCGCCGCCCACTCGGCCACCCGGGCGAGCTGGGTGTAGTCGGAGAAGCGGGGCGCGTGGCCGGGGTGGGGCTGCGACAGGTAGGGGTGCGCCGGGTCGTCGAACGCCGCGACCAGGGCGGCGAGCTTGGCGCGGGCGGTGGCGACCACCTCGCCGATCAGCGCCTCGTCGCCCTTGAACAGCGCCAGGGCCTCGCCGGGGACGAAGCCGCCGGTCAGGTGCCAGTAGGTCAGGTCGCAGGCGCGGCCGGCCAGCTCCGGGCCGAACGCGCCGTCGGCGGCCATCGCGGCCTCCAGCGGGAGCTGCGGGGCGAGGCCGGCGCGCACGTCCGCGGCGGAGGGCGGCACGCCGGTCTTGTAGTCCAGGATGGCGATGCCGCCGTCCTGCCGCCGCTCGATGCGGTCGGCGCGGCCGGACAGGGTGAACGGCAGCGGCCCGGGCACCGTCCACTGGCCGGGCTGCTCGGGGACGATGTGGGACAGCCCGGCGCCGAGCCGGCGGTCGCGCTCCGCCCCCGCCAGCCAAGCGGCGATGCGGCGCAGGCGGGGCC
>CAXTJU010000192.1:0-3564 GCA_964244655.1 uncultured Acetobacteraceae bacterium | reverse complement strand
CCCAGCTCGCCGCCGCCATGGCGCGGGAGAACGCCCGCGCGCGGCTCAACAGCGGGTGAGCCGGCGGCGCGTGAAGCCGCCTACCCGGTCAGCCGCGAGGACCCGGCGGGTGGATCACCGGTTCGCCCCCGGCACCCATTTCACGTCCGCCGTGCCGCCCTCGTTCAGCACCCGGCCCAGCACGAACAGGTGGTCCGACAGCCGGTTCAGGAAGCGGATCACCGCCGGGTTCACCGCCTCCTCCCGCGCCAGCGCCACCACCAGCCGCTCGGCCCGGCGCACCACCGTGCGGGCCAGGTGGGCGTGGGCGGCGGCGGGGGTGCCGCCGGGCAGGATGAAGCTGTCCAGCGGCGGGAGCGTGGCGGTCATCGCCTTGACCTCGGCCTCCAGCCGGAGGGAGGGCGCGTCGGTCAGGCGCAGCCGGTCGCCGGCCTCGCCGGGCACGCAGAGGTCGGAGCCCACGTCGAACAGGTCGTTCTGCGCCCGCGCCAGCATCGCGTCCGGCTCGCCCCGGGCGTGCAGGCGCAGCAGGCCGAGGGTGGCGTTGGCCTCATCGACCGTGCCGTAGGCCTCCACCCGCAGCGCGTCCTTGGCGACCCGGGTGCCGTCCCCCAGGGATGTCTGGCCGCCGTCGCCGCCGCGGGTGATGACTCGGTCGATGCGGATCGTCATAGCACGAGGACTCCATGGTGCTTCGCCTTGCCTTCCGGCTCGACGTGGATGGTGATGGTCAGGTGCTGCATGTCGTGCCGCAAGGCTTGCTCGATGCGGTCGCATATGGCGTGCGCCTGCGACACGCGCATGTCCCCGGGCACGACCAAGTGAAACTCAAGGTAGGTCAGCCGGCCGGCGTGCCGGGTGCGCAGGTCGTGCACTTCCAGCGCGCCCTCGGCATGCTCGCCCACCAGGTGGCGGATGCGGTCCACCACGTCCGGCGGCGGCGCCGCGTCCATCAGGCCGCCCACGGACTCGCCGATCAGGCTGGTGCCGGACCACAGCACGTAGGCGGCGATGCCGGCGGCCAGCGCCGGGTCGAGCACAGGCAGCCCCGTCCACAGCGCCAGGCCGAGGCCGGTGAGCAGGGCGGCGGAGGTCACCACGTCCGCCCAGAGGTGCCGCCCGTCGGCCCGCAGCGTCATGGACCGGCTGCGCCGCCCGGCGCGCAGCAGCACGGTGCCCCAGGCGGCGTTCAGCACGGCGGCCAGGGCGTTCAGCGCCAGGCCCTGCCAGGGGGCGGCGAGCGGCGTCGGGTCCTGCCAGGTGGCCCAGGCGTGCTGCAGGATGGCGAGGCTGGCCACGATGATCAGCACGCCCTCCACCACGGCGGCGAAGAACTCGGCCTTCTGGTGGCCGTACGGGTGGTTCGCGTCCGCCGGGCGCTCGGCGAAGCGCAGCGCCACCAGGGCGATGACGGCGGCGGCGACGTTGACGGTGCTTTCCAGGGCGTCCGAGAACAGGGCGGCGCTGTTGGTCAGCCACCAGGCGCCTGTCTTGAGCGCGAGCACGCCTGCGCCCAGCACGATGCTGAAGCTCGCGATCTGCTGCGTCCGTCCCAACCGCGCGCTCCTTGGCTTGGCCTGGGTGGTAGCAAAAGCGGGAGGGGGCGTCACCCGTGGCAACAGAAGGCCGGGGCTTTGCCCCGGACCCCACCAGAGAACAGTCGTCCTCTGGACACCTTTACCTTGGGGAGGGAAGCCCTGCTATCGGGTGACGAAGTCGATCATGGTCATGCCGAGCAGGATGGTGAGCCAGCAGAAGCCCACCACCGCCCAGAGCTGCAGCACCGGCTGGTCCTCGCGGACCTCCATGGTGAACAGCAGCACGGTGACCATCATGCAGAGCGTCAGCCCCGCCTCCAGGTAGGAGGCCACGCTCGACGGGACCAGCGCGCCGAGCAGGACGATGCCGGCGAGGAAGCACAGCAGGGCGGCGCAGGCGAACACCGGCACCCGCATGTGATGCCAGATCTCGCGCTGGTCCTCCGCGTTGGGCAAGTCGAGTTCCAGCTTCATCGCCCGACCACGTACAGCACGGGGAAAGCGATGATCCAGACCAGGTCGATGAAGTGCCAGTAGAGGCCGTACACCTCGATCCAGTTCTGGTGCTGCCGCAGGAAGTTCGGCTGGCTCGCCCGCCGCGTCATCCACAGCAGGATGGCGATGCCCGTGGTCAGGTGGAAGAAGTGCAGCCCGGTGATGGCGAAGTACAGGTTGACGAACAGGGCGGCCGCCGGGTCGCTCTCCAGGGCGAACGGGTGGGTGATGAACGGGATCATGTGCTCGTCGTAGTCTTGGTAATACTCGAAGCTCTTGAACAGCAGGAACAACGTGCCCAGCGCCGCGGTCGCCAGCATGCACCGCACCATCCAGCGCTGCCCGCCGAGCCGGGACATGACGATGGCGCCCGACATGGTGAGGCTGGAGCAGATCAGCACCACGCTGTTGACGGCGCCGATCCAGAATTTCAGGTGCGTGACGGCGGCCTTAACCGACTCCGGATGCTGGTAGTGCAGCACCAGGGCCACGCAGAAGCCGCCGCCGAACAGCAGCAGCTCCGTCACCAGCCAGGCCCACATGCCCAATTGGCCCGCCTCGCGCTGCTGGGCCGCGTTGGTGAAGTGGCCCTCGACCTCGATGCCGACCGGCAGCCCGATCGCCCGTGACGGCATCAGGGCCGCCCTTGCGCCGGCGCGTCGCCGACCGGCTGGATCGGGTAGTCGTACGGCTCGAAGTCAACCGTGGGCGGCGTGAGGAAGTTGTGGGTGGGCGGCGGCGACGTGGTGGTCCACTCCAGGCCCTTGGCGTCCCACGGGTTGGACGGCGCCTTGCGGCCGTAGAACAACGACCAGACCAGGTACACCATCGGGAAGATGTACCCCACGGCCAGGATGGTGGCCCCGGCGGAGGACATGACGTTCAGCAGCTGGAACTCCGCCGGATACTCGTGGTAGCGCCGCGGCATGCCGAGGTAGCCGAGCAGGAATTGCGGGAAGAAGGTCACGTTGAAGCCGATGAACATCAGGAAGGCGCCCACCAAGCCCCAGCCTTCCGGATACATGCGGCCGGTGAACTTGGGCCACCAGAAATGCAGCCCGCCGAGGAACGCCAGCACGGTGCCGCCGACCATGATGTAGTGGAAGTGCGCCACCACGAAGTAGGTGCCGTGCATGTGCTCGTCCAACGGCAGGGTGGCGAGGAACAGCCCGGTGAGGCCGCCCAGCACGAACAGCCCGATGTAGCCCATGGCGTAGAGCATCGGCGTCTTCAGCCGGATGTTGCCCTTGTAGATCGTGGCGGTCCAGTTGTACGCCTTGATCGCCGAGGGCACGGCGACAGTGAAGCTCAGGATGGAGAACACCAGGGCCGCCGTGTCGCTCTCGCCGTTGAAGAACATGTGGTGGCCCCACACGAAGAAGGTGAGCGAGGCGAGCGCGATGCTGGAGTAGGCGACGAAATGGTAGCCGAACAGCTTCTTCTGGGCGAAGCACGGGATGATCTCGCTGATCACCCCCATGCCCGGCAGCAGCATGATGTATACCGCCGGGTGCGAGTAGAACCAGAACAG
>CAXTJU010000191.1:0-3579 GCA_964244655.1 uncultured Acetobacteraceae bacterium | reverse complement strand
GCCTTGGCCGGCGGGGGCGGCGGGATGCGCGGCGGCGGCAGGCCGCGGTCGGCGGCGTTGGCGCGGCCGGCCTGCGGGTTCTGCCCGGGCGATGCGCCAACGCCGCCGCCCGCCGCTGCCCCGCCGCCGCCTTTGCGGATCTCCTCGTTCTGCTGCTTTTCCAGGTCCTGCATCGTCTGGTCCGGCCGAGTGTCGTCCGGCCACACGTTGCCGGACTCGGGCAGCAGCGGCGGCACATCGACCTTCTCGCCGCGGATATTCTGGAACGTCTCGCTGTTGCCGGCGGGCGTGTTGGGGTTGGCGCCGTACCACTGGAAGGTGTGGTCCAAGAACACCCCGGTGCCGGTGCAGCCGGGCAGCAGGCCGGCGCAGGCGAGCGAAAGGGCCGCTAGGCTGGGAAAGGCAGGACGCCGCATCGAGGGAAGGCTCCGAACATGGCTGCCATTGGATGATCGACCGGCCAGGCGGGACTGTGCCCTGCGGCAAGGATTCGCTCAAGGTTCCGCGCCGGTCCCGTGCACGAATGCCACGATCCATGTTGCAATCGCGCCAGCATCGCCGAGCGGCAGCACCGGCCGGCCGCAGCCCGGCAGCGCCGCGTCCGCCGCCACCGCCAGCACGTCCGGCCACTCCGGCCAGAGCGGCGGCTTGCCCAAGCCCGGGCGGTGCACCTCCAGCTTGGCGAACGGGTAGTGCCGGAAGCCTTCCACCAGCACCAGGTCCACCGGGCTGAGCCGGGCCAGCAGGGCGGGCAGGTCGGGCTCGGCGCCGGGTTCCTCGTGCAGCAGCGCCCAGCGGCCCGGCATGGCCAGCAGCACTTCCCGCGCGCCGGCCGCGCGGTGCCGCCAGCTGTCCTTGCCGGGGCGGTCCAGCTCCGCGCCGTGATGGGCGTGCTTCACGGTGGACACACTGAGCCCGGCCTGGCGCAGCCGCGGCAGCACCGCCTCGATCAGCGTGGTCTTGCCCGCGCCCGACCAGCCGGCGATGCCCAGCACGGCGGGCGTCATGGGCGGCGTCACGGCCGGCTGGGGGCGGCCACGTGGCGCAGCCCGGCGCGCAGGTAGTCCCAGCCGGTGAGCAGCGTCAGCACCGCCGCGACCCACAGCATGGCCTCGCCGATGGCGGTCACCGGCAGCGGCACGTGCAGCAGCCGCGCCGTCGCGTCCCCGGCCAGCAGCGTGCCCAGCGCGCCCATCTGGAAGCCGGTTTTCCACTTGGCCAGCCGCGTCACCGGCAGGCGGAGGCTGAGCCCCGCGAGGTATTCGCGCAGCCCGCTGACCAGGATTTCGCGCAGCAGGATGACGATGGCCGGGTATAGCCCGCCGTACGGCAGCCGCCCGAGGCCGGCGAGCAGCATCAGCGTGGCGCCGACCAGCAGCTTGTCCGCGATCGGGTCCAGCATGCGCCCGATGTCGGAGTGCTGCCGCCGGGTGCGCGCGAGGTGGCCGTCCAGCCAGTCGGTGAGCGCCGCCGCGGTGAACACCAGCATGGCCAGCAGGTCCCCCACGGGGGTGGCCGCCACGGCGCAGGCAACCAGCACCGGGATGGCGGCGATGCGCGACAGGGTGAGCAGGTTGGGCAGGTCCGTCAGCATGGCCGCGAGCCTATCCGGGTTCGGCGGCGCTGTCAGGTATTGGATGCCATGGATGCCCGCCGCCGGACTCGAACCGGCACGCCTTGCGGCCACAGATTTTAAGTCTGGCGCGTCTACCATTCCGCCAGGCGGGCACGGTGCAAACCTTACCCGCCAGCAACCCGCTTGGCGATATCCAGCGCCCGGCGGATCAGGGTCTCGCTCGCCTCCGGGGTGCGAAACGCGCTGTGCGCCGACAGCGTCACCCGCTCCATGCTGGTGAACGGGTGGCCCGGCGGCAGCGGCTCCTCGTCGAACACGTCCAGCGCCGCGTGGGCGATGCGGCCGTGCTGCAGCGCCTCCACCAGCGCCGCCTCGTCCACCAGCGCGCCGCGGGCGGTGTTGACCAGGATGGCGGACGGGCGCAGCCGGCCCAGCCGCTCGCGGCCCAGGAAGCCGCGGGTCTCGTCGGTCAGCAGCAGGTGCAGGGACAGCACGTCGCTCTGCGTCAGCAATTGGTCGAGCGCCACGAACGCCACGCCCGGCTCCTCGCGCGGGGTGCGGTTCCAGGCGATCACCCGCATCCCGGCGCCTGCCATGATGCGCGCCACCTCGGCCGCGATGCCGCCGAAGCCCAGCAGGCCGAGCGTCTTGCCGCGCAGCTGCACGCCCTCGGTGCGCAGCCATCGCCCGGCGCGCATGGCGCGGTCCATGCCCGCCAGCCCGCGCGCCGCCGCCCAGATCAGCGCCGCCGTGTGCTCCGCCACCGCCACGTCACCGTAGCCGCGGATGGTGTGCACGGTGATGCCTAAAGCCGCCAGCGCCTCCGGGTCCATGTAGGAGCGCGCGCCGGTGCCGAGGAAGATGACGTGGCGAAGCGCCGAGCACTGCCGCAGCGCGTCCGTGGGCAGGGCGGTGTGGTCGTCCAGCACGAAATCGTAGCCGTCCAGCAGGCTGGGCAGCGCCTCGGCGGCGATGGCGGCGTCGTGGTTGACCAGGATCGCCGGGTCGTCCGGCTGCGCCATGCGGTCGAACACGTCGGCCAGGGCGTCGCTCGCGTCCAGGAACAGGCCCCTCATGCATCCGCCTCCATGTGCCGCCCGATCCTGCGCAGTCTGCCCGCCAGCGGCAAGCCGTGCCCCTTGCACGCCCCGCGCGCCGCGGCGTAGGCGGGGCCATGGCCACTGCAACCTACGCCGCCCCGCGGCGTCGCCGATTCGGCTGGCGGGTGGCGCGCCTGCTGCTGATCGCGGGCATCTGGGCGGCGGTGGCCGGGGTGCTGGTGGTGGCCTGGTTCGCGCGCGACCTGCCGCGGCCGGAGGCGGCGCTGGACGCGGCCCGCCGCCCCGGCCTCACCTTGCAGGACCGCGGCGGCCACGCCTTCGCCAGCTTCGGCGACGTGGTGGGGGATTCGCTGCGCCTGTCCGAGCTGCCGCCCTGGCTGCCGGCGGCCGTCACCTCCATCGAGGACCGGCGGTTCTGGAGCCACCCCGGCATCGACCTGCTCGGCATGGCGCGCGCCGCCGTGGTGAACCTGCGCTCCGGCCAGCTGCGGCAGGGCGGCTCCACCCTGACGCAGCAGGTGGCGAAGAACCTGTTCCTGACCAACGCCCGCACCTTCCGCCGCAAGGTGCAGGAGCTGATCCTGACGCTGTGGCTGGAGCACAGCTTCACCAAGCGCGAAATCCTCGAGATCTGGCTGAACCGGGTGTACCTCGGCAGCGGCACCTGGGGGGTGGACGCGGCGGCGCGGCTGTATTTCGGCGTGTCCGCCCGCAAGCTCAGCCTGTGGCAGTGCGCCGTGCTCGCCGGCGTGCCGCGCGCGCCGTCCCGGCTCAACCCGCGGGCGGACCCGGAGGCGGCGGCGGCCCGCGCGCGCGACGTGCTGGCCGCCATGGCAGAAACCGGCGCCATCACCGCGGCCGAGGCGCAGGCCGCCGCGGCGCAGATCGCCTTTGCGCCCAACGCCGGGCCGGCCGCGCCCTGGTTCGCGGACTGGGCCTCCG
>CAXTJU010000190.1:0-3631 GCA_964244655.1 uncultured Acetobacteraceae bacterium | reverse complement strand
TCCGGCAGGGCCGGTTGCACGGCCTGCGAACGTATCGGCCGCGCTCGGCCCGTAGCTTCTTCCTGCTCACCAGCACGAAGCTGCAGACGCGTGCGGCACGAGTGTTCGGCCAATGGCTGAAGGAGCAAGCTCATCAAGCTTAGCCGTTCCGATACTGCCCGCCGCAGGCGGCTGTTCTCCTGCTCCAGCTGCTTCAGACGACGCACTTGGTCCAGCTTCAAGCCACCACACTCGGCAAGCCGACCGTAATATGCCGCCTCCTTCAGCCCGATCGACCTGACGGCTTCCGCCACAACCTTGCCCTGGTCCGCCAGGACCTCCACCTGCCAGAACCTGGCAACTATCTCCTGGGGCTTGTGGTGCTTGCTTGCCATCTCGATCCCCCAAACTGTGTCGCCGATCTCACATCGTCGGCGGCCCACTCCTGGGGGGCGTCGCGTTAAACTGTCAAAGACGCGGCAGGTGACGCAACTGTTGCATGAGGGTTCAGTGAGGGTAGTTCCCTATAAGGGCGAACTTAGGGCCGGAAAGCGTCCCGGCTTCGCGATCGTCACGGAGCCGGCTCAGCGCAGGATGCTGTTCTGTGCGAGCTTCGTCAGGATCGCGCCGAGCATGTCGCGTTCGTCGCCAAGCAAAACGGCGAATGAGGTTTCCACAACCGTCCTGTGACGTCGCGCGCCCTCGTCGAGAAGACGTCTACCCTCCTCGGTAAGGACGTGGACGAGAACGCGTCCCCGGCCTTGTCGCCGCTTGATGAGGCCGGCCCGCAGGAGGCGGGAGGCGAGGGTCCCAAAGGCTTGGTCCGAGTTGAACGTCAGCTCGGCGAGACGGTGCATCGAAGCAGCGGGATTGCGGTCGATCTCGCGCAACGCGTTCCACTGCACCAGGCTGATGCCGAGCGTGTCCAGTGCCGCATCAAGTGCACGATGATGACAATGCTGGACCGTCTTGATGAGGTACCCCAGGCTTTCGAGCGTGCTTGACATACCAACATGCTTACATAAGCATGTTGGTATCGTAAGCCTAAGGTGTGATTGATGTCCATCCTGCAGCGAAGCCGCCTTTTCGCCGAAACGCTGCCGCTGGCCTTCGGTGACACGGGCAGCGGCCCCGCCTTCCTCATCCTGCATGGTGGTGCCGGCCCAACCTCCACGGCTGAGCTTGGAGATGCTCTCGCCGGCAGTCACCGGATCGTAGCTCCGGTCCATCCCGGATACGATCAGGAACCGCGACCCGACTGGTTCCACACCATCGACGACCTCGCCATCGCCTACCTCGCTTTGATCGAACGCCTCGCGCTCGATGATGTCGTCCTCGTCGGCAACTCGGTGGGCGGCTGGATTGCGGCAGAGATGGCGCTGCGACAGTCTCCGCGCGTCGTCGGGATCGTCCTCATCAATGCCGTCGGCATCGATACTGGCTCGCCCGACACGGTCATCATCGATCCGATGAACGTGCCGCCGGCCGAGCGCGCCGCTCTCGCCTTCCACGATCCCAACCGCTTCTCGGCCATGCCCCCAACACCGGAAGCACTGGCAAGGTTGAAGCGCAACCAGCAGGTTCTCCGAGTGTATGCCGGCGAGCCGTTCATGCACGATCCAGCTCTACGCGACCGTTTGGGCAGCCTCGACATTCCCGCGCTGGTCGCGTGGGGCGAGAGCGACCGGATCGTCGACGCCGCATACGGACGGCGCCTGGCCGACAGCATGCCGACCGCGCGGTTCGAGCTAATCGCCGAAGCGGGGCACTTCCCACAAATCGAGAAGCTCGACATCGTCCGCGCGCTCGTCGAGGACTTCTCCTCTGGATGCCGCACGCGCCAATAGGCATCCAGCGGGCGATGCAGCGACAACACTCCTCTCGTTTCCCGATCCTTTTTGGGAAATGCAGAAGGACCACCGCCAGAGCTATCAAGCGACATCAGGAACCCATCCAGCGTGTTGCCTCATGACGGGATGTTACCGAGACTTTTTGTGTCGCCTTCGGCCCATGCGCCGTCTTCAGCGACAGTAACACTGGGCACCAAAGCCGCCGATGCAGGCAACGGTCCCAGCAGAACCTCCCGCGCCATCGTCAGCCGCCGCACCTTCATGAACCGCTGCACCGTGCGCAAATGATCCACGCTGAACCGGTCCGGATCCAGCGCCCGCAACCGCTCCAGCGCAGCCACGGCCGTCAACGCGGGCTGCGCCTCCAGCCACGTCAGCAGTTGGTCGCGCACCGCATCCAGCATTGACGGCCGCACGATTGGCTTGACCCGGACGTAGCGGCGCCGGTGCGTGGGCCGTTGTTCACCGGCCTCCCACGCCACCTTCAGGCTCGCCGTGAACAGCGCCAGATCGAGTGGCGCCGGTGTTTCGGCACGACCAGCTGCCATGCCGCGCTCATCCACCCGCTTGCCCAGCTCCGTCTGCGATGCGCGGATGCCAGCCAGCAGCAGCACAGGATCGGCATCTGCCAGCATCGCGCGCAGTCGCGACTTGTCGGCCTTCGATACCGCCGCGTGCGTCAGCGCCCGCATCACCGGCGGCTCCGGCGCATAGTAGCATTTGATAACCCGGGCGCCCTCCCGGCGTTTCTCCCGCAGCTTGAACGAAGGCTGGAACAGGTTGCCGTGCAGGCGCGCCGACGCATACAGCCGCCCAAGGCTTTCTCCAGCCAGCACGCCCTCGAACCGCCCATAGCCTACCAGCCGCCGCACGATCGCGCCGTTCTTCTGCTCCACCCAGGCCTGGTCGTTCTTGCGGTAGGCTCGCGAGCGCGTCACCTCCAGCCCCTCCGTTCGGCACCAGCCCACCACCAGGTCGTTCATGAACAGGCTGTCGTTGTCGAAATCCATCCCGCGCAACGGAAATGGAAACAGCTCACGCGCACGGTCCAGGGCATGCACGACCATCTCGGCCTCGCGCACCACGATCGGGATGCACTCCGTCCACCCGGTCGCCACGTCCGTCAGCACCATCGTCTGCACGAACGCTCCCGACACCGTCGTGCCGCCGTGCGCCACGAAGTCTACCTCGACCCAACCTGGAACGGGATTGCCCCAGTCATTGAACGTCCGGATCGGCACGCTGCGCCGCACCGCCGAGCCAAACCCTGCCGGACGCCGACGTCCACTGCCCGCAGCCAGGCGTACCCCGCTGAGCAAGCGGTCGATCGTGGCGGCGCTCACCTCCAGCAGCGTCGCCTCGTCCAGCGTCACCCGGCCATGCCGTTCCAAAGCAGGCAGCAACACAGCGATCATCGGCTGCAGCCGCTTCGAGCAAACCCGGTCAGCAACCTCCCACAGCTGGATCAGTGCATCGCGCACCTCGGGACCATAACGACAACGTCGGGCCTCAGCCTGATCTTGGTTATCTGTGTGCGGCTCAACCCTCTCCAGGTCGCCCCGGCCGGACAGCAGCCGGATGGCATGTTTGCGGTGGTAGCCCGTCACCGCCGTGAACTCGTCCAGGATGCGCGACCGCTCCGACCGCGTCGCACCCCCATACCGCGTGCTCACCGCCTCCAGAAGCTCCGTCCGTCCCGCCATGCTGATTCGCCGTACCATCCTGTTGCTTCCCAAGCCCGCGTCCGCCGGTAGCAAACCACCTGAGGCAACGACGTGGGCTGGTAGCAATCAACGTGAGGC
>CAXTJU010000189.1:0-3766 GCA_964244655.1 uncultured Acetobacteraceae bacterium | reverse complement strand
ATGCGCGCCCGGGCCGACGCGCTCGGCCGGACGGCGGCGTTCCAGATGGCGGCCGGCATCGCGGCGATCCCGGCGCCGTCGCTGGCGGTGCTGCTGGTGGCGTGGCGCGGCGTGCGGCTGGTGCGCCAGGTGGCGGCGCTGCACGGGATGCGGCCGGGCCTGCTCGGCACACTGGGGCTGCTGCGCCGCAGCGTGCTCGCGGCGGGGCTGGTGGCCGGCTCGGAGGTCGCGGTCAACGCGGCGGCGCACGCCCTGCTGTCCAACCCGCTGCTGACGCACGCGCTCGGCGAGATGGCCGGGGCGGGGGTGGCGGCGCGGCGGATGCTGCTGCTGGCCCGCTCCACCGCCGCGGCGTGCAGCCCGGTGCCGCCGGAGCCGTAGCGAGCCGGTTCAGCCGCGCTCGCTGTCCGCGCCGGTGCCGCCGCCGGTGATGCCGCTGCGGGAGGGCGCGTCGCTGTGCGGCTGCACCGTGCGGGTGATGGCCGCCACCTCGCGGTCGGCCTTGGCGTTGGCCGCCGGGTCCTTTTCCGCGGTCGCGTTCTCCTCGTAGCGGGTGGGCTCGGGGGCGTCGGCGGGCGGGATGTCTTCGGTCGGGGTCATGCTCGGCTCTCCTCTGGCCGGACAAGCGCGGCGCGGGGGCCGGCGGTTCCCTCCGGCGCGCCGCCGCACTAGGTTGCGGCATGATCCCCAACGTCCGCCCGGATGGCCCGGAAACCCGCATCCGCCCGCAAATCCAGGATCTCGTGACCGACAACATCGCCGCTTTGGCCGAGCGGGCGCGGCACCTGGGCGACGTCATCCCGCTGTGGTTCGGCGAGGGCGACGTGGTGACGCCGCCGTTCATCCGGGACGCGGCCAAGCGCGCCCTGGACGCGGGCCGCACCTTCTACGTGCCCGCCATGCGCGGCAGCCCGGCGCTGACGGCGGCGCTGTCCGCCTACCAGGCCCGGCTGCACGGCCGCCCGTTCGGGCCGGAGCGCAGCACCGTGACCCCGGGCGGGATGCAGGCGGTGGCGCTGGCGCTCGGCCTGGTGCTGGAAGGCGGCACCAACGCCGTCTATCTCACGCCGCAATGGCCCAACATCCCCAACGCGATCCATGTCGCAGGCGCCGAAGCGCGGCCTTGCCCGCTGATCTTGCAGGATAACCGCTGGATGCTGGACATCGACCGCGTGGCCGCGCTGTGCGACGCGCGGACGCGGGCGATCCTGTTCTCCTCGCCCGCCAACCCCACCGGCTGGACCGCCACGGCGGAGGACGTGCGGGCGCTGCTCGCGCTGGGCCGGGAGCGCGGCGTGTGGATCATCACTGACGACGTGTACGGCCGGCTCTGCTTCGACGGCGACCCGGCGCCGTCCCTGCTGGCCCTGGCGGAGCCGGACGACTTGGTCATGGGCATCAACAGCTTCAGCAAGGCCTGGGCGATGACCGGCTTCCGGCTCGGCTGGCTGACCCACCCGGCCTCCGTCGCGGACAAGCTGGGCGCCATGACGCAGTACCTGAACAGCGGCACCGCCGACTTCATCCAGGATGCCGGGGCGGCGGCGCTGACCGAGGGCGAGATGCTGGTCTCGGAGATGCGGGAACGCTGCCGCGCCGGGGTGGCGCTGGCGCATGGCCGGTTGGGAGCGGTCCCCCGGGTGCGGCTGACCGAGCCGCCGCGGGGCGGGATGTATGCCTTCTTCCAGGTCGCGGGCTGGCCGGATGGCCGGGCGGCCTGCCTGCACCTGCTGGAGCGGGCGCGGGTGGGGCTGGCGCCGGGCGAGCTGTTCGGCGCCGCCGGGGCGGGATGGCTGCGGATGTGCGTCTGCCGGGACGCGGCCCAGCTGGGCACGGCGCTGGACCGCATGGCCGATGCGCTGGCCTGAGCCGTGCCGCCGGTCACGCCGGACGGGCGCTACTTCGTGGTGCGCGGCCGGCTCTGGCGCTGCACGGACCCGGCGTTGGCGGCGGCGGAGCGGGCCGGGCTGACCCGCGCGCTGATGGACGCCAGGCGGGACAAGGGCCGGGCGATGCGCGCCGGCGACGCGGCCGGGCGGGAAGCGGCGCGGCAGCGGGTGGACGCGGCGAAGCGCGCCCTGGGCGAACGCGGCCCCCCCTGGTGGCGGGACGGCGCGCCAGACCTGACCCGGCGCATGGCGCGCACCACCTGCTACGCCGGATGGTTCGCGGCTTTGCCGGGGGCGGCGGAGCCGGTCGCGTGCCCGAATCGCCCTCACCCCGGCCCTCTCCCGCACGTGCGGGAGAGGGAGAAGAAAGGAGCATCATGAACATCCACCTGGCCAAGCTGCTGGCCGCCATTGCCGCGGGCGTACTGCCGGCGCAGCTGGCCGCTGCGGAGCCTTCGGGCGCGCACGAGACGGACGGGGACTTCCTCACCACGCCCAGCAATCCATCGCCCGAGACGCTGCCGGTGGTGGCCGGCGCCGTGCCGGGAGACGGGCTGGCGATGACGCCGGGTTCGCGTAACGCGTTCTCGCTCGTGCTGGGCAGCGGCCAGCCCGGGGCCAACATGACGACGGGGCAGTCCATCCGGGACCGCTTTTTCCTAAACTACCTGTACGGCGACCTGAAATCCGCGATCGGCAGCCCGATGGACACGGGGCAGTCCAACAACAACACCTTCGCGGCGGTGGCGCGGCACTACCCGGTCGGCGCGCCGGACGACCTGCACGTCATGGCGGCGGACGGGATGCACCTGCGGGCAATCTGCTCGCAGAACCACACCGATTGCAGCCCCGGCCATGTCTGGGGCGCCATGGTGCGGCTGCCGTTCGAGTGGCGGCCCGGCACGGTGCTGAAGGTGCGCTACCGCAGCCCCAAGGGCGACCATTCCTGGGCGCCGATCTGGCTGGCCAGCGGGCAGCAGCGGCCGCCGGGCCCCGGCGAGGACCCGTACAAGGGGTTCGGCGGCCCGGACGCGCTAGCGCGCCTGACGCCGCTCAGCTTCGAGATCGACTGGAACGACAACTACTCCCGCAAGTCCAACGGCGTGCCGACAGGCTACCAGATCGACTTCGGCACCCCCGACATCTACGGCACGCATTGGCAGGCCAAGCCGCACGCGGTGTACTGGGCCAACGGCGACGGCTGGAAATACTACGGCCAGGGCTACGCGCCGCCATTCGAGCGCACGCCATTCGACTGGTCGGACGGGTTCCACGACCTGGTCGGCAACTGGCGCGGCGACGGCAGCAACCTCATCGACCTACTGGTGGACGGCAAGCTTGTCGCCACGAGCTACATGGAATATCCGCAGCAGACCTACATCGACCCGGCGGATGGCCGGCAGAAGACGGTCGCCATGCACCTCATCATCGGCAACCAGGCGATCCCCGGCTTCTCCCCCGGCGCGTCGCGGGCCAAGGACAATGATGGGATGCCAGATGGCTGGACGATCGTGGTGCAGGAGATTTCGGGCTGGTACGGCAACATCCAGGACCCTAACCAGCTGCGGGCCTCGACGGAGAACGGAACGCCATAGCGCTAGGCGCTCTGGAGCGTTTTCTGTGCTGATGAATGCACACAAAACGCTCCAGCCTTTGTTTTGCGAGCATCTTATTCGACGCGTGATCCCATTCGGTCGAGGCGATGCTCTAACGGGAGGCCGATGCGGCCAGGCGAACCGCTGGCGCTGCGCGGCGGCTTGGCACAGCGAGATAGGTTTTCAACACGCGGCCGACATGGCGGTGATGCCGCTCAAACAGCCAATAGAGCGCGTAGGCCATGAGATGGGCGAGTGCGAACGCGCAAGGCAGCGCAGCCA
>CAXTJU010000188.1:0-3894 GCA_964244655.1 uncultured Acetobacteraceae bacterium | reverse complement strand
CTTGCCAGAACGCTTGACGTCGTTGCGTAACCCGAAGGCCAGAGGCACGTGCGTTGCTGCGTGGGATGCGCAAATAGGACCCTGAGGGGGTGGGCGCAAGCGGAAATATCGGCTTGGCCCAAGAAAATCCAAAGATGGTTAAAGGGTTGTAAGTGCAGCCTGTTCGAGGGACGCCGCCTCAGGCCTGGCGGCGCGCCGCATGCTGCTGCCTGGCACCGCGGCCCAGGGCTGACGAGGCGGCGGGCGAGGAGGCCGCCGAGCCCAGATGGCAGCAGGAGGCGAGCCGGACGCTGGCCCGGCGCCAACCGTGGCGGCGGCGCGGCTGGCTCTCCAGCACGCCGGGTGCGTCGTCATCCTCGGCCTCCGCGACCTCGACCGGCTCGCCGTCCGCCGTGTCGATCGACACCATGCCGCGCCCGCGGCCAAGCAGGCCGATCTCGCGCGCTGCCCCCTTGGCCAAGTCGATGATGGAGCTGCGCCCGCCCATCCGGTCATTGACCAGCACGACGACGGACCGCCCGGTTTCATGCATCGTCACCCGCACCCGGCTGCCGAGCGGCAGGCTGCGGCTGGCGGCCGTCATGCCCTCCTGGTCGAACACCGCGCCGGTGCTGGTGCGCAGTCCGTCGTGCCGCTCGCCGTACCATGACGCCATCCCCACGCTTTGCGCTCCAACCGCGGCGGACCCCATCACGGCCAGGGCGAAGGTCGGCAGCAACAAACGCTTGAAAGACATGCAGCAAGGCTCCTTCGCCACTGGATCGGGCGGCGGGGATAGTCAGCCCGCGGACTTGGCCGGCTGCAAGCGGTAACTCGTTCGCGATCGCGTTCAATCCTCTGCCACAGGCGGCAGACTGTGCTGTGCATACCACAGCGCTGCCGCAAGCCAGCAAGGTTTATACCGTCTTTATGAAGCCGGTCCAGGCCATTGTTACTTGCCCGGTTCAGTTTCCAGCGCCGGCTGGACTTGCCCGGCCACTCGCTCGGCAGACCCGGCCGAATACTCGCCAAGATGCCGCGGAAGGGCCGCCCGAGTTACCGAAGCGCAACATAGGGCGTGGCCCAGCCACCACGTTCACAAAAAACGTGATCGCGACAGCGGTCGCGGAGCCGGCGGCGGCCTAGCGAATCAGCCCAGCCAGCGGGCTCGACGGATCGGCCGCCATGCGCCGCGGCATGCGTCCAGCCAGATGGGCCAGGCGGCCGGCTTCCACCCCGGCCTTCATGGCGCGCGCCATCAGCACCGGGTCGCCCGCGTGGGCGATGGCGGAGTTCAGCAGCACGGCGTCGCAGCCCAGCTCCATCGCCATCGCCGCGTCCGACGCGGTGCCGACGCCGGCGTCCACCAGCACCGGCACGCCCGCCTGCTCGATCAGCATGGCCAGCATCGCGGGGTTCTGCAGCCCGAGCCCGGAGCCGATCGGCGCGCCCAGCGGCATGATGGCGACGCAGCCCATCTCCTCCAGCCGCTTGGCCGCCACCGGGTCGTCGGCGCAGTACACCATCACCTCGAAGCCGTCCTTGATCAGCGCCGCCGCCGCCTCGAACGTCCCCGCCATGTCCGGGTACAGGTGCGGCGGCGGCCCCAGCACCTCCAGCTTCACCAGGTTCCAGCCGCCGGCCTCCCGCGCCAGGCGCAGAGTGCGCACGGCGTCGTTCGCGGTGTGGCAGCCGGCGGTGTTCGGCAGGTAGGTGATGCGCTTGGGGTCCACGTGGTCCTGCAGCATCGGCGCGCCCGGATCGGACAGGTTCACCCGGCGCACCGCGACCGTCACCATCTCCGCGCCGGACGCCTCAATCGCCGCCGCCGTCTCCTCCAGGCTGCGGTACTTGCCGGTGCCCACCACCAGGCGGGAGCGGAAGCGCCGGCCGGCGACGGTCCAGCCATCGGCCTGGGTCGTCACGATGGTGTCCATGGTCAACCGCCCCCTATGAAGTGCACGATCTCCAGCGCGTCCCCGCCGGCAAGCTCGGTGGCCTCGTACAACGAGCGGGACACGATGGCCTCGTTCCGCTCCACCGCCACCTTGCGCACGTCGAGCCCCAGCTGCGCGAGCAGCCCGGCCACCGTCACGGGTGCGGCGAGCCGCTGCGTCTCGCCGTTCAGCGTCAGCGTGAGCGTTTGGGACATGGACTCTGTAATGGGCCCGCCGCGCGTCCGGCTCAACCCGGCGTTGCGCATTGGGTCGCGCATTGGACGGCGGCGGCGCGCGCATGGTAGGCGCGGAGGATGGCCGCATCTGTCCTGCCGGGTCCCCTGCCGCTGGTCGCCGTGCTCAACGGCCCGAACATGAACATGCTCGGCTTGCGCCAGCCGGAGCTGTACGGCCGCGAGACGCTGGACGACGTGGAGGCGCTGTGCGCCGAGACGGCGGAGGGCCTCGGCCTCGCCATCGACTTCCGGCAGTCCAACCACGAGGGCGAGCTGGTGTCCTGGGTGCAGGAGTTCCGCGGCCGCGCCGCCGGCCTGGTCATCAACCCGGCCGGTTATACCACCACATCCATCGCCCTGATGGACGCGCTGCTGGCGAGCGAACTGCCAGTGATCGAGGTGCACTTGACCAACATCCACCGCCGCGAGGAGTTCCGGCAGCACTCCTACGTCTCGCGCGTGGCCGTGGGCGTGGTCTGCGGCCTCGGCGTCATCGGCTACGGCCTGGCGCTGACCGCCATGGCGAGCCTGCTGCAGGCCGACGCGGAATGAGCCGGCTGCCGATCGACACGGCGGAAATCCGCGTGCTCGCCGAAATCCTGGCCGAGACGGGGCTGACCGAGATCGAGGTGTCGGACGGCGACAGCCGCATCCGCGTCGTGCGCGCGCCTGCCATGGCGGCCGCCGTGACGGTCGCGGCCCCCATCCCAGTGGCGGCGGTCGCGGCGTCGCCCCCGGCGCTCGACCCGGCGGACCATCCTGGCGCCGTCACCAGCCCCATGGTCGGCATCGCCTACCTGTCCGCCGAACCCGGCATGGCGCCGTTCGTGACGCCGGGCCAGGCGGTGGCAGTGGGGCAAACATTGCTGCTGATCGAGGCGATGAAGACCTTCAACCAGATCAAGGCCGCCCGCGCCGGCACCGTCACCCGCATCCTCGTCACCTCCGGCCAGCCGGTGGAGTACGGCGAGGCGCTGGTCGTGGTGGAGTAGTGTTCGGCAAGGTCCTGATCGCCAATCGCGGCGAGATCGCGCTACGCATCCAGCGCGCCTGCCGCGAGCAGGGCATCCCCACCGTCGCCGTGCACTCGACGGCGGACGCGCAAGCCATGCACGTCCGCCTGGCCGACGAGAGCGTGTGCATCGGCCCGGCGGCAGCGAAGGACAGCTACCTCAACATTCCCGCCATCCTGACCGCGGCCAGCATCACCGGGGCGGACGCGATCCACCCGGGCTACGGCTTCCTGTCGGAGAACGCCGGGTTCGCCGAGATGGTGGAGGACCATGGCATCACCTTCATCGGCCCCTCCGCCGCGCACATCCGCATGATGGGCGACAAGATCACCGCCAAGGCCGCCATGGCCTCGCTCGGCGTGCCGCTGGTGCCCGGCAGCGACGGCGCCGTGGCGGACCTGGTGGAGGCCGCGGCGGTCGCCGGGCGGATCGGCTACCCCGTACTGATCAAGGCGGCGGCCGGCGGCGGCGGGCGCGGCATGAAGGTGGCGCACGCGGCGGACGAGCTGGCCGAGGCCTGGCGGGTGGCGCGGGCGGAGGCGCGGGCGGCGTTCGGCAACGACGCGGTGTACATGGAGAAGTACCTGGACCGTCCCCGCCACATCGAATTGCAGGTGCTGGCCGACTCGCACGGCGCCGTGGTGCACCTGGGCGAGCGCGACTGCTCGCTGCAACGCCGCCACCAGAAGCTGCTGGAGGAGGCCGGCTCCCCGGCGCTGACCGCCGCGG
>CAXTJU010000187.1:0-4026 GCA_964244655.1 uncultured Acetobacteraceae bacterium | reverse complement strand
GCCGGAGCCGGCGCCCGAGCAGCCGCCCGCCCCGACGCCCGACCCCGCGCCGCCGGCGGCCCAGCCGCCGACCGTGTCGCTGGACCCGGAGGAGGAAGGCTACACCCTGCAATCGCCGGCGTTCCAGATGCCGCAGCCGCCGCTGCCCCTGCCGCCGCTGCTCTTGCCGCCCCGCCCTGCCCCGCCGCCGCGCTACGCCTCGCGCCCGGTCCCGCGCAGCCCCAACGGCTTTCCGGTGCCGCAGCAATGGTCGTTCAACGCGCCCGCGCAGCCGCCGGGCCACGCGTCGCATGGCTTCGACATGGGCACCTCCAACTCGGGCGGCATGAAGGACACCTCGCTCGGCTACATGAGCGGCGCCAGGCCGAGCGGGGACTGGATGTCCGAGCTGCGGCGCTGGGTGGATGCGCGGACCTACTACCCGGAGCAGGCCATCGCCGACGAGCAGCAGGGCGACGCCACCCTGATGCTGCAAATCGACCGGTCCGGCCGGGTGCTGTCCGCCAAGATCATCGAGACGTCGCGCTCGCCGTTCCTGGACGGGGCGTGGCTGGACATCTTTCGGGGGGCCAGCGTGCCGCCGTTCACGCCGGACATGACGGAGCAGACCACGACCATGCGGGCGACGCTGCGCTACATGCTGCGCATCGTGCGTTGAGCGTCGTTTTGGTGCGGGGGCAGCTTGCTGCCCGGGCAGAAGCCGCTAGGGGCTGCGAGCTTAGAGCATTATCCGACCGAATGGAAGCGCACGTCGGATAAAGATGCTTGCAAAACAAAACTCAGAGCGTTTTGCGTGCGTCCATCAGCACGGAAAACCCTCTAGCAGCCTATTATGAACCTCACTGTTTTGCTCAAAGGCAGACTTGCTGGCCCTTGCCCATTTTGTGCTGTCATGCCCGGGCTTGACCCGGGTATCCACGCCGATGGAACAGCAACGGCAACGGTCGAGCGCACCTGCGTGGGCCGGCTATTGCGGCAACCCCGTGGATAACCGGGTCAAGCCCGGTCATGACGGAGTATTTGGCCATGAATAGCCTAAAAACCCGCAGCGTGAGTCTATAACAACCTGCTAAGCCGCCGCCTTCTTCGCCTGGGCGCGCAGGATGCGGCGCTTCAGCGACTGCGCCTCTTCCGGCAGGTTGCGGTTCGGCGTCGTGAGCAGGAACGAATCCAGCCCGCCATTGTGCTCGATGGTGCGCAGCGCGTGCGTCGTCAGCCGCACGCGGATGGATGCGCCCAGCACGTCGGACAGCAACGACTGCTCCTGCAAGTTGGGCAGGAAGCGGCGGCGGCTCTTGTTGTTGGCGTGGCTGACGTTGTTGCCGGTCAGCACGCCCTTGCCGGTCATCTCGCAACGGCGCGACATCGTGGTGCAATCCTCGGGTCTGGCGGAGGGCGGGTTATGCCGATACAGCCCCGCCCCGTCAACCAGGTGGGAGAGACGCGGGTGGACTGGCTCACCGCCTACGGACTGTTCGCCGTCACCGCCATGCTGGCCTGCTATGCCTGCGAGCGCCGCTCGCCGTGGTTCGTGCTGGGGTTCGCCGGGTCCTGCCTGCTGGGCTCGATCTACGGCTTCCTGCAAGGTGCCTGGCCATTTGGACTCGTGGAAGGCATCTGGTCGCTCGTGGCGGCCCGGCGCTGGTGGGCCGAGCGGGGCTAGTGCGGGGCGGACTCCCGGGCCGGCTCCCCCGGGGCGCCGCGCAGCTCGCCGGCGCGCACGCTGCCGATGGCGTTCTGCAGAATCTGGATCACAGCCTCGTCGGACAGGGTGCGGCAGAGCATGCCCAGCGCGCCGCCGAGCAGGGCGGAGGCGATGGCGATGGAGCTGATGTTCTGCCCCGTCATGTACTCCACCGACTTGTCCACCACGGCGCCGGCATGGCTGAGGTCGGCGGGCGCGCCGTCATCGGCTGCGAGGGTCATTCTGGCTCTCCTTTCGGCTTAGATGGCATACCGGGAGTGCGATTTAACCCCGCTCAGGCCGCGTCCGCGACCATCTCGGCCAGCTCCAGCTCCGCCTCGGCCTCCTGAAGCCGCCACATCCCGGCATACGCGCCACCTGCCGCCAGCAGGCCGGCATGGGTGCCGCGCTCCGCCACCCGGCCGTCCGCCAGCACGATGATCTCGTCGGCATCGACCACCGTGGACAGCCGGTGCGCGATCACCAGCGTGGTGCGGTTGGCCTGCGCGTTGCGCAGGGCGGCGCCGATCTCGACCTCCGTGCGGGTATCGAGCGCGCTGGTCGCCTCGTCCAGGATCAGGATGCGCGGGTCCTTCAGGATGGTGCGGGCGATGGCCACGCGCTGCTTCTCGCCGCCCGACAGCTTCAGCCCGCGCTCGCCGACCCGGGTGTCGTAGCCGTCCGGCAGGGCGAGGACGAAGTCGTGCACCTGCGCGGCGCGGGCGGCGCGCTCCACCTCCGCCTGGGTGGCGCCGAGGCGGCCATAGGCGATGTTGTAACGGATGGTGTCGTTGAACAGCACCGTGTCCTGCGGCACCACGCCGATGGCGGCGCGCACGCTGTCCTGCGTGACGCCGCGCACGTCCTGGCCGTCGATCAGCACCCGGCCGCCGGTGGCGTCGTAGAAGCGGAACAGCAGCCGGCTGATGGTGCTCTTGCCCGCCCCGGTCGGCCCCACGATGGCCAGCTTGCCCCCGGGCGGCACCGCGAAGCTGACGCCGTGCAGGATCTCGCGGTCCGGGCCGTAGCCGAACCGCACGTCCTCGAACGCGACTGACCCGGCCTTCGCTCCGGCCAGCGGGGCTGCGCCGGGCGCGTCCGCCACCTCCTGGTCCACCGCCAGCAAGCGGAACATCTGCTCCATGTCCACCACGCCCTGCTTGATGCTGGCATAGACGAAGCCGAGGAAGTTCAGCGGCTGGTAGAGCTGCATCAGGTAGGTGTTGACCAGCACGAACTTGCCCACCGTCATCTGCCCCGCCACCACGCCGCGGGCGGCCATGAGCATGATGAGCGCCAGCCCGCCGGCGATGATCGCGGCCTGGCCGATGTTGAGCAGGTTCAGCGTGACCTGCGTGCGCACGGCCGCCGTCTCGTAGCGGGCCAGCGCGTCGTCGAACCGGGCGGCCTCGTGCGCCTCGTTGCCGAAGTACTTGACCGTCTCGTAGTTCAGCAGGCTGTCCAGCGCCTTGGTGTTGGCCTCGCTGTCCACGTCGTTCATCTGGCGGCGGTACTTGATGCGCCAGGAGGTGAAGCCGACGGTGAAGCCGATGTAGCTGGCCACCGCGCCGAAGGTGACGGCGGCGTAGCGCCAGTCGAACAGCCGCCAGATGATGCCGGTGACCAGCAGCACCTCGAACAGCGTCGGGATCAGGTTGAACACGGCCAGCCGCAGCACCTGCTGGATGCCGGCCACGCCGCGCTCGATGGCGCGCGACATGCCGCCGGTCTGCCGGTCCAGGTGGAAGCGCAGCGACAGGCCGTGCATGTGGCGGAACGTGTCGAGCCCGATGCGGCGGGTGGTGCGCTGCTGCACGGACGCGAACACGGCGTCCCGCAGCTCGCCGAACCCGGCGGAGGCCACCCGCAGCAGGCCGTAGCCGAGGATCAGCGCCATCGGCACGGTGGCCGGGCTGTGGGCGGGGCTGAGCCGGTCCACCGCCTGGCTGTAAACCAGCGGCACGTACACCGTCGCCACCTTGGCCAGGATCAGGCAGGCCGCCGCGAGCAGCACCCGCACGTGGGCGCTGCGGTCGCCCCGCGGCCACAGGTAGGGCGCGAGGGAGCGCACCGTCGCGAAGGTGGAGCGCGGCGGGGCGGGCAGGTCCAGGCTGCGGCGTGACATGCAACCCATGTGGCGACCGCGTGCCGCGATGCAAAGGCGATCCGTGACGGTGCCGGGCCGCTGGGCTAGGCTGCCGCATGCCCCCCTCCAAGCCCGGCCTGCTGCGGCACGTCGCGGCCTGCAACAACGCCCGCCTGCCCGGCCGCCGGGCGCCGTTCCACGTGGAGGGCCAGGCGGTCGGCTGGGTGCTGCCGGACGCGGCGGCCGTGGTCGGCAC
>CAXTJU010000186.1:0-4176 GCA_964244655.1 uncultured Acetobacteraceae bacterium | reverse complement strand
ACAACCTTCTGATCCCCACGAGCCAAACGAGCCATCGTCTGCGTCATCAAAACAACCGGATCTACCAAATTGCGAACTGATATCCAGCCTGCAAGCCACACAATCAGGACGATAAAGCCGAAACCTATCAGAACTCCTTCGCGGGCTTTCAGCGCGACCTTCATCCCGAGTTCAGCGCGCTTGTCGGCCGAGTCGATGAGCAGGCTTATTTCGCTAGCGAGAGACATGCGCAGCGCAAACACTGTATTCTGCATTTCACCCGACAGCATGATGTTTGCGATCACGCGGTCAGAGACATGCCCCATGTCGTCAAGCTGCTCAGTTTGCTTTCCAAACACTTTCCAGTCCCGCTCGATGTCGTCCAGGATTTTGCGTTGCGTTGAATCATGGATTTTCTCTCTCAACGCATCGATCCCGCTGCCGATGTCGATGATGAGCTGCAACTGCTCTCCCGCCAGTGCAGCTTGCGACTCAGCTCCCATGTCAAGCGCAGAGGTAGCCTGATCGGCGCGCATGGCTTCGATCTTCTGGGCAAGCCCACCAGTGATCTCAATCAGCGGCAGCCACTCCTGCCGCATCTCATTGGCAGCGGCGTCCACTTGGTTGATCTTCTGCATGGAGAACACGCCGAGAGCCAACGTGCATGCCAGGACCCCGGCCAGCAAGCCCGTGACCTTGCTGCGCAGTCCAAACGACATGATGGATAGACTCATGACATGAGCCTGCCTGCTCAAGATAAAAGCAGTGTTAATAGTAAAACGGCAGCCTCGCACGTGCAGTCGAGCGCATCCAACAGGCATTTAGACCGGAAAGCATGCTGAACAGTTTGCCTTCATCCGTATCTTGATGATCCGATTTAAGACGCCAAACGAACGCCCGCGAACGTGCACTCAAAATATCTGCAAGCAATCCCCGCATCAGCGTCAGGCCCGCACCGCGAGCATTGGCGAGCGCCTTGATCATGCCGGCCGCGTCAGCGCCGGCGATGACGTGCTGCAGCAAATCGTGGCACATACAAGCTAAAGCAGTTCACGCACGCGGCCATCCGCTGCGACAAACCCTTGGATCATGGTCAATTCAGCTGGATACCGGCGTGTTGAAACCAACCTTGAGAGAAGATCGCCCGAGCGCAAGTTGATCACTTTGCAGCCTCGCCCGAGTGGCTCGAGCAGATCGTGAACTCGCTGGAGCGTTGGCACAGCGAGCGCCCGCCAGGGACAAGCGCCGCAAGGTCGGCATGTCCCGGCAGCAAGACGCGCACCTCGCCGGCCGCGAGGGGGTGTGTTGCCTGCTCCCGCGCATCGCACTCGAACGGGGGCATCGGGCGAGCCGTATAGGCCGTGTCCGTGGCAATGCCGGTCTCCGAACCGATCCAGATAACTTGCATCAACGACGAGATGCTTGCGAACGTCGCCTCGCACGGGAAGCGCGGGATGATGTTAAGCTGGCGGCCCGCAGCCAGGGCCGACCGCAACTGCGCTACGTCGAACGGGTAGGCCAGGGTTTGATTCAGCCGCTCCCGGTCCAGGCGCAGCAGGCCGGAGGCGTCTGCGGCCTGCAAGACCGCGAGCATCAGCAGCACGACGGGCCCACGTCGCGGCGCTGCCCTCAGCAGCAAGGCCGCGCCGCCGATCAGCAGGGCATAGCTCACCGGCCAGAACAACCGGCCGCTGGCACGCACGATCCCCAGCACGGACGGCGATGGCAACGAGAGCAGCAGGGTATGCCCGGCATAGACCCGGCTCGACAGGGCAAGCGCCGTCAGGGCAAGGCAGGCTGCCGCCAAGCCGGCATGGCGGCCGGCTGCTGCGGCAAGCCGGGCTGGGACCAGGAGCAGGACAGCGGCGCCAAGCAGGACAAGGCCTGCGCCGAGATACTGAACGCCCTCATACTGGCCGCCCGTGGCATCGAGCGGCAGCGCCAGGCCGGGCAGCAGCGCCGATGTTTCCGGCCAGACCGGCGCCAGCAGGTTCATCGAGTACACGCCGAAGCCGTCGCCCTCCGGCGCCCCGGCATAGCCCAGCAGGACGGCCAGCCCCGCGGTGCCCGCCAGCGACAGCAAGGCCGTCCACAAGGCTGGAGTCCAACGAGAAGACCGCCGGACAAGCAGCGTCAGCGGAATGGCCAACAGCAAGGCCGCCGCCATCAGCATCAGGTAAGGATGGACCAGCAGCAATGCGGGGATCAGCAGGCCCGCGCATGCGAGCCATCGTGCGGCATGCCGTCCCGGGTGAACGGCCCGCAGATACAGCCCCAGCATCAGCAGCAGCGTGAAATGGCCGGCAAGGGCCGCATGCGGCATCCGCATGAGAAAGCTCGGCAGCGTGCTGGCCAGCGCCGCGACCGCTATGGCCGGGAGAACCCGGCGCTCGCCGGCGCTCCGCAGCGCAAACACGGCAGCAACCGGTTGCATCGCCCAGGAGATGACGAGCCAGACCGTCACGGCCTGGAAGCCGCTCGGCAGAAAGGCGGCGAATGGTTTCAACAGGAGCGCCAGCAAGGGCAGGCTGTCGGTCAGCGCGATGTTAGTGCCACGAGGCGCATCGAGCCGCTGCGCCACCAGCAGCGGCCAGTGCCAGCCATCCCGCAGGAAGTAGCGCTGGCCCACGACGTGCGACGCGAAGTCCGGCGAGGCTGGCGCCCCCGGGGGCGCCAAGCCAAGACCGCCCAGAGCGGAAACGTCCAGAAAACCAGCGCAACGCCAATGCCGAGCGCTGCAGCGTAGCCGGAACAACCGATGCACCAACGCATCAAACCCCGGCTGGAAGTCAACGCCGGCTTCTGCCGCATGTAAGCCAAGCGAGGCGGATGCCGGTCAGCTTTGCACAAAGTTGCCCTGAACCCGGAAGAGGATCAGCCACCTCCTCCGTCTCTTTTTTACAAACAGGAGTCCAGAGGACCCCGTTTTCTGGCGGGGCTTGGGGCAGAACCCCAGCCTTCGCTTTCACTCCCCCGCCAGCCGCCCCTTCAGCGCCTCGTTAATCAGCGCCGGGTTTCCCTTGCCCGCGGTCGCCTTCATCACTTGGCCGACGAAGAAGCCGAACAACTTGTCCTTGCCGCCGCGGTACTGCGCCACCTTGTCCGGGTTCGCCGTCATCACCGCCGCAATGGCAGCGTCGATCGCGCCGATGTCGGTCACCTGGCGCAGGCCGCGGGCTTCCACGATCGCGCCGGGTCCCTGGCCCGTCTCGACCATCACCTCAAACACGTCCTTGGCGATGCGGCCGTTGATGGTGCCGTCGGCCAGCAGGTCCAGCATCTCGCCCAAGGCAGCGGCCGAGACGGGGGAGTCCTCGATGGCGTGGCCAGCGCGGTTCAGGGCGGCGAACAGGTCGCCCATCACCCAGTTCGCCGCGGCCTTCGCGTCGCGCCCGTGCGCCACAGCCTCGTAGAACCCGGCGGTGGACTGCTCGGCCACTAGCACGCCCGCGTCGTAGGGGGAGAGGCCGTACTGCGCCACGAAGCGCGCCCGCTTGGCATCCGGCAGCTCGGGCAACCCGGCGCGCAGGCCCTCCACCCAGGCCTCGTCCAGCACCAGCGGCAGCAGGTCGGGGTCCGGGAAGTAGCGGTAGTCGTGCGCGTCCTCCTTGGAGCGCATGGCGCGAGTCTCGCCGCGGGCATGGTCGAACAGCCGGGTCTCCTGCACCACGGCGCCGCCTGCCTCCCACACCTCGATCTGGCGCAGCGCCTCCGCCTCCACCGCCTGCATCACGTAGCGGATGGAGTTCACGTTCTTCACCTCGCAGCGGGTGCGGAACGGCTCGTTCGGCTTGCGCACGGACACGTTCACGTCCGCCCGCAGCGAGCCCTCCTCCATGTTGCCGTCGCAGGTGCCGAGGTAGCGCAGGATGGAGCGCAGCTTGCGCAGGTAGGCCCCGGCCTCCTCCGGCGAGCGGATATCCGGCTCGGAGACGATCTCCATCAACGCCACGCCGGAGCGGTTGAGGTCGATGAAGGAGCGGTCACGGTCCTGGTCGTGCAAGGACTTGCCGGCGTCCTGCTCCAAGTGCAGGCGGGTCACGCCGATGCGGCGGACAGCGCCGTCCGCCTCGATCTCTACGTGCCCAGCGCCGACGATCGGGTGGTAAAGCTGGCTGATCTGGTAGCCCTGCGGCAGGTCGGCATAGAAGTAGTTCTTGCGGTCGAACCGGCTGACCAGGTTGATCTGCGCGTCCA
>CAXTJU010000185.1:0-4208 GCA_964244655.1 uncultured Acetobacteraceae bacterium | reverse complement strand
CCCCACTCGTTGTCGTACCAGCCGCACACCCGCACCAGCTTGCCGCCATCGATCAGCGCCGTCTGCGTGGCGTCGAACGAGCAGGACGCCAGCGCGTGGTTGAAGTCGGTGCTGACGCAGGGATCGGTCGAATAGACCAGGATGCCCCGCAGCGCCCCCGCGGCGGCGTCCTTGAACAGCCCGTTCACCTCGGCGACCGAGCCCGGCACCTTCGCCGGCACGAAGTCGAGCGAGACCAGCGAGACGTTGGGCGTCGGCACCCGGATCGCGGTGCCGTCGAGGCGCCCCTTCAGCTGCGGCAGCACCAGGCCGACCGCCCGCGCCGCCCCGGTCGAGGTCGGGATCATGTTCAGCGCCGCCGCCCGCGCCCGGTGCGGGTCCTTGTGCAGCGTGTCCACGGTGCGCTGGTCGCCGGTGTAGGAGTGGATGGTGACCATGTAGCCGCGCTCGATGCCGTAGGCGGCGTCCAGCACCTTGGCCATCGGCGCCAGGCAGTTGGTGGTGCACGAGGCATTCGAAATGACGGTCATCTCGGCGGTGATGACGTCGTGGTTGACGCCGAAGACCACCGTCGCGTCGACCCCGTCCGCCGGCGCCGACACCAGCACCTTGCGGGCGCCGGCTGCGATCAGCTGCGCCGCCGCCTCCTTCTTGGTGAACAGCCCGGTGCATTCCATCGCCACGTCGACGCCCTGGTAGGGCACCTTCGACGGGTCACGCTCGGCCGAGACCTTGATCGGCCCGTAGGTGCGGCCGTTCGCCTCCAGCGTGATGGTGTCGCCCTCGGCGGTGACGGTGCCGGGAAAGCGGCCGTGCACGCTGTCGTAGCGCAGCAGGTGCGCGTTGTCGGCGACCGAGCCCAGGTCGTTGATGGCGATCACCTCGACGTCGGTGCGGCCGCTCTCGACGATGCCCCGCAGCACCAGCCGGCCGATGCGGCCGAAGCCGTTGATCGCGAGTTTGACAGCCATCGATCGTGTCCCTTCCAAAGCGCTTGCAGCGCGTTTATGGCGCCCCGCCCGTGAGGGCGCCGGTTGGCCCAGCCCGGGCCCCAAACCCGGGCCCCGAGCCCAGACCAAGGTGACGCCGCACCCGCCCCGCCACCAGCTCCGGCGTGATGCCGGACCGGGGGTGGGGCGTGTCCGCCGGCGCGGCCGGCCCGAACCCGTCCATGCCGATGAAGACGCCGTCGGCCCCGAGCCAGCGCTCCCAGCCGAAACCGGACGCCGCCTCGATGCCGATCCGGGGCGCCGTCCCCAGAATGTCCTCACGATAGGATGCCGGCTGGTCGGCGAACAACTCCCAGCACGGCAGCGACACCACCGCGACCGGGATTCCGGCCGATCCCAGCGCCGCTCGCGCCCGCAGCGCCACCGCCACCTCTGGCCCGGTGGCGATCAGCGTCGCGCGCGGCGCCGCACCCGCCGCGGCCAGCATGTAGCCGCCCCGGGCGCAGCCGGCCCGGGCCGCCGCCCGCCGCTCCGCCTCTGCCGGAACAAGGACGGGGCAGGCGGCCTCGCAATGCGGGCTGAGCGCGATGAGGCTGGGCGCCCGGTCGTGCGCGAGGGCCAGCGTCCAGCAGGCCTCGACCTCGGCCGCATCGGCCGGCCGGAACACCCGCACCTCCGGCATCGCCCGCAGGCTGGCCAGCTGCTCCACCGGCTGCAGGCCGGCACCATCCCCTGTGCCGGGCCCATCGCCGGCGAGCAGGTAGATCACCGGTTGGCCCATCAGCGCGCCCAGCCGCAGCGCCGGCCGCATGCGGTCGATCGAGACGAACGCCGCCGCCAGCACCGGCCGCAGGCCGCCGTGCAGCGACAGCCCGTTCGCCAGCGCCGCCATGCCGTGCTCCTGCACCCCGCACGGCCAGTCCCGGGGCCCCGGCGGCTCGGCCAGCAGTGCCGCCCCCGCGGTCGAGTGCAGGGTGGCCAGCTCCGGCAGCAGCCCGCGCAGCAGCGCCAGCCCGTGCCGCCCCGCGCCCTGCGTCGAGGGATCTCGCGGCGCCTCCCGGCGCCACTCGAGCTCCCAGCCCTGCTGCCAGCCGGGAGACGGGTCGCCGCCGCAGCCGCGCTCGAACTCGGCCCGCTGGCGATGCCGCGCCAGCCGCCGCAGCCAGCCGCGTCGCGTGCCGGCGCCGCGCCGCCCGCAGGCAAGCCAGGATTCCAGCCACGCGGCCAACGCCGCCGGATCGACCGCGCAGTCGTCCTCGGCGGGTCCGCCATGGCAAGCGACGAGCGTCGGGCGGCGCACCCGCATCGCCCCGGCCAGCGCTGCCGCGATCGCCTCCGGGTCGCCGGCATCGACTCGCCGCACCGCCCAGCCCGAGGCCACGAACCGCGTGATGGCGTCGGATCCCGGCCCGGCGACCGCCCCAGCTCGGCCCCCGTCGCATCCCGGCACGGCGCCGGACAGCACCACCAGCTTACCCAGCTCCGACCGCCCGGCCAGCGCCGCCGCCTCCAGCGCCACGCCGGCGGCGAGGTCGCTCTCGCAGGCCAGCACCCAGGTCCGGTGATCGACCAGCGTGCGGCCGAACCGCCCCGCCAGCGCTCGTTCCGCCAGCGCCATGCCGACCGCGGTGGCAAATCCCTGTCCCGGCGGCCCGGCCGCCGTCTCCACCGCCGGATGCCAGCCGAACGCGCAGCCCGGCGGTACCTGGCCATGCCCGGTCAGCCGCAGCAGCGCCCGCAGCAGTGGCTGGAACCGCCCCGACGACAGCACGAACCGGTCCCGGTCGGCCCAGCGTGGATCGGCGACGTCGAACCGCAGGAAGCGGCTCCACAGCACCGCCGCCGCCAGCTCCATGCCGGTCGGCACGGCGCCGCCGGCCCGGTTTTCCGACAGGACGCCCCGCAGCGCCCGCGTCAGCGCCGCCGGTCCCGTCTCCGCCGGCTCGCCCTGAAGCGCCGCATCCGGCGTGCCCCGGGGCCGTCCGTCCATCGGCCAGGCAGGCGCCTCGCAGCGTCGCATCCATCCTCCCGCGCCGCCCCGCCGCCGCCGCGCACGGTCTTAAGGGCCGGCCGCCCCACGCCGCAAGCACCGGCCGCGCCCTTCTCCCGCGCCCGCTGCCACCTGTATGACGTCACCCGGCGCTGTGCCTCATCGCCGGGCCGGTCGCCCGGCGCTCCGCCCGAAGGGGGATCCCATGTCCGTTCTTGATCGTCTGGCGCTCTCGCTGCCGATCGTGCAGGCGCCGATGGCCGGCGTATCGACCCCGACGCTGGCCGCCGCGGTCTCGAACGCCGGCGGGCTTGGCTCTCTCGGGCTGGGTGCGACCGACGCGGCTGGCGCCCGGGCGATGATCGGCGCGTTGCGCGCGCGCACCGACCGCGCCTTCAACGTCAATCTGTTCGTCCACGCGCGGGCGCAGAGCGACCAGGAGCGCGAGGCTGCCTGGCTGCAGGCGCTGGCACCGCTGTTCAGGAGCTTCGGGGCCGAACCGCCGGCGATGCTCCGCACGATCTACCGGGGCTTCGGCGACGATGGCGAGATGGTCGCGACACTCCTCGAGCTGGCCCCGCCGGTGGTGGGATTCCATTTCGGACTGCCGGACGCCAACCGTATCCGCGACTTGAAGGCGGCCGGCTGCCTCCTGCTGTCGAGCGCCACGAACCTCGCCGAGGCCGAGGCGGCGAGGCGGGCCGGCATCGACGTGGTGGTGGCGCAGGGCTACGAGGCGGGCGGGCACCGGGGCATCTTCGATACCGAGGCGGCCGACGACTGCCTGGGCACGATGGCGCTGACGCGGCTGCTGGTGGTCAGGTCCGGCCTTCCGGTGATCGCCGCCGGCGGCATCATGGACGGACGCGGCATCCGGGCGGCGCTCGACCTCGGTGCGGTCGCAGCCCAGCTCGGCACCGCCTTCGTCGCGTGTCCGGAGAGCGGCGCGGACCGCGCCTACCGCGCGGCGCTGGCCGGGCCGGGCGCGGAACACACCGTGATGACCCGGTCCATCTCGGGCCGGCCCGCCCGCTGCATCCGGAACCGCTTCACCGAGTGGGGTGCCGCGACCGGTCTCGCGAGCCCGGACTATCCGATCGCCTACGACGCCGGCAAGGCGCTCAACGCGGCCGCGCAGGCCGCCGGGGAAGACGGATACGGCGCGCAGTGGGCCGGCCAAGGTGCGGCCCTGGCGCGGCCAATGCCCGCCGCCGAGCTGATGGCGATCCTCGCCGCCGAGATGCGCATGGGCGTGCGCCAACAGCTCG
>CAXTJU010000184.1:0-4256 GCA_964244655.1 uncultured Acetobacteraceae bacterium | reverse complement strand
TCTGCGCAGTGGCGTCGCTGACGCTCCAGAACGGTTTGGGCCGGGGCTGGTAGCTTATCGAAGCGCAGCCCGGGCCAGCGCGCCGCCAGCTGGGCCAGCGCCTGCCACGGCGTCCAATCAGCCGACCAGAAGCTGAGCCGGACGGCCGCGCTGCCGGCCGGCATCGGGGTGCGCAGCGCAGCTGGCGCCTCGACGGCGACGTGGCGCAGCGTCTCGGTCGTACCCCCCCACGTCCACAGCCAGGCGAGCGCGTCAGGGTGGTCGGGCCCGAGCTCCAGCACTCCGGCCGGCACCGGCACGAGAGCGTGCAGGTCCAGGGCGCAGGCTTGGCTGCGCCCCACCCGGGCGACGGCTGCGTCATGGCACAGCGCCACCGCCGCGCGCAGCTGGGCGGCCAGCACGCGCGCGCCGGCAAGGCTCAGGGTGCGGCGCTGCGGCGGGCGGGGTGAGGCCAGCAGCAGGAAGAGATCCTCCTCCACGCGGTCGAGGTCCAGCTGCCATGGGATGGTGCCCGGGCCGCGGGCGGCGGCTTGGAACGCGGCCACCCCGTCCGCCGGCCCGGTCACCGCCAGGCGGTGGTGCAGCCAGTCGGTGTGCGGCAGCCGCAGCGGTGCGGCGCTCGAAGCCACGTCACACGCCATCTCGGGCTGGGCGACCCCGGGCTTGCTTGCTGCCGGGGTAGGGATTTTGGCGGACGGGGGAGCGCCGTTCGCCACAGCCGTCAATGCGGCCTCGGCGCTGGAGGGCGCCTTCGTCGCACCTGCGGTGGTGGGCCCGGCGTCGGCTGGGACCTCAGCGCTGTTG
Source organism: uncultured Acetobacteraceae bacterium (assembly GCA_964244655.1). Lineage (GTDB taxonomy): Bacteria > Pseudomonadota > Alphaproteobacteria > Acetobacterales > Acetobacteraceae > LMUY01. Next base: position 3,452 of record CAXTJU010000184.1, on the reverse strand, counting down.
TCTGTGACTGCGATGCCCTGCTGCCGCATCCAGTCGAGCAGCGCGTCGGCGGCCGCGTCAGCCTGCTGTGTGGCCTGGTGCGGGGAGCGTGCTGCCCGGGCCACTACCCGGCGGCCTCCGCCGCGGCCCGCGGCACGCGCACGGCCTTGGCGCGGCGCTGCCAGATGCGGCGCAGCGCATCGGGGCGCAGGCGGCTGTGCTCGACGCCGCCCCAGCGGTCCACCTTGCGGAACACCGGCCCGAACCGCGTGTCTGAGCTGTGCAGCCAGCCTTCCAGCGCGCGGACCGGACAGACTGCCGAGGACGCCATGCGAGCGAGCACGACCACCTCCCCTGCCCCGTCCTGCGGGCCGGGCACGAGCAATGTCATCTCATGCCCCGTGACACGGACGTGTTCGCAATCCAGGGCGAGCAGACGCTCGCCGCCGAGGCCGCAGGCGGTAAGCAGCAGCAGGGCGCGGTCGCGCAGCCCGGCCAAGTCGCCCGGGCAGCGGGCAGCCGACAGCCGCTTGCTCTTGCACTTAAGGTGGACGGCAACCCGCTCGCAGGAGAGCCCTGACAAGGTGCGTGCATCCAAGCCGTCGCCAAACGTTTTTGCCGTGTGCCTGGAGCGGCTAGGCTGCACCGGTGGATGACCGCGCTCTTTCTCCGTCCAAAGCCGTCCAGCTTCGGCTGGACGGCTTCGAGGGCCCGCTCGACCTGCTGCTCGAACTGGCGCGGCGGCAGCGGGTGGATCTTGCCCGCATCTCGATCACCATGCTGGTCGACCAATACCTGGACGCGGTCACCAGCGCGGACCGCAGCGACCTGATCCAGGCCGCTGACTGGCTGGTGATGGCCGCTTGGCTCACCTGGCTCAAATCCCGGCTGCTCGTGCCGGCCGACCCCGAAGCCGCTCAGGAGGCCGAGCAGGCCCAGCACGTCCTGACCCAGCGCCTGGTCGAGCTGGAGCGCGTGCGGGCCACCGCGGACTGGTTGGGCGGCCAGCCGCAGCTGGGCTGGGACATGTTCGAGCGCGGCTATTGCGAAAAGCCCGGCGCCGCCGTTCCAGCTGCCACCTTCATGATGCTGATGGAGGCCTGCCTCGGTGTGTTCCGCCTGGCCAGCGCGCGTCCTGCCGAACTGTATCGGCCGCGCCGGGTCCTCGAATGGACGCCCAGTCAGGCCATCCTTCGCATGGACGCCATCCTCCGTGAGCACCCGACGGGCGGCGACCTGCTCGACTTCGTGCCGACCATGCCGGGCGGGGTGGCCGACCGGGACGCAAGCCTGCGGGGCGCCATCGCGAGCACGCTGATCGCCGGCCTTGAGCTGACCCGCGAAGGTCGGGTCCACCTGCATCAGGACGCTGCATTCGGGCCGATCCGGGTCAAGGCCGCTCCGTGCGTCCGATCGTCGCCGCCGCTGGTGGAGGGAGCGCAATAGCGCGCGTTGCCACTAAGGGGATTGGTCCTGCGGCTGCGGCCGACGCAAGAGAGGGCGACGAGGAAGCTCAAGTTCGACGAAGCTGCCCTGCAATACCCCCTTAATCGCGGAGGCAACCTGTTCGATCCCTTCTTGCAGCGTAGCCATGTGCTGCGTTGGCAGGACGACGATGGCTATCTTCCGTCCGGCAAGGTTCTGCTGATAACGGAGGTTCTTGTCGGCCGTTATCAGCATCTCAAAGCCAGCCTGCTCGGCAGCTAGAAGCAGTTTACCGTTGCTCAGCTCACCCCAGCCGACTTGACCGGCAAGGTGGATATCATGGTCGGGAAGGAGGTGGCGGAGCGGCGCAGGAACGTTGTAATCAAAAAGCAGGCGCACTCAGGGCTTTCCGGCGCTCAGGCGAAATATATTCCCTCGGCAGCTCACCGCGATGCATCTCATAGAATGCCAGCACGGCCCGCACGTCCTGGATCGGCAAACCGTGGGCGTCCGCCAGCCACTCCGGGCCTTCATCGATGTTCGCCAGCAGGTCCTCCGGGCGTACGCGGCTATGGCGCAGCACGGGCGCGCCGGACATCTTGCCGGGGCTCTCCTCGATAATAGGGCAATCGGTCCAGTTCATGGGACGCAGCATAACACCAAGCCCCACTCTCATGGTATAGAACGATGGTCCTTGTCGCTGTCGAGCGACATGGTGCTGCTGCTACCAACAAGCGAGGAACCATCTCATCGAGACATGCCGATGAGTTGAGTTCATTGCCCAGGTGACAGCCGACATTGGCGTAAAAAAGCATCGCGAGCACGCTGATCGCCGGCCTCGAACTGACGCGCGAAGGTCGGGTCTATCTGCATCAGGACGCCACGTTCGGGCCGATCCGGGTCGAGGTTGTTCAAGGCCTTCAGCCGCCGCCAACCGTGAAACTGCCCGAGTAGTCGGGAAGTGCCAGCGCATCTTGACACGAGTGCGAGCATGGATCGTCGCACTCCTAACTGAATCTCGTCTCCGACTAAGTTGAAGGCGGGCAGGACGCCTGATATCAAACTTTGATATAGGAGGGTTCATGGGAACGAATGTCAGTTTGACGCCAGAGCTGGAGCGTTTCGCCCAGGGCTGCGTCAGCAGCGGCCGCTTCAACAACGTCAGTGAGGTCGTGCGCTCGGCGCTCCGGCTGCTGCAGGAGACCGAGGAGCGCCGAGCAAGCTTCGTCGCATCCCTGGAGCAAGCTGTGGCCGAGGGGCGACGGGAAGGGTTTTCGTCTGCAGAGGATGTCGAGCATGAGGTTCGAGCAGCGATTGCGGCCGTGCGTGCCCGGAAAGGGTGATGGCTGACCTTTTCACGCCCAGAGCGCTCCGTGAGCTGCGCGCGGCGGCCGAGTGGATCGCCGAAGACAATCCGGACGCCGCTGACAACCTGCTCTCAGCCGCGCTCGATGCCGCAAAGCGACTGACCAGAAAGCCAAGCCTCGGCAGGATCGAACTGAGACTGGCCCCAGCCCGATACAGATTTTGGTCTCTCCGTGGATATCCCTATCTTCTCGTGATCGACATCGAGAACGAGCCGCCCGTCGTCGCGCGTCTCGTGCATCAGGCGCGCGATCTGCCTGTCGTCTTGGATGATTTGTAAGACAACGACAGCATACTCTGGCTACCGAATTGCCGTGAGACAGAGCACCGCGGAAGGCCGGCGCCGCGCCCAATGCCAGCCTCGGACGGACTTCCAAGCTGCCCGGCTACTCCGAGACGGCGCGCACCCTGACCTGGACGGTGACCCTAGGCCAGCGGGAGCGGATCGCGGTCACGGCATGCCAGGGCGCCCAGTCCGCCGACCAGAACCGGTAGCGCAACGCGCCATGACCGCCGGGCAGTGCTAGGTCAGGATCGGCTTCGATCTCCTCGACGCCACGCAGGGCCCACGTCGTGGTCCAGTTCTCCCACAGCCAGGCGATCGCCGCCGGATCGTCAGGCCCGAGATGCAGGATGCGCGATGGCACCGGAAGCAGCGCGTGCAGATCGAGCGGGCAGGCCAG
>CAXTJU010000183.1:0-4269 GCA_964244655.1 uncultured Acetobacteraceae bacterium | reverse complement strand
TTTGACGTAGGGCTTCACGTAGCTGGCCGGCATCAGCTTCGCCTGGTGGCCCAGCACCGTGATCTCGCGCGCCCAATAGTGCCCGGTGCCGCACGCTTCGATGCCAACCAGGCATGCAGGCAGGTTCTTGAAGAACGCTACGACCTCGAAGCGTTGCAGCTTACGGCGCAGCACAGCCTTGCCATCGGCATCGACGCCGTGCGCTTGGAACACGCGCTTGGCGATGTCCAAGCCGATCGTGGTAATCTCCATGGTGGGCGGCCCCTCTCAGCTCGTTGCACTCAACAGCTACGAGCTTGGCACACGATGCCGAACAGGAGCCGTCCACCGCATCATTTTTGGTTCCGCTGCTTCTGTAATGGGCCCTCGGTCGTCAAGCTCAAAGTGTATCCAATCGCCGGTTTCGTGCTTCTGTCCGTGGTCGGTGCAAGACCGCCACTTCATGCTGTAAGAGGGAGTGGCGGAGCAATCTACCGGGCGTAGTCTCGGGATCGCTCCCGGCCACTGCAGCGGAACCTGCCTCACCATCTCCGCGTCCCGGCGACGGGACCTCGTGGGAGCTGAGCCGCGTTGGCCCCGCTCCGAACTGTTTGCCTCCTTGGCGTTATGCGGCGGCGGCCGCGGCTGGATCCTTGCCCCAGACGAACTCCGTCCCGTCTGCCCAGATGCGATGCAGCACCGTGGCCAGCTTACGCGCCAGCGCCACCTTCGCCCTCCGCATGCCCCGCCGCTTGGCGACGTCGAGCGCCCAACGCTTGAGCGTGCTGAACTTGGTCGCCCGTGTCAGCAGCGCGTTGGCCGCGTCGTGCAAAGCGGTTCGCACGCCAGCGTCGCCGACTTTTGTGATCGCGCCGGTGACGTCCACCTCGCCGGATTGATAGCGCTTGGGCGTCAAGCCAAAGAAGGCGCCGACCGACTTAGATTTCGCGAACCGTGTCGGGTCATCGACGCCAGCGCGGTAGGTCAGCGACACCAGGGCGCCAACACCTGGCACCGTCATCAGCCGCCTGCAGACCTGGTCCTCCTTGACGATCGCCAGGACCTCGCGATGCAGCTTGGCGAACTCGCGCCACAGCGCCTCGCGTGCTGTCAGCATCGGTTCTGCGATCCGCTCCAGCATGGCGTGCCCGCTCACCAGTTCGCGGATGCGTGCCGCCAGCCTGCCGCGGCTCACATCACCAACCTTCAACCCGAACCCGCGCAGCAAACCGCGCAGCGTCTGCTCCAGGTCCATGGCCTTGATCTGCATCTGCTTGCGTGCGGCGAGAAGCGCCCGAACTTCCTGCGATGGGACCGACTTGCGGTGTACGGGGCGATACCACCCCATGCGCAGTAACTGCGCGATCCCGCGGGCGTCACGGCGGTCGGTCTTGATCGCCATGGCCGACAGCGCCGCTTTAACGTGGCGCGTCTCGAGCAGCACCGCCTCGAAGCCCGCGTTATGGAGCCCGTCATACAACCACTGGGACAAAGGCCCTGCCTCCAGGCCGACGCGGACGATCGTCACGCCGAGGTCGCGCAGGAAGGCAACCAGCGCCTCCGGTTCACTCGCGACCTTCGCCTCCCGGATAACCTTCCCGGTCACGTCCAGCACGCACAAGCTGCTCAACTCCAGAGACACGTCAATCCCAACATGGTGTTCCATGACCGCCCTCCGATGGACGGACCCGAACCGTTCGGGCCCGCGTTGTGCCATCACTCTGGAAGAGACCCGCCCGGGATGTCAGCCCGTTGCAGGCCCATTACGGCATCTACCGGAACCCCGTATTGAGGAAACAGAAGTGGTCCTGCACCCGTCGTTGCCAGCAGTGCCACGCGCCGAGGCCCGCCGGCTCGGGCTAACATAGTGGACTCTACTGACGCCCACACGCTTCCTTCAAAACGTGGACTCTGCTGACGCTGGCATAGTGGCCTAAACGCCTGAACTCACGATTCTCTTCCAAGACAACTCATTGCAGCTCGGGCTTGAAGCGGACGCCCACGCCGATCCCATCTTCGTCGAGCATCTGCACACCGGCGTTTTCCAAGGCTTTTCTAATCGCCGCCAACGTCGTTTGGCGTGGTCGGACGGCCTCGTTCTCAATCATGTTCAACGTGACGGCTGAGATGGCGGCCCGGTGCGCGAGAGTGGCCTGAGTCCACTTCAGCAGGCCGCGTCCTGCACGGATCTGCGCAGTGGTGATCATAGAGGCACGCCTTACACCAAACTTGAGGATTTCTAAAGTTCTCAGTTGACGTGATACAACGAACGACGGCATATCCCGTCCCGACGGGCCGGATCGCGTTGGGTTCTCCTTTTAAGAGCAAGCCCCAACCTGGGTCTTCCACGACCGTCACAGGGTTCGGCGCGGGCCGGACGACGAAGGTTACCTTGCCATGGTCTGGCTGCTGGCTTGCCGGCAGTTGGAATTCCCTCGGCACACACATGCCCGCGCGTCTTGCGTGCGTTGGCCCAGGCGGGCCGAAGTTCGACGGTTATCCGGTCATGGGTTCGAGTCCCGTCGATGCCCAAGGGGTGTCGTAGCTCAGCTGGTAGAGCAGACAACGTCGACGATCCCATGACCGCTCGGCTTGAGACTGAAAAGGAGGCTGCCGTGACACGACTCAATCGACCCAAATGCACCGGCATGCGCTCCGGCAGCTCCGGCCCATCCGGTCGACTGCTGACCCGGCGTTCCCCGGGCCAAGCATGAGCATCAATCCAGACATCACTCCGGCGGGCCGGAGAGTGAGGGTTACCAGGAGTCGGAATGGTTAATACCGCCGACTAAAAACCCTCACCACCACCATGCCCGCCGGTCCTTTGCGACACGAGGCGGGCCATGAAGAGCTATCTTTCCATCCTTTCGCGCCGGGTTGCGGCGATCAACCCGCAGCACCAGGCCATCGCCGGCACCGTGCCGAACAGCGCGGGCGGGCACGCCTTCCCGGTCGATGACTGGACGCGGCTGGACCGCTTCCTCGTGCTTGGGTCCGAGGGCGGCAGCTACTATGCTGGCGAGCCCACGCTCACGCGGGACAACGCCCAGGCCGTGCTGCGCGCCATCGCCGCTGACGGGGGACGGGCCGTGGCGCGTATCGTCGCCGTCAGCGAGGGTGGGCGGGCCCCGAAGAACGACCCGGCGGTGTTCGCGCTGGCGCTCGCCGCGGCGGCCGAGGACCTCGGCACGCGCCGGGCTGCCTTGGCCGCGTTGCCCCGCGTCGCGCGGACCGGCACGCACCTGTTCCAGTTCGTTGCCTTCGCCGAGGGCGCGCGTGGCTGGGGCCGGGCGCTGCGCCGGGCCGTGGGGGCGTGGTATGCCGACCAGCCGACGGGGCGGCTCGCTTACCAGTTGGTGAAGTATCGCCAGCGCGGAGGTTGGTCGCACCGCGACCTGTTGCGGCTGTCCCACCCGGACGTGACCGACCCGGCGCGGGCGGCGCTGCTGGACTGGGCCTGCCGCGGCACAGAAGCGGAGACGCTTCCCGCTCTGGTGCGGGGCGCGGCTGCGCTTGCCCGGGCGACGGACGGGGTGTCGGCGTCGGCGCTGATCCGTACGCACGACCTGCCGCGGGAGGCGGTGCCGACGGCGCTGCTGAACGACCCGGCGGTGTGGGAGGCGCTGCTCGAGCGCATGCCGCTCACCGCGCTGGTGCGCTCGCTAGCCAAGCTGACGGCGGTGGGCGTGCTGCGTCCGCTGGGCGACCAATTGCCGCTGGTGCTGTCCGCCCTGGGCGATGCCGACCGCATCGCGAAGGCCCGGCTGCACCCGCTGGCGATCCTGATAGCGCTGCGCACCTACGCGCAGGGAAGAGGAGATCGCGGCGGGCTGGTGTGGGAGCCGGTGCAGGCCGTGGTCGATGCCCTGAACGCCGCGTTCTACACGGCCTTTAGGACGGTTGAGCCGGCCGGCAAGCGGATGCTGCTGGCGCTGGACGTGTCGGGCTCCATGGCGGGGGGGCGCGTCGCCGGGTCGTCGCTGACCCCGCGCGAGGCGTCCGCAGCCCTGGCGCTGATGACGGCGGCGACCGAGCCCCAGACCCACATCGTGGGGTTCGCGAGCGACCTGGTCCCGTTGCCGTTGTCGCCGTCCATGCGGCTGGACGACGCGGTGCGTGCCGTGTCGGACCTGCCGTTCGAGCGGACCGACTGCGCGCAGCCGATGCTGTACGCACTGGAGCGGGGCATCTCCGCCGACGCCTTCGTTGTCTACACGGACAGCGAGACGTGGGCGGGGGCGATCCACCCGGTGCAGGCGCTGCGCCAGTATCGCGAGCGGACCGGCATCG
>CAXTJU010000182.1:0-4271 GCA_964244655.1 uncultured Acetobacteraceae bacterium | reverse complement strand
GACATCCCCATCCTCACCTTCGTCAACAAGATGGACCGCGAGGCGCGCGACCCGTTCGAACTGCTCGACGAGGTGGCCAACACCCTGGCGCTCGACACCGCGCCCGTCACTTGGCCGATCGGCCGGGCCGCCACCTTCGCCGGCACCTATGATTTGCGCACGCGCGAGGTGCACACCGCCCAGCCCCTGTCCCAGTCGGATGACCGCATGATCGCCATGGCGGAGGAGATCGACTTGGCCCGTGCCGCGCTGCCGGAGTTCGAGCTGGCCGGGTTCAACGCCGGGCACCTGACGCCGGTGTTCTTCGGCAGCGCCATCAAGGAGATCGGCGTCACCGACCTGCTGGACAGCCTGGTGGCGTTCGGCCCGCCGCCGCGCGCGCAGCCGGCCGACACGCGCACGGTGGAGGCCAGCGAGGCCAAGCTCACCGCACTCGTGTTCAAGATCCAGGCGAACATGGACCCCAACCACCGCGACCGCATCGCCTTCGCCCGCGTCTGCTCCGGCCGGCTGGAGCGCGGCATGCGGCTGCGCCAGGTGCGCACGGGCAAGCTGATCCCGCTGCACGCGCCGCAGTTCTTCTTCGCGCGGGACCGGCAGATCGCCGAGGAGGCATTCGCCGGCGACGTGGTCGGCATCCCCAACCACGGCACGCTGCGCATCGGCGATACGCTGAGCGAGGAGGAGGAGCTGAACTTCGTCGGCGTGCCGTATTTCGCGCCGGAAATCCTGCGCCGGGTGCGGCTGGATGATGCGATGAAGGCCAAGAAGCTGCGCCAGGCGTTGCAGGAGTTGGCGGAGGAGGGCGTGGTGCAATTATTCCGCCCGCAGGATGGCAGCCCGCCGATCGTGGGCGTGGTCGGCACGCTGCAGCTGGACGTGCTGATCGCCCGGCTGCAAGGCGAGTACGGCGTGGGCATCGGGTTCGAGGCGGTGCCCTACGCGCTAGCCCGCTGGATCAGCGGCAAGCGTCCCGCCGTGGAGACGTTCAGCCAGGCCCAGCGCACCGCCATGGCGGACGACGTGGACGGCGACCCGGTGTTCCTCGCCTCCTCCCAGTTCAGCCTGCGCCGCGTGACGGATGCGAACGAAGGCCTGACGTTCCGCGACATTAAGGACGTCCGCGCGGCCTAGAACCGGGTGTGCAGAGAGCGACTACCCTCTGCCGGGGTTCGGGGCCGCGCCCCGACCTTAAGCCTCCCGCTCCTGCGCCGGCCCGTCCTGCGCCAGGTTCATCGCACTGGAAATCAGTGCCGTGTGGCTGAACGCCTGCGGGAAGTTGCCGGTCATGCGCTTGGCCGCCGGGTCGTATTCCTCGCTCAGCAGGCCGAGGTCGTTGCGCAGCGAGAGCAGCCGCTCGAAGAACGCCCGCGCATCGTCCTTGCGGCCCTGCATGTGCCAGTTGTCCACCAGCCAGAACGAGCAGGCGAGGAACGCGCCCTCGCCGCCCGGCAGCCCGTCCGAGCCGCCCTGCGTGTCGTAGCGCAGGACATAGCCATCCCGCAGCAGCTCCCGCTCCACGGCGGCCGTGGTGCCGCGCACCCGCGGGTCGTCGTGGGGCAGGAAGCCGACGAGCGGGATGAGCAGCAGGCTGGCGTCCAGCGCGTCGGTGTCGAAATGCTGGGTGAAGCTGTTCTTGCCGGGGTGGAAGCCGCGTTGCAGCACCTCGGCGTGGACCTGGTCCCGCACCGCCTTCCAATGCTCCACCGGGCCGTCCAGCCCATGCGTCTCAGCGTCCTTCACCATGCGGTCGAACGCGACCCAGGCCATCACCTTGGAGTAGGTGAAGTGCTTGCGCCCGCCGCGGGTCTCCCAGATGCCCTCGTCCGGCTGCTGCCAGATCGTTTCCAGGTGGGCGATGATGGCCTTCTGCAAGTCCCAGCTGGCGGGGGCATGGGCCAGGCCGCCGCTGCGCGCCTGGTGCAGCGCCTCCGTCACCTCGCCGAACACGTCCAGTTGCAATTGCTCGGAGGCGGCGTTGCCGATGCGCACGGGGGATGCACCCTGGTAGCCGGGCAGCTCCTTGATCTCCCATTCCGCCAGGCGGCGCTCGCCGGCGATGCCGTACATGATCTGGATCTGCTCCGGGCTGCCGGCCACGCTGCGATGCAGCCAGTCGCGCCAGGCGCCAGCCTCGTCGTAGTAGCCGGCGTTCATCAGCGAGAACAGCGTCAGCGTCGCGTCGCGCAGCCAGCAGTAGCGGTAGTCCCAGTTGCGCGATCCGCCGAGCTGCTCCGGCAGGGACGTGGTGGCCGCCGCGGCGATGCCGCCGGTCGGGTAGTAGGTCAGCGCCTTGAGCACCAGGAGCGAGGTTTGCACCGCCTTGCTGTACTGGCCTTTGTAGGTGCACCGCTGCGACCACTCGGACCAGTAACGTTCCGTGTCGGCCAGCGCCTGGTCGGCGTCCAGTGCCCCGGGGGCCGGCAGGTGGGAGGGGCCGTGGCGCAGCACGAACGGAACGCGCTGCCCGGCGGCCACGCTGAACGCCGCATGGGTGCGCAAATCATGGCCGGTCAGCTCGACGGGCGTGTGCAGCACCGTCAGTTCCGGCCCGACGATGCCCAGCAGGCCGCCATGATGGGTGTGCGTTACCCAGGGAACCGACATGCCGTAATCGAAGCGCAAAGCCAGGTCCAGGTGCATGTCCACCGTGCCGGAGCGGCCTTCCACGATGCGGACCAGGCTGCTGGTGGCCGCCTCCGGCACCATGAAGTCCAGCAGCGCCACGCTGCCGGCAGCGGTGGTGAAGACGGTTTCGAGCACGAGGCCGCCGTCGCGGTAGCTGCGGGTGGTGGTGGCGCCGGGGTCGGTGGGGGCGATCAGCCAGCGTCCGTTGTCGGGCGAGCCGAGCAGGGCGGCCAGGCAGGCGGCGCTGTCGAACCGGGGCAGGCACAGCCAGTCAATGGAGCCGTTGCGGCCGACCAGGGCCGCTGTGTTGCAATCCCCGATCAGGCCGTAATCCTCGATCGGCAGGGCATAGTCGGCTGTCATGCTGGTTTCCTGGTTGGCAAGTGTCTTACGCAACGTCGTGGCGGCCGTTGCTGGGCGAGCTAATTCCTTGACTTTCGCAGCCCACGTCCAGATATCCGCTCGGCAAGCGAACGCCGCGCCCCGCGCCGTAGCCGCGCCTACTGCCGGCCCGAAGCGGGTGTCGGTATCCTCTTACGAGTGACCGGAACCCTTGTTGAACGAAAATCACGCCCCAGCGGATCAGACCGCGCAGCCCGAGCCGGAAAGCCCGGATGTCGTTCCGCATGACGATGCGGTCCGAGACGTTGCCGGCCCTGCTGCTGCCCCGGATCACGACACCGCACTGCTGGATGCCACACCCGGGCCGTTGGTGGAAGAACTGATCGATCTCTCGGATGTCGGCAGCCAGGGCATAGTGCCGGCCAGCGAGCCGGAGGCCGCGTCCCAGGCCGACCAGGACCAGCCAGGCTTGGCGGACGAGGCCGATGCCGCGCCCGAGCCTGTGCGAGCCCTGTTCGCTGACCTCGGGCTGTCCGCGCCCCTGCTGCAAGCCATCGCCGAGATGGGCTACCTGCATCCCACGCCGATCCAGGAGCAAGCAATTCCCGTCGTGCTGATGGGACGCGACGTGCTCGGCGTGGCGCAGACTGGCACCGGCAAGACCGCCTCCTTCACGCTCCCCCTGATGGATATCCTGGCCGGCAGCCGCGCCCGTGCCCGCATGCCGCGTTCCCTCATCCTGGAGCCGACGCGCGAGCTGGCGTTGCAGGTGGCGGAGAACTTCGTCCAATACGGCAAGCACCTGAAGCTGACCCATGCGCTGCTGATCGGCGGCGAGAGCATGTCCGAGCAGAAGGACGCGCTCATGAAGGGCGTGGACGTGCTGATCGCGACGCCAGGCCGGCTGATCGACCTGTTCGAGCGGGGCGGCCTGCTGATGACCGACGCGCGCATCCTGGTGATCGACGAGGCGGATCGCATGCTGGACATGGGGTTCATCCCCGACGTCGAGCGCATCGTGGCCATGCTGCCCCGCACCCGGCAGACCCTGTTCTTCTCCGCCACCATGGCTCCGGAGATCAAGCGGCTGTCCGACGCCTTCTTGCAGAACCCGAAGCTCATCACCGTTTCCCGCCCGGCTTCGGTCGCCACCACCATCGTGGCGGGGCTGGCATTGGTCGCGGACACCGACAAGCGCGAGGCGCTGCGGCGGCTGATCCGCTCTGAGCAGGTGCAGAACGCGCTAATCTTCTGCAACCGCAAGACCGAAGTGGACATCCTCTACAAGTCGCTCAAGAAGC
>CAXTJU010000181.1:0-4400 GCA_964244655.1 uncultured Acetobacteraceae bacterium | reverse complement strand
CGGCGCACCAGGGCCAGCCCGTGCGCGTCGGCGTCGGCGCGCTGCGCGTCCAGGGCGGCCTGGGCGTCGCAGGGTGCGGCGGCGTCGGCCGGCTCTGGATCTGGCTCTGGGGTGGGTTGGGGTGCGCTGGTCACGGCTGGAACAAACTACGAACTGCGGACGGGCGCAAGCTTTTATTTGCTGTGCTAACGCAAATGTTGCGTTTTTCACGGCTTTGAGTGCCGTTATGCGCGGATTTGGTGTGGCCCTCTGCGCCACGGCGGCCAGGAGCCCGTGCGCTGCCCTCGCGTGGGTGCCCGGATCAAGTCCGGGCATGACGGTGGTTAGGGGGCAGGGCGTCTGGGGCGGCGCGCACGCGGAGCCTTGGGCGGCTTTGTCCGGGCGTGACGGAGGGGGTGCGGGGGAAAAGGCTTAGGCCGGCCTTCGCGGCCGGGGCATCCGGCCGGGCCACTCCGTCACGTGGCGGTGCAGCGGGCCGGCATGCTCCTCGCTCACCACCCGGCCACGGACCGAGACGCCGGCTTCGTGCACCGTCGCCGGGTCACCGGAGACGAGCGGGTGCCACCAGGCCAGGCCGCGCCCCTCCTGCACCCGGCGGTAGGCGCAGCTCGGCGGCAGCCAGTCGATCTCCTCCAGCGCCTCGGGGGTGAGGGCGATGCAGTCGGGCACCTTGGCCTGGCGGCAGGCGTAGTCGCTGCACGCGCAGGTGTTCAGGTCCAGCAGGCGGCAGGCGACGTTGGTGAAGCTCAGCGCCTCCGTCTCGTCGTCCCGCAGCTTGTGCAGGCAGCAGCGGCCGCAGCCGTCGCACAGCGACTCCCATTCCGCAGGGGTCATCTGGTCGAGGTGCTTGGTGGTCCAGAACGGCGCGTCCATGGCTGGTGATCTAGCACGGACGCTCAGGGATGCAGCAGCCAACGCAGCGCCCCTGCCACGACCGTGATCGAAACCACGCTCGCGGCCCACAGGGCCACGAACCAGAACAGGCGGCGCCACCGCAGCGGCAGGCGGTCAATGGTAATGCGCACCGGCTTGGACCTTTCCACGGAACACCCAGTAGCTGATCCCGGAATAGCAGAGGATCAGCGGGATCAGCACCACCGCGCCGACCAGGATGAACAGCTGGCTCGCCCGGGGGGCGGCCGCCTGCCAGATGGTGATGCCGGGGGGCACGATGTGCGGGTAGAAGCTGACGCCGAGGCCCGCGAAGCACAGCACGAAGATGGCGAGCGCGCACAGGAACGGCGTCAGGTCGTGCTTGCGGGCGATGCCGCGGTGGAACGCCACCGCGATCAGCGCCACCAGTAGCGGCACCGGGCTGGTCAGCGCGATGCCGGGCCAGTGGAACCAGCGGCGCATGAACGCCGGGTCGAGGAACGGCGTCCACAGGCTGACGGCCACGATCAGGCCCAGCATGGCCCAGGCGAGCACGGTGGCCTGCTTGCGGGCGCGCTTCTGCAAGCTGCCCTCGGTGCGCCAGATCAGCCAGCACGCGCCGAGCCAGGCGTAGCCGACCACCACCGCCACGCCGGTCAGCACGGTGAACGGCGTCAGCCAGTCCCACCAGCCGCCGGCGTACTGGCGGCCCTCGACGTGGATGCCCTGCATCAGCCCGCCCAGCGCCAGGCCCTGGCAGAGGGCGGCCAGGGTGGAGCCGCCGAAGAACGACAGGTCCCACAGCTTGCGGCCGAGCGGCGTCTCGGCGCGGAAGCGGAACTCGAAGGCGACGCCGCGGAAGATCAGGGCGAACAGCATGCCGAAGATCACCGGGTAGAGCGCCGGCATGATGACGGCGTAGGCGAGCGGGAACACCGCGAACAGGCCCGACCCGCCGAGCACGAGCCAGGTTTCGTTGCCGTCCCACATGGGGGCGATGGTGTTGACCATGGTGTCGCGGTCCTCGGACCCGCGCTCGGCGGCGAACAGGATGCCGACGCCGAGGTCGAAGCCGTCCAGCACGACGTAGGCCAGCACGGCGAAGGCGATCAGCCCCGCCCAGATGGTGGCGATGGTCTCGGCGCTCATGGCGGCTAGTCCCCCGCCACGAGCTGGCGGGCCCCGAGTTCGCGCGCCCCAAGTTCGCGCGCCTCGGCCGGCACGGCGCCGGGCAGGCCGGGGTGGATGCCGGCCGAGCGGACCGGCAGGTCGGTGCGCGGCCCGGCCTCGCCCGCCACCGGCGGGTGGGCCATCAGGCGCAGGATGATCATGATGCCGGCGCCGAACACCACGAAGTACACCACGGCGAACACGGCGAGCGAGGTGGCAACCCCCGACAGCGCGATGGGCGACAGGCTGTCGATGGTGCGCAGCTGGCCGTACACCGTGTAGGGCTGGCGGCCGACCTCCGTCGTCACCCAGCCGCACAGGATGGCGACGATGCCGGCGGGCGACATCAGCAGCGCCGCGCGGTGCAGCCACGTGTTGGTGAACAGCGTGCCGCGCCAACGGGCGAACAGGCTGAGCGCGCCCAAGCCGAACATGGCGAAGCCGATGCCGACCATGGCGCGGAAAGTCCAGAAGATCGCCGGGGCGTAGGGCCGGTCGGCGGGCGGCACTTCCAGCAGGCCCGGCACGCGGCCGTTCCAGCTGTGCGTCAGGATCAGCGAGGAGGCGTGCGGGATCTCGATCTTATAGTCGGTGGTCTGGGTCTTCATGTTGGGCAGGCCGAACAGGATCAGCGGCGCGCCGTCCTTGCCGGAGGGGGCCCAGTCGCCTTCCATGGCGGCGATCTTCATCGGCTGGTGCTCCAGCGTGTTGAGGCCGTGCAGGTCCCCCATGGCGATCTGCAACGGCGCCACGACGACGGCCAGCCACATCGCCATGCTGAACATCTTGCGCACCGCGGGCGTGGCGCGGCCGTGCAGCAGGTGCCAGGCGCCGACGCCGCCGACGATGAAGGCGACCGTCAGGTACGAGGCCAGGATCATGTGCGGCACGCGCACGAAGACGGAGGGGTTGAAGATCACCTTCAGGAAGTCCGTGGGGTACATGCGGCCGTCGGCGCCCACGGCGAACCCGGCGGGCGTCTGCATCCAGCTGTTCACCGACAGGATCCAGAAGCCGGACAGCAGCGTGCCGCCGGCCACCATTGACGTGGCGAGGAAGTGGAGCTTGCGGCCGACCCGCTCCATGCCGAACAGCATGACGCCGAGGAAGCCGGCTTCCAGGAAGAAGGCGGTGAGCACCTCGTAGGCCATCACCGGGCCGATCACCGGGCCGGCCTTGTCGGCGTACTGGGACCAGTTGGTGCCGAACTGGTAGGACATGACCAGGCCGGAGACGACGCCCATGGCGAAGCCGAGCGAGAAGATCTTCACCCAGTAGCGGAACAGGTCGAGATAGACCGGCTTGCCGGTGCGCAGCCAGAGCCCTTCCAGCACCATGAGGTAGCTGGCCAGGCCGATGGAGAAGGCGGGGAAGATGATGTGGAACGCGACGGTGAACCCGAACTGGGCGCGCGCGAGGTGGAAGGCGTCGATCATTTAGGTCAGTCCTCAGAGTCAGCGCGGCGCTTGCCGCCGCCGACGAACACGGAAACCTTGCTCTTGATGTCCAGCAGCTTGGACACGCCTGCGCCGAGCGAGAGCAGCTGCATCAGGCTGTGGTTGTCGAGGCGCTGCACGTCGTCGGCCCAGCCGACCAGCACCTCGATCAGGTCGTGCATCTCGCGCATCTTGACCTGGGCGTGCCGCTCCTCCGAGCTGCTGGGCGTCTCCATCAGCACGTCGCGCAGCATGGACAGCGTAGGGTCCACCTCACGCTTGCGCCGCTCCTCCGCCAGCGTGCGGACGATCTGCCAGATGTCGTCCGGCGCCTCGAAGTAGTCCCGCCGGTCGCTGGGCAGGTGGCGCTTGCGCACCAGCCGCCAGGCCTCCAGCTCCTTGATGCCCATGCTGACGTTGGAGCGCGAGACGCCGAGCAGGTCGGTGATCTCCTCCGCGTTCAGCGGGCGGTCGGACAGGAACAGCAGCGCGTAGATCTGGCCGACCGTGCGGTTGATGCCCCAGCGCCCGCCCATCTCGCCGAAGTGCAGCACGAACGTCTCGATGACCGGGGGCAGATGCACCTGACATTCATTTCAGTAATTTCTGAAACCACAGGTAATGCTGCGATCCCAGGAAATCAACTCACGCCAACCATCCTCGCCGGGGCGCTCAGGGCCACTCCAGCCGGGGCAGCCTGGCGACCGGCACCTCGGCCGCCGACAGGACCTGGCCGCGCAGGGCGAGCGGCAGCTGGGCCGTCGGCACGCCGTCCGGGCCAGGCCGCGCCAGCAGGCCGAGCAGGGTCGCGGCCACCCGGGCCGTGCCGCCGCTGAGCGCCCCGGACCGCGCCAGCCGGTCCAGCGCGTCGGCGTAGCCGGTGAGCTGCACGGCGCCCGTGCCGGCGGGCTGCCCGCCAGG
>CAXTJU010000180.1:0-4430 GCA_964244655.1 uncultured Acetobacteraceae bacterium | reverse complement strand
TACCAGGAGCAGGTGATGCAGATCGCCCAGACCATGGGCGGCTACAGCCTGGGCGGGGCGGACCTGCTGCGCCGGGCGATGGGCAAGAAGATCCGCGCCGAGATGGACGCCCAGCGCAAGACCTTCGTGGACGGCGCGGTGGGCCGCGGCATCCCGCAGGCCAAGGCGGCCGAGGTGTTCGACCTGATGGCGAAGTTCGCCGATTACGGGTTCAACAAGTCCCACGCCGCCGCCTACGCCCTGGTCGCCTACCAGACGGCGTGGATGAAGCAGAACCACCCGGTCGAGTTCCTCGCAGCCTCCATGTCGCTGGCCATGGGCAACACCGACAAGCTGGCCGCGCTGCGCCAGGAGGCCGAGCGGCTCGGCGTGCGCGTGCTGCCCCCCGACATCAACCGCTCGGACGCCGACTTCAAGCCGGACCTGGACGACAAGGGCCGCCCCGCGATCCGCTACGCCCTGGCGGCGGTGAAGAAGGTCGGCCTGGCGGCGATGCAGTCCCTCGTGGCCGCCCGCGGCGACCGCCCGTTCCGCGACGTGACCGACCTCGCTTCGCGCATCGACCCGCGCCAGCTGAGCAAGATGCAGATCGAGAACCTGGCCCGCGCCGGGGCGCTGGATGGCATCGCCCCCAACCGCGCCCAGGCGTTCGCCGGCGCCGAGCCGCTGCTGCGCCGGGCGCAGGCGGATGCGGAGCAGAAGGAGAGCGGCCAGATCGGCCTGTTTGGCGGCGCGGCGCCCCCGCCGATCCGCTTGCCGGCGACGCCGGACTGGCCGCCGCTGGAGCGCCTGGCGTTCGAGGCGGAGGCGATCGGCTTCCACCTCACCGCGCACCCGCTGGACACCTATGCGGTGCTGCTGACCCGGCTGGGCGCGGTCGGCTCCGCCCGGCTGGAGCAGCTGGCGGCCTCGGGCGCGACCCGGGTGAAGCTGGCCGGCTGCGTGGTGGCGCGCAAGGAACGGCCTACGCGCACCGGCAGCAAGATGGCCTGGGTCCGCCTGTCCGACGCCGCCGGCAGCTACGAGGTGACCTTCTTCTCCGAGGCGCTGGCCGCCTGCGGCGACTTGCTGCGCGAGGGCGCGCCGATCCTGGTGACGGCCGACCTGAAGCAGGACGGCGAGGGCCTGCGCATCACCGCGGCCAGCGCCGTCTCCTTGGAGCAGGCCGGGGTGGAGGCGGGGGCGGGGATGCGCATCTGGCTGGACGCCACGGCCGCGGTGCCGCACATCCGCGCCATCCTGGAGCGGGAGAGCAAGGGCAGGGGCCGCGTGGTGCTGGTGCCCAAGGTGGGCGCCATGCAGGACGTGGAGATCGAGCTGCCCGGCGGCTTCAACGTGACGCCGCGGCTGGCGCAGGCGCTGAAGTTGGTGCCGGGGGTGGAGCGGGTGGAGGAGGTTTGAGCGGGAGCAGGCGACCGCCAGACCGGCCGTCTTGGCTTCAGTTCCTCTGGATGGAACCCTTCAGCCGCATCAAAATCGATCAGGAAGCGACTATATTGACTTTTGGATCAAATATGAGATCACTGCGTCCGGCTTGGCGCATCTTGTTAGCTTTCTTCGACCAGAAGCGAACTTGGCGACTGCCGATGGGCAAGGGCGTTTCAACCACGGAGGACGATCATGGGAACCACCATCATCGGTGCGGGCCAAACGCTGAGCGGAACGACCATCACCGCTGGAACGGTGGAGGTCACGTCCGGCGGAAGCGCGGTGGGCGTCACGGTCGATGGCGGGTCCTTGCAAATCGATGCCGGGGGCGTCGCGACCGGAACGACAGTTGAAGCTGGCTACCTGCAAATAATGCTGCAAGGCAATGCGGCAAACACCGTAATCAGCGGGACAGGCAGCTACCAGCTAGTGAGGTCAGGAGGCGTTGCAACAAGCACAGTCATCAGTGACGGCGGTTCCGATGACGTAGACGGCGGCAGCGACATCGGCGCAATCGTCAACATGGACAGTTCTCTTGACGTGAGCGCCGGGGGTGTAGCGACCTCACCCGTGTTCAATTCCTACTCTAACCCAGTTTTGCTTCCAGTAACAAACATTAGTGACGAGGGAACAGTAAACACTCCGACACTAGGAAAAGGCACTGAGCTTATAGTATCGCCTGGGTACACTGTCACGAACCCAATCTTGCTGCCGGGGTCCGAGATTGATTTTGCGGCCATCGCCTATGCAGCGGATGGATCAGCGAGCCTGAACAGCGCGACCGATGTGCTCACGATCGACGAGGGTGGCGTCGCAACGACCGTGCAACTCGCTGGGACCTACGCAGGCGACAGCTTCTCGCTGAGTGATGACGGCGCGTTTTCCACCTTTGGGGTTGGAACGCATGGAACAACCGTCAGCCTCAACGCGGCCAGCGCAGCCCCGACACCGCCACCAGGCGGCGGCTTCAACGGCAGCACCGGCATCACGATCTCCAGCGCGATCCCCGCCGCGCAGGCCATCGCAACCTTGGCGCACCAAGACATCGCCGCCGTGGACACGATCACCGGCCCGGGCACCGGCGTGTTCTCCGCCGCGCTGGACAGCAGCGGCGACCAGGCGATCTACAGCACCATCGACACGACCGGCCACGTCCTCTCGGCCAGCGGAACCGGCCAGTCGGTCATCGCGGCCGGCAGCGGCGCCGACACCGTCACGGTCGGCAACGGCAACGACCTGATCGCCACCGGGACGGGTTCCAACACGGTCTATCTCGTGACCGGCGACAACACCCTCGACAGCGAGGGCAACGATCAGGTCTACGTCGGTGCCGGCACGGACACCATCGCCCTGTCCGCCGAGAGCGTGATACACGGCGGCGACGCCAACCTGTTCGTCTCCCTGACGCCAGGCGCAGCCCTGACGCTGCACACCGGAACCGGCTCCGTGCAGGTGCAGGGCGGCTTCGGCTCCGGCGGCTTCTCCGGCGGCACGGACGGCGATAACCTGTTGGTCGCCGGCACCGGGCCGACCACCCTCTACGCCGGCGGCGCGGGAGACGTGCTGGTGGCGTCAGGCGGATCGACCACGACGATGGACGGCTGGAGCGGCAACGAGACGATGCTCGGCCAATACAGCCAGGGCACCGACATCTTCAACTTCAACAGCGCCAACGTGTTCGCGGTTGGCGGCGCCGGGCAGAACACCTTCAACATCGGCAGCGGCAACAACGACATCGTCAGCGGCCAGGGCGGCGACGTGTTCAACTTCGCCAACGGGTCGGCGGGCGGCAGCACCTACATCGCCGACTTCAGCCTCGCCAACGACCGCATCCATCTCTCAGGCTACTCAGCCAACCAAGCGGCCAGCGCCCTCAGCAGCGCCACGGTCTACCAAGGCAGCGAAATCCTGCGCCTCTCGGACAACACGACGATCAGCCTCGGCCACGTGACCGGGCTGACCCAGGCGTCCTTCACCTGACGACATCCCCGCAACGCCGCGGCAGGCTCAGGCGTTTTGACGGCAAGTGCAATGCGGCTTGAACAGGATTAGCCGACCAGCCTGGTCAGGCCGAAGAGGCGCAACCGTGGCCGATGCCAGCCATGTCGCCCCTGCAAGCGCGTCGCCCGTTTGTAAGCTTGAAGACGCCAAGGCGCATTTCAGCGACCTGGTGCGGCGGGCGCGCGAGCGTGGCCTGCAACGCGTGATCGTGGGTGGCCAGGATGCCGTGGTCGTGTTGTCATCCGCAGACTATGCCCGGCTCGCCCCGGCCGTCTCCGCGCAGAGCCTGGCGGCGCTGTTCGGTGCCGGGCCGTTCCCGCGGCTCCAACCGTTCAATGCCGAAGGTGCTCGCGAGCCGCTGACCTTTGGTGAGCAGCCAGGGTTTTGAGCCTGGGAGTTTTGAGCCTGGCGGATGCGCCGTGCGGCTGGTTGGTCGACACGAACGTCGTGTCCGAGCTGCGAAGGCAGCCCTGCCCATCCCAACGTGCTGTCCTGGGCTGAAGCGGTGCCGCCGGTCGGCTGCTGCTTGAGCGTCGTTTCGGTATCCGAGATACGCTTCGGGATCAGCCGCGTGGCAGACCCGGCGTTCCGCGCCGAACTGGAAGCCTGGCTGCGCGACAGCGTGCGCATCTGGTTCGGCGACCGCATCCTTCCCGTGACCGAGGAGGTTTTGCTCATCTGGCGCCGGCTCGCCTGGGACGGGCAGAAGACGGGCTATGCCCACGGCCAGCCCGATGTCCAGATCGCCGCCACGGCGCTGGCAAACGGGCTTGGCGTGGCGAGGCGCAACACCGCCGACCTTGAACGCGCTGGCGTGACCCTGCTCAATCCATGGCTGCGCGACTCTGTCACTTCGGAGCGGCGATGACATCTGGCGGCGCTGCCGTCGGCGACGTGGCAGGCGCCGGGTCGGGGGGCGGCCCAGCCGTCGGCGAAGCGCCGGCGGGGCCGGGCGCCGGTTGCGGGCCGGCTGGCGGCTGGGCGGCGGCGGAGGTCGGCTC
>CAXTJU010000179.1:0-4581 GCA_964244655.1 uncultured Acetobacteraceae bacterium | reverse complement strand
GCCACATCCGGCCCGGCCCCGCCGGACACCGCGAACCCGGCGGCGGCGGCGCGGCGCGGCGCGGCGGCGGGCAGCGCCGGGCTGCCCAAGGCTTTCACGCCCATCATCGGCTCGGCTCCTTTTGCCCAGCCCGGCAAGGCTTGCCGGGCGATGCGCACGCAAAACCGCCGCAACCGGCGATTCCAGGGGTGGCACGCCGTTTGCGCTAACGGTTTGCCCACCCTTGCGGCGCGATACTGCCGCCGAAAGCTGAACGAGCCGGAAAGAACTCCAATCCCGTGCGATCCAAGCTGCTCGCCGCCCTGCTGCTGCTGCCGCTGCTGAGCGCCCCCGCCGGCGCGCAGGTGCGGATCAAGGACATCGCCGACGTGGAGGGCATCCGGGAGAACCAGCTGGTGGGATACGGCCTGGTGGTGGGGCTGAACGGCACCGGGGACCGGCTGGACAACGCGGTGTTCACCCGCCAGTCGCTGATCGGCATGCTGGAACGGCTCGGCGTCAACACGCGGGACCAGGAAGCCAAGCTGCAAACCAAGAACGTCGCCGCCGTGATGGTGACGGCCAGCCTGCCCGCCTTCTCCCGCACCGGCAGCCGCATCGACGTGAGCGTCTCCGCCCTGGGCGACGCCAAGGACCTGACCGGCGGCACCCTGCTGGTCACGCCGCTGATGGGCGCGGACGGCGAGGTGTACAGCGTGGCGCAAGGCGCGCTGGCCACCGGCGCCATCTCGGCCAAGGGGGCGGCCGCCTCCGTCACCCGCAACGTGCCGACCTCCGCGCGGATCGCCAACGGGGCCACGGTGGAGAAGGAGCTGCCGTTCCAGCTCGGCAGCCGGCCGGAGCTGCGGCTCGCCCTGCGCAACCCGGACCTCACCACCGCCCGGCGCATGGCCGTGGCGGTGAACGCGGCGATGGGCGGCGGCATCGCCTCCGCCCGGGACCCGCGCACCGTGGCGCTGAACCTGGGCGGGCTGGACGTGGTGGACGCGCTCGGCCGCATCGAGGACCTCCGCGTGGAGCCGGACAGCCCGGCCGTGGTGGTGATCGACGAGGCGAGCGGCACCATCGTGATGGGCGCCAACGTGCGGATCAGCACCGTCGCCATCGCGCAGGGCAACCTGACCATCCGGGTGACCGAGACGCCGGTGGTGTCGCAGCCCGGCCCGCTCTCGAACGGCACGACGACGGTGGTGCCGCGCACCAACGTGCAGGTGGACGACTCGTCGGACAAGCGGCTCGGCATCATCCGCGGCAGCGCCACCCTGCGCGACCTGGTGGCGAGCCTCAACTCGCTCGGGGTCGGGCCGCGCGACATGATCAGCATCCTGCAATCCATCAAGGCGGCCGGCGCGCTGCAAGCCGACTTGCAGGTGCGCTGATGGACGTCCCAGCCATCGCCACCGCCCTGCCCCCGGCCACCGTGCGCAAGGCGTGGTCCGCCGCGCAGGACTTCGAGGCGATGGCGCTCAACCAGTTCCTGTCGCCCATGTTCGACACGGTGGACACCTCCGGCGGACCCATGGGCGGCGGCGAGGCGGAGCAGTCCTGGAAGCCGATGATGATCGACGCGCTGGCCAAGCAGATCTCCCACGCCGGGGGCCTGGGGATCGCGCAGCCGGTGTTCCAACAGATGATCCACATGCAGGAAGCCCAGATGCAACAAGGAAACGAGCCATGACCGAAGCACTCACCGCCGCGACGGAGCAGCTGTCGGACACGCTGGAGGCGGAGAACGCGGTGCTGCGCGCGCTCGACCTGCCAGCCGCCGGCGCGCTGCTGGCGGACAAGCAGGCGGCTGCGGCGGCGCTGAACCAGGCGCTGGCCGCCGCCGCCGGGGCCGGCGGGCCGGCGCACCCGGCGCTGCGCACCGCCGCCCTCCGGCTGCGTGAGCTGGCGGAAGAGAACCGGCAATTGCTGGAGCGCGGCATCGCCGTGCAGTCCCGCGTGCTGGGCGTGCTGGCGCAGGCCGCCCGCGCCAGCAGCCCGGCGCCGCGCTACGGGCGGCTGGGGGCCTACGCCGCCGGGCCGACCGCGGGCTGGGCGCTGTCCGCCCGCGCATGACGCGCGCCAGGCCCCGTGCTATCGCCGGAGCATGGCGGATTTTAGTTTCCTGGCGGCCCACGGCCCCTCGCGCGAGGGCGGCAGCGCCTATCTCCGGGCGCTGACCGCCGCCCTGGCCGCCGCCGGGCACCGCATCCGGGCCGAGGGCGAGGACCCGGCGGGCGCCGTCACCGTCATCGACGGGGCGCGCCTGCCATCCCTGCCCCTGGAGCGTTGCGCCGGGGCGGTTGGGCTGGTGCACCACCTGGCCGCGCTGGCCGACCCGGCGGAGCACGATGCGATCCGCGCCGCCGAACGCGAACGCCTGAAGCTGCTGCGCCTCGTGGTGGCCACCAGCCAACCGGTGTTGGACCGGCTGATGAATGAGGGCGTTGACCCGGCGCGCGCCGCCGTGCTGCGCCCCGGCGTGCCGGACGCGCCGCGCAGCCCCGGGACTTCCCCTGGAACCCCTCCTGGGACCCCAGCCAGCACGGCCCACTGCGCCATCCTGTCGATCGGCGCGCTGGTGCCGCGCAAGGGCCATGCCGTGCTGCTGCACGCGCTCGCCCGGCTGTTCGACCTCGACTGGACCCTGGTCATCGTCGGCGACCCGGCGCGCGACCCGGCGCACGCCGCCCTGCTCCATGCCCAGGCCGGGGCGGAGGGCTGCGCGGGCCGCGTCCGCTTCGCCGGCGTGCTGGACGAGGCGGCGCTGGAAGCCGAGTGGCGGCAAGCCGACCTGTTCGCGCTGGCGACGGAGTGGGAGGGCGCCAGCGCCCCCGTCGCCGAAGCCCTGCGGCGCGGCCTGCCAGTCGCCGTCACCGCCGGGGGCGCGGCGGCGGAGCTGGTGTCGCCGGAGGTGGGCGTGACCTGCCACCCCGGCGACTGGGAAAGCCTGTCCAAGGCGATGCGCCGGCTGGTGTTCGACCGGGCGCTGCGGGCGGACATGGCGGAGGCCGCGTGGCAGGCCGGCCGCGCCCTGCCGAGCTGGGCCGCGCAGGCCGCCGCCTTCGCGGAGATCGCCGCGCCATGCCGCTAGGCTGCCCATGCTGCTAGGCTGCATCGCCGACGACCTCATCGGCGCCACCGACCTCGCCGCCACCCTGGTGCGCCAGGGCATGCGCACCGTGCAGCTGGTCGGCGTGCCCGCCGGCCCCCCGCCGGAGGCGGAAGCGGCGCCCTCGCCGGAGGCGGATGCGGTCGTGGTGGCGCTGCAATCCCGCACCGGCCCGCCCGGCCAGGCGGTGGCGGACAGCCTGGCGGCGCTGCGCTGGCTGCAAGCGGCCGGGTGCCGCCAGGTGTTGCAGAAATACGCCTCCACCTTCGACAGCACGGAGGCCGGCAACATCGGCCCGGTGGCGGACGCGCTGGTGGCGGCGCTCGGCTGCGGCTTCGCCCTCGCCTGCCCCGCCGTCCCCGCCAACGGCCGCACCGTGTTCCAGGGCCATCTGTTCGTCGGCGCCGCCCTGCTCAGCGAGAGCGGCATGCAGCGCCACACGCTGACGCCGATGCGCGACGCCAACCTGGTGCGCGTGCTGTCCCGCCAGACCGACGGCACGGTGGGGCTGGTGCCGTGGGCCACGGTGGCGCAGGGCGCGGCGGCCATCCGCCGCACCCTGGCCGCGCTGAAGGAGCAGGGCCGGCGCTACGCGGTGGTGGACGCGATCACCGAGGCGGACCTGCTGGCGATCGGCGAGGCGGCCGCCGGGCATGCGCTGATCACCGGCGGCTCGGGCGTGGCGATGGGGCTGCCGGCCAACTTCCGCGCCGCCGGGCTGCTGGACCCGGCGCGCGACGTGGCGGCGCTGCCGCCGGTGGAAGGCCACGCCGCCGTGCTCGCCGGGTCCTGCTCGCGCGCCACGCTGTATCAGGTGGGCGCGGCGCGGGACCAGGCGCCGACGCTGGAGCTGGACCCGCTCGCCACGCCGGACGCCGCCGCCCTGGCCCGGCAGGCGCTGGCCTGGGCGGAGGGCAAGCTGGGGAACGCGCCCGTGGTGATCGCAGCCTCCGCCCCGCCCGACCGGGTGGCCGCGTTGCAGGCGAGGCTGGGCCGGGACGCGGCGGGCGCGCTGGTGGAGGACGCGCTGGCGCTGGTGGCGGCCGGGCTGGTCGAGCGCGGCGTGCGCCGCCTGCTGGTGGCGGGCGGCGAGACCTTGGGCGCCGTGGTGTCCCGCCTCGGCGTGCGGCGGCTGCGCATCGGCGCCGAGATCGCGCCCGGCGTGCCGTGGACCTACGCCGAGGGAGACGGCCCGGCGCTGCTTCTGGCGCTGCAATCGGGCAATTCCGGCGGACGGGATTTCTTCACGGCGGCGTTCGCCGCGGCCGGAGGCGCCGCGCAGGAGTGATCCGGCCGGCTGCATGGCCCCATGCCAAACCTCTCCCGCCAGGAGAGGCCTGCTGGTCAGACGGCTCGAAGCAGTGGTCCGGCGGCGTTCCGCTCACCCGCTGTCGTGTTGCGGCGGCGCCTTGTTGATGATGCGCACCAGCTCGGCGTCCGACATGCGGGCGTAGTCCGGCTTCGGCGGGGGCGGCCGGCCGGCC
>CAXTJU010000178.1:0-4748 GCA_964244655.1 uncultured Acetobacteraceae bacterium | reverse complement strand
ACGCCGCCGGAGAGCCTGCCGCCGCGCGCGCCGCTGCGGGCGTGGGCCGGCCGGCCGCCCCCGCCGAAGCCGGACTACGCCCGCATGTCGGATGCCGAGCTGGTGCGGATCATCAACAAGGCGCCCGAGCAACGGGACTCCGGATAGCCCTGACGCCGCCGCGCGAAAGCGGCGGCAGTCCACCTCAGCCTGTCAGGTCTTCAAATCCTGCACCTGCCGCTCGGCCACCTTGAACGCATCGCTCACCGCGCTGTGCGCGTCGGGGTGGGCGCGCTTGTCCTTGCCGTGGTGCGGGTCCTGCGAGATGTCCAGCGTCCGACCTGGCAGGCCGAGCTGGATGCGGACGCTGACATGGTGGTTCGGCAGGCCCTTGCCGCCCGTGGCTTCCAGCGTGACCCGGCATGACACCATGGCCTTGCAATGCCGCTCCAGCTTCTCGACGTGGCGGCGGATGTCCTCCTCCAGCGCCGGGGAGCTTTGCAGGCCGTGGAAGGCGATCTCGAGCGGGCTTTGCATGGGGTGCTTTCAACAAAAATCATTTTGCAGCGGAGCGGCGCTCAGCCGTCGGATGCCATGGCCGCTTCCTGCGCCGGCATCGGTGCGTGGTCCATCTCCGTCAGCACCCGCCACGCGCCGCCGGCCAGCACCTCGGCCGGGCGGAAGCGCGCCTTGTAGGCCATCTTGGCGCTCTCCGGCACCCAGTAGCCCAGGTACACGTAGGGCAGCCCCAACGCCCTGGCGCGCTCGATCAGCCAGAGGATCGCGTAGTTGCCGAGCGAGCGGCGCACCAGCTCGGGCGCGAAGAAGCTGTAAACCGCGGACAGCCCGTCGCCCAGCCGGTCCATCAGGCAGGCGCCCACCAGCCGGTCGCCCGCGTCGCGGAACTCGACGATGGCGGTCTCGATCGGGGTGTCCTCCACCATGGCGCGGTAGTCGTAGAAGCTCATGGTGGCCATGTCGCCGCCGCCGTGCCGCGCCGCCTGGTAGGCCTGGAACAGCTGGAACTGCTCCGCCGTGGCCCGCGCCGCCACCTCGAAGCCGGCCACCTCCGCATTGTAGCGCGTCACCCGGCGCAGCGTGCGGTCCGGCTGGAACGTGGCCACCGGGATGCGGATCGGCACGCAGGCGTTGCAGGCCGGGCAGACCGGGGCATAGGCGATGTTGTGGCTGCGGCGGAACCCGGCGCGCGACAGCCGGTCGTGCAGCGCGTCGCTGTCCGGCCCGGTGATCTCGGTCACCACCTTGCGCTCGGTGCGGCCAGCCACGTACGGGCACGGCAGCGGCGCCGTGGTGTAGAAGAATTGCGGCCGGCGCGGGGGCTTGTAGGTCATTGGCCACGCCATCGTCCACGCCAAGGCCGCAACGGTCAATCGTCTCGAATCATGGCCGCAGCGTGATCGTCGCGTCCACCCGGTCCGCGGCCGGCCCGAGCGCCACCGAACCGCCGTCCCGCCACCGCTGCAGCAGGTCCCGCGCATGGCGGCTGAGCGGGTGGCCGGACTGCCCGGGGGCTGCGATGAAGCGGCTCGCGTCCAGGTCGGCCAGGTCGTACGCGCCGCGGTAGCCGGGGCCGTGCACCGCGTCGAAGCTGCCGGGAGCCATGCCGCCGGCGAAGATCGTGGTGGCGTCGCCGGGCTGGGCGATGCGGCTGGCGAGCGGGGGCAGCACCGGGTCGGCGAACACCGCCGGGTGCAGCTCGCCCCAGCGCCAGCGCGCCGGGTCGTGGCCAAGCTCGGCGGCGACGGGGGGCAACGCCTCGGCCAGCGCCTGGTCCAGCAAGGGGCCGCACTCGCCGCCGCACCAGCCGGCCCCCGCCGGGCCGAGCAGCCAGGCCACCAGGTCCGCGGAGGCGTGCGGCGCCGAGGATGGGACGTGCTGCCGCTG
Source organism: uncultured Acetobacteraceae bacterium (assembly GCA_964244655.1). Lineage (GTDB taxonomy): Bacteria > Pseudomonadota > Alphaproteobacteria > Acetobacterales > Acetobacteraceae > LMUY01. The sequence continues at coordinate 2,864 of CAXTJU010000178.1, read as the reverse complement.
CATCGCCAGCGCCTCGAAGCGGCGCACCCAGGCGGCGAACACCGCCGGCTGCGGCAGGTCGATTGCCATCCGGCCGTCCCAGCCGCGCAGCAGGGCGGCGGCCTGGCCTGGCAGCCCGGGCTGCAAAGGCCGCGCCAGCAGGGCGGGCAGCACCTGCTGGGCGAAGCTGTCGGTCACGTCCAGCTGCATCGCCGCGAAATCGGCCAGGGACAAGCGTCCTGTGCCGAGCAGCTGGCGGATGCGGCGGGCGCGCCAGTCGCCGAACCAGTCGGCCCCCATGAACACGGGGAAACCGGGTGGGGCGGCGCGCTCGTTGGCGTTCAGCAGGTGGCCGCTCGCCGGGTTGAGCTGGTGCGGCAGGGCGTCGCCGCTGGCCCAGCCGGTCCAGTCATGCGCCCCGTCCGCGCCGGGCTGCGGCCAGTCGCCCCGGCCGGCGCGGCGCACCGGCACCCGCCCCGTGGTAAACTGGCCGATGCCGTCCGCATCCGCCGCCAGCAGGTTCTGCACCGGCGAGGTGATGGCTGCCGCCGCCGCACCGGCTGCCGCCACGCTGCCGGCGCGGTTCAGCGCCAGCAGCCCGGCCGCCGCGCCGTCGCCGGGGGCGAGGTTGGCCATCTCGGCGGCCAGCGCCGTGCCGGGCGGGGCGGCCGCGCCGGCGAGGTCGCTCACCACGGGGCCGTGCCGGGTCTCGCGCACCGTCAGGGTTTCCGCCGGGCCGCCGCGGACGGCGATGCGCTCCGTGCGGGTGACGAAGGCGGCGGGGCCGTCCGGGGTGAGGTAGCGCCCGTCGGGCAGCACGGTCTCGATGAACAGGTCCTGGGTGTCGGCGCCGGCGGTGGTGAAGGTCCAGGCGATGCGGCCGTTGTGCCCGATCACCAGGAACGGCACCCCGGGGGCGAACGCGCCGGCCAGCGTGCCCTCCGGCGTATCGACCCGGGCGAGGTGCCAGATGCCGGGCGCGCTGTAGCCGAGGTGCGGGTCCCCGGCGAGCAGCGGCTTGCCGGTGGCGCTGTGCGCGCCGTCCACCGCCCACTCGTTGGACGCCTGCTCCGGCAGGGTGAACGGGTCCGGGAAGCGCGGCACGGCGCCCAGCAGCGCCTCCGCCAGGCGGGCGAGGCGGGGCTGCGCCGCGGCGGCGCTGGGGCCCGGCGTGCCGTCCTGCGGCGGCCAGAGCTGGTCGAGCAGGGAGCGCGGCACGGCGGCGAGCTGCTCGCGGGCCAGCTCGGCGCGCCAGTTGCCGGATAGGTACAGGCCCATGGTCTTGCCCCACAGCAGGCTGTCCACGGGGGTCCACGGCTCCGGCCGGCCGAGCACGGCGAACTGCACGGCGCTCCAGCGGCCGTGTGCTGCGACGTAGGCGTTCACCCCGGCGGCGTAGGCGTCCAGCATGGCGCGGGCCGGGGCGGGCAGGGCGGCCAGCTCCGCCGCCGCCCGCCCCCGCAGGCCGAGCACGCGCATGGCGCGGTCCAGCGGCAGCGCCCGGGCGCCGGCGATCTCGGACACCCGGCCGGACGCGGCGCGGCGCATCAGCTCCATCTGGAACAGCCGGTCCCGCGCATGGACGAAACCCAGTGCCGCCGCGCCGTCGGTGGCCGTGGCGGCGCGGATGCGCGGCACCCCGTCGCCGTCGAACGTGATGGCGACGGGGGCGGACAGCCCCGGGATGCGGGCCGCCTCCGCGTCCGGCGGCAGGCAGAGGAACAGGGCCGCCCCGGCCGCGGCGGCGGCGAGCAGCACGAGGCCGCCGAGGAAGCCGGCGAGGCGGCGGGCCAGCCGCAACGGCCGCTTGCCCCGTTCAGTCACCGGCGGCGACGGCCTCGCCCCGCCCGTCCGCCGCGGCCGCGAGCGCCGGATGCAGCGTGATCGCGGCGGCCATGGACGGCATGGCCTGCCGCGTCACCGGTCCCCATCCCTGTAACGCCGCTGCCTGCGCCGCCGTCTCGACCACCGCGCCCCCGGCCACGCCGGCCACGTGCGGCAGGGCGAGGGCTTGCGCCGGGTCCAGGCCCCAGTCCACCAGGCCCGCTACCGCCTGCACCAGGATGTCCGGGATGAGGTCGCCACCGGTGCTGCCGAGGATGGCTTGCAGCCGCCCGTCGCCGTCCAGCAGGAAAGCGGGGGTGAGGGAGGTGGCGGGGCGCTTGCCGGGCTGCATCCCGTTGGCGGGCAGCGGACCGCCGTCGCCGGGCGTGAAGTCCGCCAGGGCCGCGTTGAGCAGGAAGCCGCGCACCGGCAGGCCGGCGCCGAACGGGCCGCCGAGGCTGCTGCACAGCACGGCCGCGTTGCCCTTCGCGTCCACCACGGCGACCAGGGCGCTGCCGTGCTCCGTCGGTCCAGCGGGGGCCGCGTAGTCCGGCTCGGGCGCCTGCGCCCGTGCGGCCAGGGCGTCGTGCCCGAGCAGGCTGGCCAACTGCGCTGGGACGAAGGCCGGGTCGGCGAGGTGCTGCGCCCGGTCCGCCCAGGCGACCTGCTCGGCCGCGATCAGCAGCCGCGCCGCCGCCACGCCGTCCGGGGGCAGCGCCGCCAGGTCGGAAAGTTCGAGCAGGCCGAGGCTTTCCAGCACCTGGAACCCGGCGGCGGGCGGCGCTGCCGCGCAGACGGTGCGGCCGCGGTAGGGCGCGCAGGCAGGCGGGCTGCGGCGGGCGGCGTAGGCGGCCAGATCGTCCGTGGTCATCAGGCCCGGCTCCGGGTCCCCCCGCACGGCGAGGGCGATGTCGGCTGCCACGGGGCCATGCATGAGCGCCGCCGCGCCGCCGGCCGCGACGGCGCGCAGGGTTTGCGCCAGCGCCGGGTTGGCCAGGGGCGCGCCGGCGGGCAGCGGCGCGTCGTCGGCGCCGAAGAACAGCGCGCGGGCCGCTGGCCTG
>CAXTJU010000177.1:0-4809 GCA_964244655.1 uncultured Acetobacteraceae bacterium | reverse complement strand
GCAATTGCGCCAGGGGAGGTGAAACAGACACGGGTCATTTCTCAGCGAAAACTCAAACCCTCTCCGGGTCAGATCTCAATGCAACTCAACACAAATGAGCTTTCCATCCCTTAAAGTATAGGCTCATCAGATAATAGAGCCCAGTGCTCGTGATCGCACCAAACACCATTGATTCTGAGGTACCTTGGTGAGAAGCCTTCCCTACGAAAGCCGATCCGTTTGATAAGTTCAATTGAGCGAATATTTGCTGGCTGAATGCTCGCTTCCAGGCGATGAAGACCGATCTCGGTAAAAGCATAGCGAGCTACTTTGCGGATGGCCTCCTTCATCAAACCGCGTCCAGCAAGATCCACCATCCCATAATAGCCAAGGTAGGCGCTCTGAAAGTTCTTGAGCGAAATTTCGTTCAAGTTGATTAATCCGACGACGCCTCCAGAGCTTACTTCACGCGCGATGAGACCAATATTCGCACCACTGACAATGCCTGAAAACCAAGCATCGAAGCCTTCGCTATCTGTGAACGCCTGTAACCAAGGCTCATGGTAGGCGCGGCTTGCGACGTTGTTCCGGATCAACTCAGTTGCATCAGACCGGACGACAGGTCTTATTTCGACAAGGGTCATTATCCACAGATAGCATGTTGGGCTTCGATGGAACCAGTCGCTAGATCGTGACGTATCCGCGCAGGGCAATCTTATTCAATGACGTCCGAACGGCAACGTCCGCTTTTCGCATCTTCATCTACGAAGCAGACAGGCGGCTTTCCACCGAGCCCGTGTGGAAACTCGTTTTCGACGGGTTCGTGGACAGTAGGGGCGTGCTCGCTATGGATTGTGGCGGGCAGAGCCGACCCTGTCAGGCTCGGATGGCTTCCATCAGGGGCCTGACACCCAGGATCGCGATCACCCGCTTCATGTTGTAGGCCAGGACCTGCAAGCTCATCTCCGTACCAACCCGTTTGAGCGTTCGGGTCAGAAAGTGCGTGGCACCCATCCAGGCTTTGATGGTGCCGAATGGGTGCTCGACCGTCTGTCGCCGCAGGATCATGGCCTGCGGCACCTGGTCCAGCCGCTTCTGCATCGCGTCCAGCACGCCCTCATGCTCCCAGCGCGTGACCCGGCGCATCTTGGCCGGCGTGCACTGGGCCTTGATCGGACATTCAGGGCACTTGGTGGTCCAGTAGTGCCGCAACGTCATCCCGTTCTCGTCGACGCGGTTGAACCACCACTTCATGGTCTGCCCGGCCGGGCACCGGTAGGCGTCCTGCTCCGGCACATAGACGAAATCCTGCTTGCCGAACCGGCCATCCGCCTTGGCGCCCGAGGTGTATGGCTTGGGCACGTAGGTCACCATGCCGGCCTCCTCGCAGGCAACGATCTGGCGGCCAGCGAAGTAGCCGCGGTCGGCCAGCACGGTCAGCGCTGTCCGGCCCGTCGCCTCCTGGGCCTGCCGGCCCATGGGCACGAGCTGGGCGCGGTCGCTGGTGGCGTTGGTGACCTCGTGTGCCACGATCAGGTGGTGCGTGGTGTCCACGGTCGCCTGGACGTTGTAGCCAACCACGGTGCTACCGCGGCCTGAGGTGGTCATGGCCCGGGCATCTGGATCGGTCAGCGAGACCTGCCCATCCGGCGAGGCCGCGACCACCTTCTCCATCTCGCGCAGGTGCCGCATCTGCTCGCGCAGCCGGTCCAGCTTCTCCCGCAGGCGCTGGACCTTGGCCGTGGGCACGCCGGGGTCGTGCCGATCAGCGGTGTCGAGGGCGGCCAGGTAGCGGGCAACGCTGGCCTCGACCTGCTCCATGCGCCGCTGGATGACGGACTGGTTGTAGGTCTTGTCGCGCGCGTTCACCGCCTTGAACTTGCTACCGTCGATCGCGACCATGCTGTCAGAGAACAGGGCGAGCTTGCGGCACAGCAGGACGAACTGGCGGCAGGTCGCCTTGATGGCCGGGCCATTGTCCCGGCGGAAATCGGCGATGGTCTTGAAGTCCGGTGCCAGCCGTCCGGTCAGCCACAGCACCTCGAGGTTGCGCTGTGCCTCGCGCTCCAGGCGCCGGCTGGACGGCACGCGGTTCAGGTAGCCGTAAAGGTAGAGCTTGAGGAGCGTGGCCGGATGATAGCCGGGTCGGCCGGTGTCGGCGGGCGTGGCTCGACCAAAGCCCAGCTCGGCAAGGTCCAGCTCGTCCACGAACGCATCGACCACGTGGACCGGATTGTCCTCGCCCACGTAGTCGTCCACGCTTTCGGGCAGCAGGAAACTCTGGTTCCGGTTCCAACTCTCAATGTAACCTGTCACGTTCATCCCTGCCTGTAGTCAGCCGCACGAGCGACAATGCCAGAGCCTTGACGGGCTGGGTACCGCTTATGGAAGCTGCTGAGGCGCGTCGGGGGGTTCGCGCACCCTGCAGAAGTCGCTGATCCTTCTCCCAACCCGCGCGCGCATCTCCGCCCACAGGTCTTCTGCCATGGTGCAAAATCGCGCCAGGTTGTGGGTGTTCCGCAACTCAGAAAGCAGCGCCAGCATGGGCAGCGATGCCAACTCATCGGGCGTCAGCGGCCGGTGCTCGGTGTAACCCTGAACCAGGGATCTCCATAGCTCCTTACCGTTCGGCTCCGGCTCCAACCAGGCTGCCATGGCCACGAGATCGAGGGCGAGTGGCCCGATAACGCACTCGTCGAAGTCGAAAAACGTGATCCGCTCGCCGTCCAGCTTGGCGTTCTGTATGTGGGCGTCGCCGTGACACGGATCGCTCGGCAGATAGGAGCGCGCAAACGCCTCCTCCAGCATGGGAGCCGTTGTCCGGATATCGGCGGCAAGGGCGGCAGCCGCGGCGCCATGCGGCACCAGCCACTGGCTCGTAGTGCGGCAGATTTCAGCGACGTCGATGCACCGTCCCGGCGGTGCCGGCTCCTTGAACCCGGACATTGCCGCCTGCAGTTTCGCCAGTGCCCGGCCGAACCTCGAAAGGTCGTCCTCACTCTCTTTGAGGTCGCGGCCGGGAGCCGCTTCAAACAAGCAGGCGTATCGCCTCTCACCGCTCCAATCTTGCTGCCGGAGGTATTGTCCGTCTGCTCCCGGCAAGGGCCGGGCTAGGCCTGTGCTCAGCCCGGCTGGCACCGACCTAAGCAGAGACAGCTCCCAGGCAATTTCCACTTCAGACCAGCCCGGAAAGCGCGCAAGCCGAAGGAACCGTCGCATTGGCCGGTCAGCATTCTGCTCCTCCAACTCGATGATCGTGTTGGACCGCCGTTGGACGGCCATCACCCGTTGGAACTGTCGTCCCCAAGCAAAGGACAGAGCGTCTTCATCGGCAGTGGAGGATGCTTTCACCCGAGGGAACATAGACGCTCAGGCCGCGGCCAGACCACAACCTCCCATACTGGACGCATGCGACCGGATCATAGTGGGACTTTCCACACGCCCTCCACCAAACCCGGTCATTCTGGCACCGATCAGAGACGGCCTCTGAACGAGACGGCAACGCCGTCGCGGCTATGGACGATGCCGCGATCGACGCCCTGAGAGAAATGAGGGTCGAAGTGCCCCGATGCAGCTACGCCGACATCAAACCGGGCTAGGCGATAGCTTCCTTCAGATCCTTCGCCGGGCGAAACACGATCTTACGACTTGCCTCGACCTGAACCGGCTCACCGGTGGCAGGGTTGCGCGCCGTGCGGGCGGGCCGATCCTTAAGCTCGATGACGCCTAGCCCGGCGATCCTCACCTTGGCGCCGTCCTTGACCTGCCCCACCAGGTTGTCGATCAGCACGGTCGCGAACACCTCGGCGTCACGCTTGGCCATGCCCTGGCTCTCGGAAAGACCTGCTGCCAAGTGCTTCAGAGTGACCGTGACTTGTTTGACCGCTGTTAGCGCAACCTTGGCCTTTGCTGGGGCAGCTTTCGCACCATTACGCACCGGCGTCTTGGCAGCTTTGACGGCTGTCGTTTTCACGACCGGCATTGCCGCAGGCTTCACCTGGGGCGTCGTTTTCGGTGCCGTCCGGAGCGAAGCCGTCTTGGAGGCTGGTTTGCCGATCGACGGGGTTTCCTTGCGAGCCATGCTCGGGTGCTCCTTCTGATTGTGACATCGACAGAATCACGCGCGGGCTAAACAAACAACCCGTTTCGTTGAACATTCTCCACTTCACGCGAGCACGGCCACCACTTCGACCTTTGAGGGATGGGATTGGTGAATGGGGGAGGTGTGTGGCAGCACGCACCGCCCCGTGCCGGCGCCTGTCCCCTCGGGTTGATGCGCGGTCTAAACCGGGCCGGTCCCGCTGTCCGCCATCCCCGCTTCGCAAGCGCAAAGCGCCTCCGGCTCGCCCCGCTGCCGTGTCGCTACGCTCCCGCACCCAGCCGCGGCGCTCGGGGGGCGGGCGGTCCCGATCCCGGTTTCCTCAGACCGCACCCGAGGGAACGACGCCGGCACGGAGCCGGCGGGCTTCCCGAGAGGATGGAATGAAGGAACAGGACGATGTCGGGATACCTGAACAAGGCGCAGCTGATCGGCAACCTCGGCCGCGACCCGGAGGTGCGCAGCACGCAAAGCGGCAAGCCGGTCGTGACGCTGAGCATCGCCACCGCCGAGAGCTGGAACGACGCCATGAGCGGCGAGCGCCGGGAACGCACCGAGTGGCACCGGGTGGTGATCTGGAACGAGGGCCTGGGCAAGATCGCCGAGAAATACCTGGCCAAGGGCGCCAAGGTGTTCGTCGAGGGCAAGCTGGTCACCAACCGCTACACCGACCAGCTGTGGAACAGCGTGGAAAATTGACCCTCTTAGTGGAGTGCGCCCCTGCGGGTGGA
>CAXTJU010000176.1:0-4823 GCA_964244655.1 uncultured Acetobacteraceae bacterium | reverse complement strand
TCGTTCGGGCTGAACCGTGAAGACTGCCTGCCATAGCGCTTCCTCCGCGTCTCGCATCAGGGTAGCGTCACCACACTCCGGGACCAAACACCTAGCGGCTGTCGTCTCCCCGCTCATCGGTGTGCCTCCTGGCTGCCAGGCCGTGCAACCGTGCTGTCCCGGTCAGAGAGGAAGCCCGGCACCATCAGCAGCCCCAGCATCGCCAGCGCCAGCAGGACGCTTCCCACTGCCAGCCCAGCACCTGTCTTGATCCTTCGCATGCCCTGCTCTCCCCTGTGAGGCTTCTCCTCGAAGACCCATCCCGGCGGGCACTGCGGGGCGGACAGGGCAAGGGCGCAGCCGGCGAAGCCGGGCCGGGCGCGCAGGACCCATCCCGGGGCACTTGAGCCCCGGGTGTCGCGCGCCGGACCCTTGCGGCGTCCGACGCGACAGTGACAGCGATTTCTCTCCCATTTCTTCCTCCCGTTCGCACGATGGCCCGGCACAGTGCTCCGCGATCAACGAGAGAGGGGCTTATGTCATCGTCGTCCGAGGTTCATGGCGGAATGCAAGCGGAGCACACTCCGCCTCTCAATCTCGCGGATCGATATCTGATCCCGGTGACGCCACCGACGGATCACACTCAACAACTCCATGTCGATCACTCCGATAACCCCAACCACTCGGCTAGGGACGTGAACAGACACGGGTCAAATCTCAGCGAAAACTCAGACCCTCTCCGGGTCAGATCTCAACGCACATCAACAATCCTGTACCACCTCAGCTCGGGTTCCAAGCGATTTGGCGACCTCAAGCGGTTGGTCGTAGGCATCAGCGAGAAAGTGCTGATCCAGTAGTTACGCGAGCTGGCCGCGGCGGGCGTGGTCACCCGACGTGACTACCAGCGAATACTACCGATGGTGGATTATGCCATGACGCCGTTTGGCATGACGCTTGTGCGGGCCTTGGTGCCGCTTTGCGAGTGGGGAACGGAGCATCGGGCTCAGGTTACTGAGATCATGCGCTCGCGCTCGCTCGAACAGCACGTTTGAGCGAGTTGAGTTTGCTTCCAGCCCGGCCAACCCCGGATGCTCAACGACCTGGTGAGATTGGACGAGCGGCCGGATCGGTCGCACACCTGACCAAGTCTAGACCGTAGCAGTAGGGCTGGGCTGGACCTGTCGCTCAACAGGCTAACCGTCCGGTTCACCAAACACAGTACGGCGGGTTCGGCGCGCACCGCTCGCACAGGACGCCGGCAGGAACCCGGGTCAGGTCAGCCAGTGCCCGCTCCCGCTGCCTCCGACTCCAAATGCCTGATCCGGAACTATGGCACTGGCTGGCGTTGGACTGGTGAGGGCACCCAATGCCCGGCTTGACTGGAAGGCCTGCATGAAAATCATCGCACTTGAAGAGCACTTCGTCACGCCCTCCCTGATCCGCGCAGAGGGGCGTGCGCCAGCAGCGTACGAGGACAGCAGCCAAAAGATGAGCTCTGCCGAGGTCGAGGAGCGAGTCCAAGAACTCGGCGAGACAAGAATCCGCAACATGGACGAGACCGGGGTTGACGTGCAGGTGCTGTCACCTGGCCCGGGCGTGCAGGGCGCTGAGCCGGCCGAGGCGGTGTCGCTCGCCCGCGATCTGAATGACCTCACCGTCGAGACCATCAAGCGCCGGCCCGACCGTTTCGACGGCTTTGCCGTTCTGCCTACGCCGGATCCAGTTCAAGCCGCACGTGAACTCGAGCGGGGCGTGCAGACGCTCGGGCTCAAGGGTGGTTTCGTGTTCGGACGCACCCGCGAACGCAACCTGGATCACCCGGACATGCTGCCCATTTTCGAGGCCGCGGCCGCCCTCCGCGTGCCTATCTACATCCATCCGCAAACGCCGCCGCTGGCCGTGCGCCAAGCCTACTACTCCGGCTTCAATGACCAACTCGATGTCATCTTCGCCAACAGTGGCATTGGCTGGCACTACGAAACCGGCGTGCAGATCATACGCCTCATGCTGGCCGGCGTGTTCGACCGTTTTCCCGATCTCCAAATCATCACCGGGCACTGGGGCGAGGTGGTGCTGTTCTATCTCGAACGCATTGCTGGCATGGAAAAGGCCGCCAAGCTGCAACGGCCAGTGGCGGAGTATGTTCGGCAGAACCTTTATGTCACGCCCAGCGGCATGTTCAGCGACCGCTATCTTAGGTGGACGCTTGAGGTCATGGGTGTCGAGCGCATCATGTTCTCGTCGGACTACCCCTACAGGTTTGCCCCGGACGGTGGGGCACGCCTCTTCTTGGAGAGGGCGGAGTTGGCGCCGGAGGACAAAGCCAGGGTGGCTCATGGGAACTGGGAGGCGCTGACCCGACGCTGACGGCTGACCTCTGACGGACAAATGGCCGCGAAATGCGGAAGGAAAAATGAATGGATAAGATCGCGCTCGAGGAGCACTTCAGTGTTCCTCAGTTCAAGGAATATTCGTCGTCAGGGGATTTCATCTCCGACAAATCCATCTCGGACGATATCGTGCGACGGCTGGCGGACTTCGATGACCTACGGCTGGAAGCCATGGACCAAGCCGGTTTGACGAAATCAATTTTGAGTCACACTGCACCCGGCGTCGAGGCTGCCAGGGACAGGGTTAAGGCGGCGGCAGATGCGCGGACAATCAACGACTATCTCGCACGCCAGATTGGGCGACATCCCGACCGCTTTGGTGGATTTGCCACCTTGCCCACGCAGTCACCAAAAGACGCAGCAGATGAGTTTGAACGTGCCGTCCGCCAACTGGGCTTCCACGGCGCGCTGATCAATGGCCACACGCACGGGCACTATCTCGATGAAGATCGCTATGCCGTTTTCTGGGAGCGGGTCCAGGAGGTTGGAAGGCCGATCTACCTGCATCCCACGAACGCCTTCCAGTTTCCGCAGAATTACCAGGATCATCCCGAGCTCACTGGAGCGTTGTGGGGCTGGTTGCCGGAAACAGCGACGCACGTCCTCAGGATGGTGTTCTCCGGCCTGTTCGACCGCTATCCCGGTGTGCAAATAATCCTTGGACACGGCGGTGAGGCGCTACCGTATCTGCTCTGGCGGTTGGACAGCCGCTACAAGATCGAGAGCTTTGGCTTGGGTCTGAAGAAGCTGCCGTCTGCCTATCTACGGGACAACGTCTCGATCACCACCGCGGGGCTGTTCTCGACGCCGCCGCTCCGTTGCGCGCTGGAGGAGATGGGCGAGGACCGGGTTCTGTTCTCGATCGACTATCCTTACGAGTCCAGCAAGGAAGCGGGCAATTGGTTTGACGGGGTGGACCTGCCCGACGCCACACTGGTGAAAGTCGCCACCGCGAACGCAAGGCGCCTCCTACATCTCGATAAGAGCAGTTGATTATGCAAGCTGCGCTCTGACACAACGCGGCCGCCCGACCGGCTGTGGATAGGCGTGGAGTAGCGATCCCGTTAGCGGGCGGCCCGAACCCGAACGATGGGTGCTTACACCGGCACACATGGCATCACCGGGCGTCGTACTCCTGCACCGTCGGGTTCTCCGACGGTTCTGATTGCTGGTATCCGGGTTGCTGGCCGGGCTCGTCCCAGCGCTCCTCGGAGCCTCTTACTGGCTGCGTGGTCAGCTGCACTTCGACCAGCTGCATCGATAGCGGATTTTGCAAGGCGAAGCGACTTCATGAAGCTCTCACGTGGCAGAGAATGGGCAGCGGATTGCGGAGAAGCGGAAGGCCATCCTGGAGGCGGCCCGCCCGATCTTCCTCCGCGAGGGCTGGGCGGGAGCAAGCCTGGAGCGCGTGGCCGCCGAAAGCGGCATCTCCAAGATGACCGTCTATCGCCACTTCCGGTCCAAGGAGGAGCTGTTCGAGGCCCTGCTCGCGGCCATGTGCCGGCACATGCGGGCTGTGGCCGAGCAGGCTCCCTTGGAAGACGCGGAACGGCCTGCGGGTGAGCGCCTCCGCGCTGAGGCGCTGGCGTTCACGGCCGCGCTAACCCAGCCGGAGGCACTGGCGATGTACCGCCTCATCGTGGCCGACGGCTGGCGGCATCCCGCCTTGGCGCGACTGTTTGAGCAGTCGGGTTTGGCCGTGCTGAGGGCCAGGGTGGTCTCACTGCTCGCCGCGTCCGGCTAACCGGGGCAGGACCTCACCCAGCTTGCGTCGGGCTTCGTCAACTTGGCGCTAGGCGACGCCTACCTGGAGGCTGCCATCGGGCTGGACGTCCCGGACATCAGCACCCGCTTCGCCGAGCAGATTGAAGTCGCGATCCGGTTTGCACTGTCCTGACCGCCAGGAAAACGAGCGGTTTCCTTGCGGTCGCGCCTGGCAGGCTGCCTGCGGCCAAATGCCGCACGGAAACCCGTTGTGGAAATGACCGCCAGCTTGCAGGCTGCGCCGCATCTTTCCTTGTCGAGCTACGGCAACCACTTGGCTGCAATGTGAACTCGGGCTGCTCGTGCCGTTTCATAGACGGTGCCGTCTGGCTGCTTTGCCAGCTCCATCCGTCTCACCTACCGTACGCCGGCCCGCATGATCTCGCGTCCGTCTCAAGCACTGTGCGCCCATTCTCCAATAGCCTGCGTCGGATGCCTGCCCCCGTCTCAACCAGTCTGCGCCGAAAACCGCCCTTGATTGCGCGTCGGGGCGTACATCATTGCGCGCCGCTACAGCTACCGGCTGCGTCAGAAGCCCCGCTCGGGGCTGCTCAAGGCGACACCCGCACCGGCGCCAGCCGGGGCATCACAGTAGCGGAGGTGGATGGGTTCTCAGTGTCGTCCCTGGCCGCGTTGCCTCACGTTGATTGCTACCAGCCCACGTCGTTGCCTCAGGTGGTTTGCTACCGG
>CAXTJU010000175.1:0-4906 GCA_964244655.1 uncultured Acetobacteraceae bacterium | reverse complement strand
GCTCTCGTTGATCGCCTTCCAGCCGGCGATGGAGGAGCCGTCGAACATGAAGCCGTCGGTGAAGCTGTCCTCATCGACGGTGGAGATGTGCTGCGCCGTGTGGTGCCACTTGCCGCGCGGGTCGGTGAAGCGCAGGTCCACGTACTCGACCGAGTGCTCCCGGATCATCTCAAGGACCTTCGAGGCCTCGCTCTGCACTGCCGGCACTGCCTTTTTCGCCATAAGCCTCTACTCTCCTTGAGCGCGGCCGCCCATTGCGCCCGCCTCGCTGGTGGGCTGATTCAGCCGGCGCGCCGACGGGCGCACCAGCATCAGGCCACTAGATCGCTTCGTCGCCGCGCTCGCCCGTGCGAATGCGGATCGCCTCTTCCACGTTGGTGACGAAGATCTTGCCGTCTCCGATACGGCCTGTTCGCGCCGCTGTCACGATGGCTTCGACGGCGCGCTCCACCAGGCTGTCCTGGCAGACCAGCTCGATCTTCACCTTGGGCAGGAAGTCCACCACGTACTCCGCGCCGCGATACAGCTCCGTGTGGCCCTTCTGCCGGCCGAAGCCCTTGGCTTCCACGACCGTGATGCCTTGCAGCCCCACCTCGTGCAGCGCATCCTTCACCTCGTCCAGCTTGAACGGCTTGATGATCGCTTCGATCTTTTTCACGTCCCGCTCCCCGCCGCCGCGGGAACGTTGCATGCGCCGTGCCATGGGGCAATCCGCCGCCGCGATTGTTTGGGCGTGACGGCGGGGCCATAACTGGCTCGGTCGAACGGGAGAGCCGGGTGTGAAGCCTGCCAACGCATTGCTGTCTGGACTCGGCACGACCGTGTTCACCGTCATGTCGGCCCTGGCCGCCCAGCACGGCGCCATCAACCTCGGCCAGGGCTTCCCGGACGGGGACGGTCCAGACGACGTGATCCAGGCGGCGGCCGACGCGCTGCGGGACGGGCGCAACCAGTATCCCCCGCTCACCGGCGTGCCGGAGCTGCGCCAGGCGGTGGCCGCCGCCAACGCCCGGTTTTACGGCATCGCCGCCGACCCGGCGACCGAGGTGGTCGTCACCTCCGGCGCCACGGAGGCGATCACCGCCAGCCTGATGGCGCTGCTCAACCCCGGCGACGAGGTCGTGCTGATCGAGCCGTTCTACGACACCTACCTGCCGGTCGTGCGGCTGCTGGGCGCCATCCCGCGCATCGTGCGGCTGCAGCCGCCGCGCTGGGAGCTGCCGCGCGCCGAACTGGCCGCAGCCTTCGGCCCGCGCACCAAGGCGATCCTGCTGAACACGCCGATGAACCCAACCTCCAAGGTGTTCACCGCGGCGGAGCTGGCCTTCATCGCCGACCTGCTGGTGCGCCATGACGCCTACGCCGTGTGCGACGAGGTGTACGAGCACCTGACCTATGACGGCTGGCGGCACATCCCGCTGATGACGCTGCCGGGCCTGCGCGAGCGGTGCATGCGGATCGGCAGCGCCGGCAAGACGTTCAGCCTGACCGGCTGGAAGGTCGGCTACGTGACCGCCCCGGCGCCGCTGGCCCTGCTGGCCGCCCGCGCCCACCAGAACCTGACGTTCACCACGCCGCCCAACCTGCAGCGCGGCGTGGCGGTCGGCCTGGCGAAGGGTGACGCCTATTTCGCCGGGCTGGCGGGCGCGCTGCAAGCCAAGCGGGACCGGCTGGCGGCCGGGCTGGCGGGGATGGGGTTCGGCGTGCTGCCGAGCCAAGGCAGCTACTTCCTCACCGTCGATTTCAGCCGGCTGGGCTTCGCCGGGGATGACGTGGCGTTCTGCCGGCACATCACGGAGCAGGCGGGGGTGACGGCCATTCCGCTCAGCGCGTTCTACGACGGAGGCGGTGCGCCGGGACACTACGCGCGGTTCGCGTTCTGCAAGGCGGATGCGGTGCTGGACGAGGCGGTGGCGCGGCTGCGGCGGCACTTTGGCCGGCGGGAGGCCGGGTCTAGGTTGACGGCGACCGGCTGACGGCAGTAATCCCGCAGCCTCGGAGACCGGGCGCGCCCGCCTCCACGGCGGCGGACGTAGCTCAGTTGGTAGAGCGCCGGTTTGTGGTACCGGTTGTCGCGGGTTCGATCCCCGTCGTTCGCCCCATTCCTTGAAATACGCAAGTTGATGATGGTCCGACAGGTCTGTGCGGACACTTTCGATGTGGGAGCCATGGCCCTCAAATCGCTGTCATCAGGTCGCATTGTCACCCTTGCAACCTGTGAGTCACAGCGGCCCGCTTGGAACGAACACGTCCAAGCGGATCAAGTAGTCGGAGACGGCTGCCAGGTCGCCCCACATACTCATCCGTCACGTGATGACCGTTCTGGTCCTCAACAGTCACAGTGAAAGATGTTACCAGACTGTTGGTAAAATACCGCGTGCTGAGATGCCAACGAAGAGGTTCCACGCTTCTCGCATAGCGAGGGCAGTGCTTTATGATACAGAGCAATCACACGGGCGAGACCAGGAGAAGGACGGCAGCCTAGCGATGCCCCGGTCAAGAAATCGACCTCGATAAAGCGTTCTGCGCTCAGCCTGACCTCGTCAAACACATCGAAGTCGTACACGCCAATAAGTAGGCTGACCCCGCTGGCAAGCGAGTCCGCGATGTTGTGGCCGATAGACCGTAGCTCATCGAATTTCATTGCTTTTACCAGCAACCTTATGTTTGCCCTGTTTTCACAGCCTCTACCATCATGGCCGGGCTTGACCCGGCTACCCACGCCGGAGTTGTGCAAAGAAACTTGGCCAGCGGAGGCGACCGATTCCCACGTCGGCTGACGTCACTCGTCACCTCCGCGTGGGTGCCCGGGTCAAGCCCGGGCATGACGGTGAATGGATCAACAGAAGCCGCTGGCGTCAGGCCGTCTTGTCCCCGCCCACCCCCAACGCCGCCTGCGCCGCCGCCAGGCGCGCCACCGGCACGCGGTAGGGCGAGCAAGACACGTAATCCAGCCCGACATCCTCGCAGAACGCGATGGACGCCGGGTCGCCGCCGTGCTCGCCGCAGATGCCCAGCTTGATCGCGTTCTTGGTATGGCGGCCCTTGGCGGCGGCGATGCGGACCAGCTCGCCCACGCCGTCCACGTCGATGGACACGAACGGGTCCTTCGGCAGGATGCCCTGGTCCACGTAGCTGGGCAGGAACTTGCCGGCGTCGTCGCGGGACAGGCCGAACGCGGTCTGCGTCAGGTCGTTGGTGCCGAACGAAAAGAAATCCGCCACCTCGGCGATCTTGTCCGCGATCAAGGCGGCGCGCGGCAGCTCGATCATGGTGCCGACCGAGTACTCCAGCGTGCGGCCGGTCTCCTTGAACACCTCGGCCGCCACCCGGTCCACCTGGGCGCGGGTGATTTCCAGCTCGCGCCTGGTGGCGACCAGCGGGATCATGATCTCCGGCACCGGCGCCTCGCCCGCCTCCGCCGTGGCGGCGATGGCGCCCTCGAAGATCGCGCGGGCCTGCATCTCGTAGATCTCCGGGTAGGTGATGCCGAGGCGGCAGCCGCGGTGGCCCAGCATCGGATTGGCCTCCTGCAGCTCGTCCGCCCGGCGGCGGATGGTCTCCAGGTCCTCGCCCAGCCCGGCGGCCACGTCCGCCAGCTCGTGCTCCTGGTGCGGCAGGAACTCGTGCAGCGGCGGGTCCAGCAGGCGGATGGTGACGGGCAGCCCGGCCATGATGCGGAACAGGTCGCGGAAGTCGTCGCGCTGGAACGGCAGCAGCTTGGCGAGCGCGGCGCGGCGGCCTCGCTCGTCCTGCGCCATGATCATTTGCCGCACGATGCCGATGCGCGCCGGGTCGAAGAACATGTGCTCGGTGCGGCACAGGCCGATGCCCTCGGCGCCGAACTTGCGGGCGGTCTCGGCGTCCAGCGGGGTCTCGGCGTTGGTGCGCACCTTCATGCGGCGCATCCCGTCCGCCCATTCCATCAAGGTGGCGAAGTCGCCGGACATGGACGGCTCGATCATCGCCACGGAGCCGATAAACACCTCGCCGGTGGCGCCATCCAGCGTGATGGTCTCGCCGGCGCGCACCGTCTTGCCGCCGGCGCTGAGCGTCTGTGCGCCATAATCGACGCTGATGCCGCCAGCGCCCGCGACGCAGGGCCGGCCCATGCCGCGCGCCACCACGGCCGCGTGGCTGGTCATGCCGCCGCGGGTGGTGACGATGCCGCGGGCGGCGTGCATGCCGTGGATGTCCTCGGGGCTGGTCTCGATCCGCACCAGGATGACGGACTCGCCCTTGGCGGCGCGCATCTCCGCCTCGTCCGAGTTGAACACGGCGACGCCGCAGGCTGCCCCCGGGCTGGCGGGCAGGCCGCGCGACATCAGGGTGCGCGGCGCCTTGGGGTCCAGCGTCGGGTGCAGCAGCTGGTCCAGGCTGGCCGGGTTGACCCGGCGCACCGCCTCCTCCCGGTCGATCAGCCCGGACTGCGCCATCTCCACCGCGATGCGCAGGCTGGCGCCGGCGGTGCGCTTGCCGCTGCGGGTTTGCAGCATGTACAGCTTCTCTTGCTGCACGGTGAACTCGATGTCCTGCATGTCCTTGTAGTGCGTCTCAAGTGTGGTGCGGACGCGCACCAGGTCCTGATAGACGGCGGGCAGCGCCTCCTCCATCGAGACCTCGCCGGGCTTGGCGCGCAGGCGGGACAGCGGCTGCGGCGTGCGGATGCCCGCCACCACGTCCTCGCCCTGTGCGTTGACCAGGAACTCGCCGTAGAACACGTCCTCGCCGGTCGAGGGGTCGCGCGTGAAGCAGACGCCGGTGGCGCAGTCGGCCCCCATGTTGCCGAACACCATGGCCTGCACGTTGACCGCGGTGCCCCAGGAGGCCGGGATGTCGTGCAGGCGGCGGTAGGTGTTGGCGCGCGGGTTCATCCAGGAGCCGAACACCGCGCCGATGGCGCCCC
>CAXTJU010000174.1:0-4911 GCA_964244655.1 uncultured Acetobacteraceae bacterium | reverse complement strand
GTCGAGCTCCACCGCCCTGCGCACGACTTCCCCGGGATAAACAGGCGTGTGATTTACCGTTCCCCGGGCCTGCCCATCGTCGGCCAACAGCATGTCGCGACTGTCCAGGAACAGCACCCGGAACTGCTCGATCCGCTCATGGGCCAGCACAGTGGCCAGGTATTCGGTAAGCCGCACGCGATTATCGAGTACAGGCTGCGACGCTACCGCTGCTCGGCCGAGCCTTATCGCCGCCTCATGGATCAAGCGGATTGCAGCAACGCTATGCGGACCCAATCCCTGCACCTGCGAAAGCTCCGATGCAGGTGACGCCAGTACCGCCGCGTAGCTTCCGAACCGTCTTACAGCCCGCATGGCGGTCGCCCGGTCCTCGCCGGGGAGGACGAAGCCGAGCAGCCTGACCAGACGATCGACATCGGACGACGCCGGCGACGGTGTGGCCGGGGATGGCTGGACTGCCATCGGCGCCGACGCCACGCTTTTTGCCAGTGCAGCCAGCGCCTCCAAGCCGACCGCGAACCTGTCAATCGGCATCTCCGCAAAGCCGGGCTGGGCTTGAGGCCCGAGCTGCGCGTGAGGCTCTGGCGGCGCACCGTGGCGGGGAACCTGCGTGAGCGCGTGTCTTGCCCCCGCCAGCAAGCGCTCCCGCAACGCCGACCAAATCTCCCCTTCAGGTTCCAGCGTGCGTCCTGCCGCGAAAAGGTGCAGCACAATTGGCGCTGGCGCATCCCGGACCCGCACGCGCAGCCGCTGGATCCCGGCCTCTCGGGCCAACCGGTCGGTCACGGCCGTCGTCGCGGCCTCCGGGACGACTCCCATGGGCAGACTGGCTACGTCCAGATCGAGCACCACATCGAAGCCGCAATTCGGGCGATTGGGTTCGGCCCGGGTTCGCCAGCGTCGAAGCAGCCCGAGCACGTTAAGGCTTCCCGGCCAAGCTGCACCAGCGCCGGTCCCTCCCGATTACGACGAGGTCGTGGAGCGTGATCGAGAGCGCCTCACCACGCTCCTGGATTATCTTGAACAGGGCGCAGTCAGCGTCCGTAACCTCGGGAGAGCCCGCGTTTCCCCGCACCAGGATGGCCGCCGTGGCATGCCGTCCGAGCGCTTCCCGCAGTACTTGCCCGGCGACTGACGGCGCATCCGCCGCGTCGCATGCACGCTCCGCAAGAACCTGATTTCGGCTTCCAAGGAGCACCACCGACCACCCCTGCCTCCAGGGTCGGGCACCATCAGTAAGGTAGCGGTCCAGAGCAAGGTGATCGCGCAGCATCACCGGGTCCCGATGCTCGGCCTTGGTCAACTGCTCCGCCGCATCGGCAATCATCTTGAACGCCTCGGCGGCCCGCACGGGAACACCGGCTTCGCAGAGCGGCTTGGCTCCTGCCACAAGGGCTTTGGCCAAGCCGCCGAACCGCATGATCAGCCCTTTGGCCAACGGCTTGGTATCACGACGCGGAATCCCGAGAAAAAGCAGCATCTCGAGAAGCTCGTAGTCGGCCAGCGCAGCCGGATCCTTGAGCAGGCGTCCTCGCATGCGCCCCCGATGCCCGTGGGGACCTGTTCCCTGGATTATGTCTGTTTGTCGTGCCTGCATCGTTGCCCTGCATCAAGCTGGGCAAACCTAAACAATTTGCGACAGCGGCGCTAGCAAAAACCGGGCCTAGAACCGGGCCAATAGTATAGGCGTATTCAGATTATTCCAAATACTAAAGCGCATGGCGTGCAATTGGCGTGGTTTTTGGCTTTACAAACACAGCGTTCACACGGCCTGACGAAACCAAACTTTCCATCGCGTCAAGTTGGCAATTAATTGCATCTCTTCAATGGGCCGGTGCGCATCAGCGAACATCGGCTAGGACACGCAGACCTCTAATGACAGCAATCATTGTCGATGCAAGATTTCAATGCCACCAGAGCGGCCGTGGTGCAAGAACGAGGCAACTGGGCATACTGAACCTCAGCCCCGTCTAGGATCAGACGATGCGGACGTAGCTCGGGCGCCCCGGATCCAGCATACGGTTGAGCGCATGAACAGCGATCCCCACCTCGGCTGCCAGGTGCTATCCGTCCGCGAGCGCATCCTCGGCCGGGCATCCCACGTCCTACGCACGCGGAGCCGTGACCGGCCTCGCCCGTCGCGGCACGCCAGCAGCATCCGCCACCGGGGGTCGTCATCCCGCCGCGGACGTCGGCGGTGCCAAGCTTAGAGGGGAGCGACAGCAACACCCAGAGCCCGCGTGACAGCCACATCCAGCTCGTCGAACCGAGAGGTTCGCCGGACATGGCCGAGCGCGGCCCCATGGCATGGCAGGCAGCGACCGGACACTGCAGGAGGAGCCAGGCCAAAACGGCAATGGCGCGAAACAAAGGCCTGATCGGCCCCAAGCTGCGCGGCCGGAGCCTGCCTGCACAACGGGGCAAGGCCGCCATCCCCATGGCAGTGCTGCGTGATAATCCCCGGCAGAACCCATCTCCGTCCAGGTTGCCTTGACGCCGCCCGGGAAGGGCCAGAGGTTGGGCGGATCGCTCGGAACCGTCGACTTAGCGGCTAGCCGGCTTGCGCGATGCGGACGGGCTGAGTAGGCGGGCGGGATGACCACCGCCGCCGTTCCCAGCTACGCCGGCTAGCGCTTTGCGGCTGAGATCATCAGCCACGCCGTCTGGCTCTACGTCCGCTTCCCGCCCAGTTCGCGGATGGTCTCCTCTGGACTTGCGGTACGGTCGAGGTTTGCAATCAGTCGGGTGAGCAGGGCAACAAGCTGGGCGGCTTCCTCATCCGTGAAGCCGCCCAATGCCTCGCGGTTGCCCTGGAACAGCACCGCGCAGGCGTCCGGCAGGCGAGTTCGTGCAGTCTCCGTCAACGAGACTCGGCTACTGCGCCCGTCGGCCGGATCGGGTATCCGGCAGATCAGTCCATCCCGCTCCATGCGGGCCAGCATCTGCGCCATCGAGGGCTGCTCGATCCGGGCGAAC
Organism: uncultured Acetobacteraceae bacterium; assembly: GCA_964244655.1. Taxonomy (GTDB): domain Bacteria; phylum Pseudomonadota; class Alphaproteobacteria; order Acetobacterales; family Acetobacteraceae; genus LMUY01. The sequence continues at coordinate 1,935 of CAXTJU010000174.1, read as the reverse complement.
CGGGCCAGATCCCGCTGCGACCCGGCCTGCCCGCCTTGAAGCGCGACCAGCACCGGCAGGTGGCCGACACCGAAGCCCAACGGCCTGAGACGCGCTTCGCTCAAACGTGCGAACCCACGCGCCGCCAAGCTGATCAGGTGCCCTGGTGTCGAAAGCACCTCCAACATTGACCCACCCTCTTGCATAGGCACCTATCTTGTTGCATAGTCAGCTACGTATAGCAGGAGCGGCCGTAGGCGGTAAGCAGCCGCCCTTGCGTCCTCGTCGAGCTCGCTGGCCTGTCCGCTCTGCCGTCGCTCGCAGCCTGCGCGACCACATCCGTAAGCGTCTGGTGATGGCCGCCTTGTTGGCCTGGGGCTGATTTGGTCTGCTTCTGGCGTTCAGGGCGTTGGAGGCATGATGACGGGTGTGGCAGCCACAGTGGCAGCTTCGGAGCTTCGGGTTGAGATCGTGGGCGAGCGGCGGCGCGCCTATGATGCGGCGTTTCGGGCCCGGGTGGTTGCAGAGTCCTTCCTGCCTGGCGCGCGGGCGGCGGAATTGGCGCAGCGTCACGGCATCTGCAAGAGCCTGATCTATCGCTGGCGCCGGGTGGACGCACCCGGAGCGGCGGCGGCACGACTGGCGAGTGCTGCTGGGCGGGCAAAGGCGCCTGGGAGGCCTGCTGCGGCTCCACCTTTGGAGTTCGTGCCCATTGGCGTGCTGGAGCGGCCCAAGGTGGAGGCGTCCGCTCCGGCGAGCCGGCCGGCGCCGGCGCGTACGGTGCTGCAGGACGGCCGGCAGGCTGCTCCGGCTGCGGTGGATGAGGACCAGCCGGGGGTGATCAGGATCGACCTGGCGTGCGGGACGCGGCTGCGGGTGGATGCGTTCGTCAACGAGCGCGCCCTGCGGCGCGTGCTGACAGTGCTGAAAGCGGCGCCGTGATCGCCGTCGCGCCGGGCACCAAGGTGCACCTGGCCTGCCGGCCGGTCAGCATGCGTTATGGGTTTGACGGCCTGGCCGCGCAGGTGGCGCACGTGCTGGGGGCCGACCCGTTCAGCGGGCACTTGTTCCTGTTCCGCAGCAAGAGGGCTGATTATTTGAAATGCCTGTATTGGGATGGGACTGGCCTATGCCTGTTCGCCAAGAGGCTGGAGTCCGGCAAGTTCGTCTGGCCGCCGATTGTGGACGGCGGGATGGTGCTGACGCCGGCACAGCTGGCGTTGCTGGTCGAGGCGATGGATTGGCGGCGGACGGTGGCACCCGAAGCGCCGCGCACGCCGGTGGCGGTCTGACCGGAGGCTGGCCAGGAGGCTGATCCCGACGCGATTTTTGCCAGGAAACGCTGTACTACGCCGCCCGGCTTTGGTACGATGCGGGCCATGTCCCTGGCGCACGATCCCCTGCCGAGTGACCTGGAGGCGCTGCGGCACTTTGCCGCGGACCTGCAGGCCGAGTTGGCGCGCAAGGACCTGGAGATCGCGGCCAACGCCGCCGAGATCCATGCCAAGACCCTGCACATCGAGAAGCTGCGGATGCAGTTGGCTGTGCTGCGGCGGGCACGGTTCGGCCGTTCGTCGGAGAAGCTGGACGGCGACATCGAGCAGCTTGAGCTGCTGATCGGCGAGTTGGAGGAGGAGCGCGCCGAGGATGAGGCCCGCGCCGAGGCGGCCGACCCTGCCGGGCACGGCCAGGCTCGGGCGCGTGAGCGCAGGAAGCCGGTGCGCAAGCCGCTGCCGCCGCACCTGCCACGCGAGGTCGTCACCCACGACCCGCCCTGCACCTGCCCTGGCTGCGGCGGCCGCGTGTTCAGCCGGGTGGGGCAGGACGAGCGCGAGGTGCTGGAATACGTGCCGTCGAGCTTCAAGGTCATCCGGCACGTCCGGCCCAAGCTGAGCTGTCGCGCCTGCGAGACCATCGTGCAGGAGCCGATGCCGGCGCTGCCCATCGAGCGCGGCC
>CAXTJU010000173.1:0-4972 GCA_964244655.1 uncultured Acetobacteraceae bacterium | reverse complement strand
AGGTCCTCCAGGTCGGCCAGGCGCTCGCGCAGGTAGGGGTCGGTGATGCGGCGCATCCGGTCGCGCAGGTCGCTGGCCACGCGCACCACGGCCGCCTCCGCCGTCAGCCCGGTGCGGATCGCCTCGGCCACGCGGCGCACCCAGCCCTCGTCGGCGGCGACCAGGCGGGTGGCTTCCATCACCTCGCGCGTCTCGTCGTTGGCCGGCATGCCCTGCTCGATCAGCGCGTCCAGGTCCCGCCGCATGGCCACCAGCGCCGCCTCCAGCCGCGCCTGCTCCGCCGCCAGGTCCTGCGCCAGGAAGCGGCGCGGGACGTTGCCGAAGCGGCTGCCGATCAGCCGGCCGGCGACCAGGCCCGGCGCCAGCGGCACCGCCTCGAACTGGCGCGGCAGGGTGGCGCCCAGCGCGTCCTCGGACACGGCCGCCGCCCCGGCCGCGGCCAGCGCCTCGGCCAGCAGCATGGCGACGGTTTCCACCACGTCCACCTCGTCGGCGTCGTAGCGGCGGGGCGAGCGGTTCTGCACCGCGATCACGCCCATGGTGCGCCCGGCCCGGCGCACCGGCACGGCGAGCAGGGAGGCGAACGGCTCCTCGCCGGTCTCGGGCCGGTAGGCGAAGTCCGGGTGCATCTGGGCGTCCGGCAGGTTCTGCAGGTCCCCGGTGGCGGCGCAGAGGCCGACGATGCCCTCGCCCACGCGCAGCCGGGTGCGGCCCACGGCGTCCGGGCGCAGGCCGTAGGTGGCGATCAGCTCCAGCGCGTCGCCGCTGCGCAGCGCATAGAGCGAGCATACCTCGGCCACCAATTCGGCCGCGACCAGGCGGACCACGTCGGCCAACGGAGCGGCGCCCGAGGCCATCATGTCCCGCAGGCGCGCGAGCAGACGCCGGGTGCCCGACACGGCTAGGTGACGCCGCGGTCGTTCAGGTCACGCCCGGCCAGCGCGCCGGCGGCCTGCGCCACCAGCTCCTCGATGATGTCCGGCACCGCCTGCTCCGCCGTCACCATGCCGACGGACTGGCCCATCATCACCGAGCCGTGCTCCACGTCCCCGTCGATCACGGCGCGGCGCAGCGCCCCGGCCCAGAAATGCTCGACCTCCAGCTGGGCGGCCTCCCGCGTCAGCTCGCCCGCCTCCATGCGGCGCACCGCCTCGCGCTGGTGCAGCACGAAGCGCCGGGCGCCGTGGTTGGCCAGGCCGCGCACGGGCGTCACGGGCAGCCGCTCGTCCAGCTGCACGGACGCCATCGCGTCGCGTGCGCGGGCATGGATGAAGGCCTGCTTGAAGCGGGGATGCGCCACCGACTCCTCCGAGGCGGCGAAGCGGGTGCCGAGCTGCGCCCCGGCGGCGCCCATCTCCAGGTAGCCGAGGATCGCCTCGCCCCGCCCGATGCCGCCGGCCACGAACACCGGGACGTCGCGCAGGTGCGGCAGGATCTCCTGCGCCAGCACCGTCAGCGACACGGGCCCGATGTGCCCGCCCGCCTCCGACCCCTCGATGATCAGCGCGTCGGCGCCGGAGCGCACCAGCCGCCGGGCCAGCACCAGCGCCGGGGCGAAGCAGATCAGCCGCGCGCCGCCGTCCTTCACCGCCCGCACCGCGGCACCCGGCGGCACCCCGCCGGCCAGCACGACATGGCTGACCCGCGCCTCCAGGCAGACCTGGACCAGGTCGGCCAGCCGGGGGTGCATGGTGATGAGGTTGACGCCGAACGGCGCGGCGGTGCGCTGCTGGGTCGCGGCGATCTCGGCGGCCAGGGCGTCCGGCCCCATGGAGCCGCCGGCGATCACCCCGAAGCCGCCGGCGTTGGAGATGGCGGACACCAGGGTGCGCTCGCTCACCCAGCTCATGGCGCCGCCCATGATGGCGGTGCGGCTGCCCAGGAAGGCCATGCCGGGCGCCCACAGCCGCTCAAGCTCCGCCCGGGCGCGCCGCAGCCGCGCGTCCGGCTGCATCAGCAGCCGCGGCGTGACGTCAGGCGGCATCGAGGCCGTAGGCGGTGTGCAGGGCGCGCACTGCCAGCTCCGTGTACTCGGCGCCGACCAGCACCGAGACCTTGATCTCGCTGGTGGAGATGACCTGGATGTTGATGCCCTTCTCCGCCAGCGTGCGGAACATCGTGTTGGCCACCCCCACGTGGGAGCGCATACCGACGCCCACCACGCTGATCTTGGCCACGTCCGGGTCGGTCAGCAGCTCCGCGTAGCCCACCGCGGCGCTCGCCTCGGCCAGCGTCGCCTGCGCCAGCCGCAGGTCGGCGCGGCCCACGGTGAAGGTCATGTCCGTGGTGCCGTCCGCCGACACGTTCTGCACGATCATGTCCACGTTCACGTTGGCTGCCGTCAGCGGGCCGAAGATGGCTGCCGCCACGCCCGGGCGGTCCGGCACCCGGCGCACCGTGATCTTCGCCTCGTCGCGCGAGTAGGCGATGCCGGACACGATTTCCTGTTCCACGATCTCGTCCTCATCCACCACCAGCGAACCGCCCGTGCCCTCCTCCGGCGCATCCTTGAACGAGGACAGCACCTGGACGCGGACATTCTCCTTCATCGCCAGCTCCACGCTGCGGGTTTGCAGCACCCGGGCGCCGACGGAGGCAAGCTCCAGCATCTCCTCGTACGCGATCTTACCGAGCTTGCGCGCCTTGGCCACGATTCGCGGGTCCGTGGTGTAGATGCCGTCCACGTCGGTATAGATGTCGCACCGGTCCGCGCGCAACGCGGCCGCCAGCGCCACGGCCGACGTGTCCGACCCGCCGCGGCCCAGCGTCGTCACCCGGTTGTCCGGCCCGATGCCCTGGAAGCCCGCCACCACCGGCACCTGGCCGATCGCCATGCGGGCGAGCAGCAAGGCGCTGTCGATCCGCTCGATGCGCGCCTTGCCGTGCGAGCCGTCCGTGTGCAGCGCGACCTGCCAGCCGGCCCAGGAGCGCGCGTCCACCCCCGCCTCCTGCAACGCGATGGCGAGCAGCCCGCTGGTGACCTGCTCGCCCGTCGCCACCACCGCGTCGTACTCCCGCGCGTCGTGCATGGGCGCCAGGGCCTGGCACCAGCCGACCAGCTGGTTGGTCACGCCCGACATGGCCGACACCACCACCGCCACCTCGTGCCCCGCCTCGACCTGGCGCCTGACCCGGCGCGCCACGTCCCGGATGCGGTCGAGGTCGGCCACCGAGGTGCCGCCGAACTTCATCACGATGCGCGCCATGCCGTCCCCGTGCCGTCAGCAAGGCCGGTTGCGGCCAATGCCAAGGGCGATCACATACCGGGCATGACGGACACCCACAACCGCAGGCCGGCGCAAGGCGGCATCGCCGCTCCCGCGGAGGGCGGCATCGCCGCTGCCGCCGAGGTGCTGAAGTTCGACGCGCTGGCCGACGCATGGTGGGACCCGGCGGGGCCGATGCGGGCGCTGCTCGCGATGAACCCGCTGCGGGTCGGCTGGATCGCCGACCGGCTGGACGGCCCCGGCACGCTGCTGGACGTGGGCTGCGGCGCAGGGCTGGCCGCCGAAGCCCTGGCCCGCCAGGGCCACGCCGTGCTCGGCATCGACGCCGCCCGCCGCCCGGTCGAGGCGGCCCGCGTGCACGCCGGCGCGCTGGCGGTGGACTACCGGGTCGCCACCACGGGCGACGTGCTGGCCGAGGGCCGCCGCTTCGCCGCGGTCACCGCGCTGGAGGTGATCGAGCACGTGCCGGACCCGGCGGGCTTCCTGCGGGACCTGGCGGCGCTGCTGGAGCCGGGCGGCCGCCTGTTCCTGTCCACCATCAACCGCACCGCCCGCTCCCTGGTGGTGGCCAAGTGGGGGGCGGAGTACGTGCTGCGCCTGCTCCCGGTCGGCACGCATGACTGGCGGCGCTTCATCACCCCGGCCGAGCTGGCGCGGCTGGCGCGGCACGCCGGGCTGCGCATGACGGACAGCGCCGGCATGACGTTCGACCCGCTGCGGCAGCGCTGGACGATCAGCCGCGACCTCGGGGTGAACTACATCGCCGCCTTCGCGCGGTAGGCGACGCCTTACCCGTCGGCGCGCGGCACCCAGGGCATGCGCGCCACCTCGATGCCGTCATCGGCCAGCTGTTCGGCCTCCTCCGGCGTCGTCTCGCCGTAGATGCCGCGCGCGTCGGCGTCGCCGCTGTGGATGCGGCGCGCCTCCGCGGCAAAGGCGGGGCCCACGTAGTCGCAGCGCTTCTCCACCTCGGCGCGCATCCGCTGCAGCATGGAGCGCACCCCGTCCGGCAGCGCGCCGCCCGCCACGGGCTGCGGCGCCGGCGGCTTGGCGGCCGGCTCCGGCGGGATGTCCGCCGTGGGCTCGACCTGGGCCGGGACGGCGTGCGCGCGGCCCAGCGCCGGCGCCATCAGGCCGCGCCTGACGTCGGTTGCGCCGCAGACCGGGCAGGACATCAGCCCGGCGCCGGCTTGCTGGTCGAAGGCGGCGCTGTCGCGGAACCAGCCGTCGAACGCGTGGCCGCCGCCGCAGCGGAGCTGGTAGTGGATCATCCGGCGGCCAGCATCGGGTCCAGCTTGCCCGCCCGGTTCAGCGCCACCAGGTCGTCGCAGCCGCCGACATGGGCGCCGTCGATGAACACCTGCGGCACGCTGGACCGGCCGGAGCGCTGCTCGGACTGCGCCCGCTCGGCCGAGCCGTGGGGGGCGTTGATCTCCTCGAAGGCCGCGCCCTTGCTCTTCAGCAGGCTGACCGCCCGCGTGCAGAACGGGCACCAGGGCTGGGTGTAGATTTCGATGCGCGGCACAGCGTCAAGGTCCTTTGCGGCGATGGGTTCAGCAATGGCGATGCTTGGGCCTCAAGGCAAGGCTTCCCCTGAGCCTCAAGGCAGGGCTTCGCGTGAACCTCAAGGCAGGGCTTCGCCCGGCCCCGCCACGCCGGCGCGCGCGCCCACCAGCAGGTCCACCCGCGCCGCGCCCCCCGCCAGCAGCGCCCGCGCGCACGCCCCGGCGGTGGCGCCGCTGGTC
>CAXTJU010000172.1:0-5028 GCA_964244655.1 uncultured Acetobacteraceae bacterium | reverse complement strand
TGTGGGGCAAGCCGATGTGGGGCGCCTGGTGGGTGTGGGACGCGCGGCTGACCTCTGTTCTGGTGCTGTTCTTCCTCTACCTCGGCCACATCGCCCTGGTCCGCGCCTTCGACGACCCGCAGCGCGGCTATCGCGCGGGCGCGATCCTGGCGCTGGTCGGCGTGGTCAACCTGCCGATCATCAAGTTCAGCGTGACCTGGTGGAACACCCTGCACCAGCCCGCCACCATCACCCTGACCGGCGCGCCCACCATGGCGCTGGACATGCTGTGGCCGCTGCTGGTCTGCGCCGTCGGCTTCACCCTGGCCTTCTTCGCCATCACCATGGCCCGCACCCGCGCCGCCGTCATGGAGCGGCGTATCCGCGGCCTGCTGCTCGCCCGCGGCGAGGCGCTCGCGTGACCCATCTCGGCTTCGTGGCATCTTCTTACGCCCTCGCGGTCGCCATCCCCCTGGGCTTTGCCGCCGCGGCGTCGCGCCGCCTCGCCGTGGCCCGGCGTCGCCTGGCGGCGCTCGGCCGGGGCCCTGGCCGATGAAGCGCCGCCACCGGCGCATGGCGGTCCTGGCGGCGTGCGGCCTCGGCCTCGGCTCCGCCACCGCGCTGTCGCTGGCCGCCTTCAACAATGACATCGTGTTCTTCGTCGCCCCTTCCGACATGGCCGAGAAGGGCCTGCCCGGCCGCTCCCTGCGCCTCGGCGGCCTGGTCGAGGCCGGCTCGGTCCGCCGCGTCTCCGAGGACGGCCAGCCGGTCGCGCATTTCCGCGTCACCGACGGGCGGCAAAGCGTCGAGGTCGCCTACACCGGCATACTCCCCGACCTGTTCCGCGAGGGCCAGGGCGTGGTGACGCTGGGCCACGTCCGCCCGGACGGCACGTTCCGCGCCTCGGAGGTGTTGGCCAAGCACGACGAGACCTACATGCCGAAGGATGTGGCGGACGCGTTGAAGAAGGCCGGCATGTGGGACCCCGCCAAGGGCCCGCCGCCGCCGGCCGCGACGTGGAACGCCATGGTCACCAAGGCAGCCGGATAGCCCAAGCATGATCTCGGAACCATGATACCAGAACTTGGGCATTTCGCGCTTGCCCTGGCCTGCGCCATCGCCTTCGCCCAAACGGTGCTGCCCATCTGGGGCGCGCACCGGCGCGACGCCCGCATGATCGCCGCCGCCCCCGGCATCGCCGTCGGCCAGCTGCTGGCGCTCGGCACGGCGGCGTTCTGCCTGGTGTGGTCCAACGTGTCGGACGACTTCTCCGTGCTCAACGTGGCGGAGAACAGCAACAGCCTGAAGCCGCTGCTGTACAAAATCACCGGCACCTGGGGCAACCACGAGGGCTCCATCATCCTGTGGGCGCTGATCCTGGCGCTGTGCGGCGGCGCCGTGGCCGGCTTCGGCCGGGACCTGCCCGGCGCCCTGCGCGCCCGCGTCATCGGCGTGCTGGGCGGCTGCTCGGTGGGCTTCCTGCTGTTCTCCCTGTTCACCTCCAACCCGTTCGTGCGGCTGTGGCCCGCCCCGATCGACGGGCGGGACATGAACCCGCTGCTGCAGGACCCCGGCCTCGCCTTCCACCCCCCCATCCTGTACGCCGGCTACGTCGGCTTCGCCGTGCCGTTCGCCTTCGCCATCGCCGCGTTGCTGGAAGGCCGGGTCGATGCCTCCTGGGGCCGCTGGGTGCGCCCGTGGACGCTGGTGTCCTGGTGCCTGCTCACGGGTGGCATCTCGCTCGGCTCCTGGTGGGCGTACTACGAGCTGGGCTGGGGCGGCTACTGGTTCTGGGACCCGGTGGAGAACGCCTCCCTGCTGCCCTGGCTGACCGGCACCGCGCTGCTGCACTCCGCCATCGTGGTCGAGAAGCGCGAGGCGCTGAAGATCTGGACCGTGTTGCTCGCCATCGCCACCTTCTCGCTCAGCCTGTCCGGCACCTTCCTGGTGCGCTCCGGCATCCTGAACTCGGTACACGCCTTCGCCAACGACCCGGCGCGCGGCGTGTTCATCCTCGGCCTGCTCGGCATCGTCATCGGCGGCAGCCTGCTGCTGTTCGCCCTGCGCGCCCACCGCCTGGCCGCCGGGGGGCTGTTCGCCCCCGTCTCGCGTGAGGGCGCCTTGGTGCTGAACAACGTGCTGCTCTGCTCCATCGCCGCCGTGGTGCTCACCGGCACCATGTATCCGCTGTTCACCGACCTGGTGCTCGGCGAGAAGCTCAGCGTCGGCGCGCCGTTCTTCAACGCCACCGTGCTGCCGCTCGCCGTCCCCGTGTTCGCCGCCATGGCGGTCGCCTCCGTGCTGCCGTGGAAGCGCGCCGCCCTTGCCCCGGCGCTGCTCCGCCTGTGGTGGGCGGCAGCCGTCGCGGTCGGCTTCGGCCTGCTGGTGCTGACCCGGCTGCTCGTGCTGCCCGCCCTGGCCTTCGCCGGCGCCGCCTGGCTGATCGTCGGCTCCTGGGCCGAGATCGTCGAGCGCACCCGGCTGTTCCGCCTGCCCCTGCGCGACAGCGCCGCCCGGCTGCGCGGCCTGCCGCTCTCGGCCTTCGGCGCGGCGCTGGCCCATGCCGGCATGGGCGTCACCATCGCCGGCATCGCCGGCATGTCGCTGGCCACCCAGCGCGTCGTGCTGATCCACCCCGGCGAGCAAGTGGAGGCGGCCGGCATGACCTGGGCGCTTGACTCGCTGACCGACGCGGGCGGCTCCAACTACACCGAGCGCGTGGCCAACGTGCGGGTGATCCGCCCCGGCCAGGCCGACCTGGAGATGCACCCGTCCCGCCGCACCTTCCCCGTGCAGCAGATCACCACCACCGAGGCCGCCATCCACACCACGGGGATGGCCGACATCTACGCCGTGCTGGGCGAGGAGCGCGACGGCGCCGCCGTGATGCGGCTGCACTACAACCCGATGGCCCCCTGGATCTGGCTCGGCGGCCTGGTGATGGCCATGGGCGGCGGGCTGTCCCTGGTGGACCGCCGCCTGCGCGTCGGCGCGCCCGCCCGCCGCACCGTGCCGCTCGCCGTGTCGGCCTGATGGACCGCCGCCAGCTGCTGCTGACCGCGCCGCTCGGCATCGCCCTCGTCGGCGGCGGCGCGTTCTGGGCCATGCTGCGCGGCATGGCGCAGGGCACCTTCGACCCCCGCGGCGTGCCGAGCCCGGTCACCGGCCAGAAGGCGCCCGAGTTCGACCTGCCCGCCCAGGCGCCCAGCCAGGGCTTCGGCAGCGCCGACCTCGCCACCGGCAAGCCGCTGCTGCTCAACTTCTTCGCCTCTTGGTGCCTGCCTTGCGCGCAGGAGCACGCCGCCCTGCTCGCCCTGGACAAGGCCGGCGTGCCGATCTGGGCCATCGCCTACAAGGACGCCACCGACAAGGCGGCGCAGTTCATCAGCCGCAACGGCAACCCGTACCAGCGCATCGCCCAGGATAGGTCGGGCCGGGTCGGGATCGACTTCGGCCTCTCCGGCGTGCCGGAGAGCTTCATCGTGGACGGGGCAGGGGTGGTGCGCTGGCACTGGGCCGGCCCGCTCGACGCCGACACCATACAGAACAGGTTGCAACCGGCATGGCGCGCGCTGGCCTGATCCTCCCCCTCCTCGCCGCCCTGCTGCTGGCCGCCCCCGCCCACGCCATCAGCGACCCGGCGGAGATGCTGCCCAACCCGGCGCAGGAAGCCCGCGCCGAGCAGATCGGCCAGCAGCTGCGCTGCCTGGTGTGCCAGAACGAGAGCATCGAGGATTCCGGCGCCGACCTCGCGCGCGACCTGCGCGGCATCGTCCGCCAGCGCGTGGCGGCCGGCGACAGCGACCGGCAGATCACCGCCTGGATGGTCGCCCGCTACGGCGACTTCGTCCGGCTGCGCCCGCCCTTCACCGCCGTCACCGCCCTGCTCTGGCTGTCCCCCGTGCTGGCGGTGGCCCTGGGCCTCGGCATGGCCGCCCTGGGCCGCCGCGGCGTCGCCGTGGCTGCTCCCCCCCTCTCGGACGGCGAACGCGCCCGCATCGCCGAGCTGACCCGGCGGTGATCTGGCTCGCCGCCGCCGTCCTGGCCCTGTGCGCCCTGGCGCCGGCCGGCCTGGCGCTGCGCCGCCGCATCCGCGTCCAGGGCCGCCAATCCGCCACCTTGGCGCTGTACCGGGCGCAGATCGGCGAGCTGGCGCGCGACCTGGAGGAGCGCCGCATTTCCCCCGCCGACCACGCGACCGCCCTGCTGGAGGTGCAGCGCCGCCTGCTGGCCACCTCCGAAGCCGCCGACGCGCCGCAAGCCCCCTCCGACGGCCGCGCCCTGGTGGCGGGCCTGGCCCTGGTGCCGATGGCCGCCCTCGGGCTGTACCTGGTCGGCGGCCGTCCGGACTTGCCGGCTCAGCCGCTCGCCGGGCGCATGAAGGGCGCCGACAAGGCCATGGCCGACGAGAACGCCATGGTGGAGCAGCTGCGCGCCGTGCTCGCCAGCGTCGATCCCCGGTCGGACCGCGCCCGACAGGGCGAGCTGCTGCTCGGCAACCTGGAAGCCGCCCGCGGCAACCTCGCAGGCGCGGCCGATCAATGGCGCAAGGCGCTGGCGCTGCGGTTCGACCCGTTCCTGGCCGCCCGAGTCGCCGACGCCACCAGCCAGGCCGAGGGCCGCGTCAGCGAAGCCTCCGCCGCCCTGTTCCGCCGCGCCCTCGCCGCCGCCCCCCCGGACGCAGCCTGGCGCGGCGCGGTGGAGCAGAAGCTCGCCCAAGCTCGTTAGCAGCGTCTCGTTGGCAGCGTCTCACTAGCCGCCCTGCCGCGCCGTCCCCATCTCTCTCGCCATGGAAGACGATCCGAAGCCTGCTCCCGCCAAGCCCACCCCGCCCCCGCCCGCCGAGAAGGAATACGGCGGCCCCGCCGGTCCCGAGCCGACGCGCTACGGGGACTGGGAGCAAAAGGGCCGCTGCACGGACTTCTAACGTCCACGGCCCCTGCTGCCCCGCGTGATGCCCGGGCAAAGGTGCCCAAGGCTCCACATGGCCGTCGCCCTGCCCCCCCCCCCCCCCCCCCCCCCCCCCCCCCCCCCCCCCCCCCCCCCCCC
>CAXTJU010000171.1:0-5051 GCA_964244655.1 uncultured Acetobacteraceae bacterium | reverse complement strand
ACGTCGTCGGGGCCGTAATCCACCCGGCGCATGCGGCGGTAGCCGAGCGGGGTGTAGCTGGCATAGCCCAGCGTGCCGGCCATGCCGTGGCGCAGGTGCACCAGCTCGTCATACAGGCTGTCCAGCTCCTCGCCATGGGCGGCGAAGAAGCCCCAGCGCGCCTGCTCCGCCCGGTGCCGCACGTCGCGGTCCGCGGCTTCGGCGTAGGGGCCGAGGCCGGCGAGGTTGGTCTCCACGCCCTCGACCGTGACCTTGGCGGCGGCCAGCAGCGCCGTGTAGCGCGCGCCCAGCCGGCTCTCCTCCTCCAGCGCGGCGGCGATCGCCGGGTCGAAGGTGGTGATGTCGGTCTCCCACAGCCGCAGGGCGTGCGCGCCGGCCAGCGCCGCCATGCCGGGGGTGGCGAGCAGGCGGCGCTTCATGCCCACCTCGTGCTCGGTGACGACGGGGGCCAGCGCGTCCGCGTACTCCCGCGCCGCCTCGGCCGCCGCGTCCGCCGTGTCCTGGGCGAAGCGGAGGTGGACCAGGGCGCTCCAGCTATCGACTTCCCGCCGCAGTTGGTCCCAGGAGGCGAGGGCGCCCGCCGGGTCAGTATCCAACTGGGCATGGAGGGCGGCATAGCCCGCGGCCAGGCTGTCCCGGCTCGGAGTGGGGGCGGTGATGTCCGCGAAGCGGAGCGGAGAGTTCGTGTCTGGCATAAGCCATGCCAACCCTCGCGGGCGCACCCTGTCAAGCAAGGTTCGCCATGCTTGCCGCAATCCGACCATAGGCTCGCACTAGGTCGATGGCGCTGTAGTGAAGTTCAACAAACCGCACTAGGCTCGCCTGTCCGTAGAGGATGCCCCAATGCCGACTTCTCCGCTTCGCCTGGAAGACCAGCTCTGCTTTGCGCTCTACGCCGCGACCAACGCCATCACCCGCGCCTATCGGGAGAAGCTGGGCGACATCGGGCTGACATACCCGCAATACCTCGTCGTCATGGCGCTGCTGGACAAGCCGAGCATGACCTCGGGCGAGCTGGCGCGCGCCCTGCGGCTGGATGCAGGCACCCTCACGCCCATGCTCAAGCGCCTGGACGCCGCCGGGCTGATCGAGCGCACCCGGCGCAAGGAGGACGAGCGGATCATCGACAACCAGCTGACCGCCCATGGTCTCGCCTTGCAGCAGGAGATGCAGAACGCCCAGAGCTTCGTCGTGTGCCGGACGGAGCTGCCCGCGCATGATCTGGAGGCGCTTCGCACCGCGCTGCACGAGCTGACGGCCTCGCTGTGCGGCGCGCCAGCGAAGGAGGCGGAGCCAGTTTGACGCACGGGCACGGCCTGGCGCTGCCCGCCGTTAAACCCATCTTCCAACTGTGGCTAGACAAGGACGGGTTTCGATGCGGCTTGCGATAGGCGTGATCCTGCTGGGCGCGGCGGCTGTGCCCGCTGCGGCGCAACCAGCTTCGGCGGCCGCCGCGCCGCTGACGCCCGAACTCGTTCAGCTGATCACCCAGCCGGAACACCGGGCCGCGCTGCTGCAAGCGGCCCGCGCGGTCAACGGCCCGGCGGCGGCTTGCACGACGGCCAGCTACGCTCCCACGGGCGATGTCGTCGTGCTCGCCCCCGTCCAGGCGGACAGCCGCGGCAAGCTCGTCTCCGGCGCGTGGAAGGAAAGCCTGCGCGAGACCGGCTGCGGCAATGACCGGACGATCAACACCCTGACCGCCGTGGGCCAGAATGGCACGCCGCAGACGCAGCCGTTGCTGCCAGGCGATACCATCTCGGACCCGCAGTTGCAGCGGGACAGCGTGCAGTATGCTGCCGGCGGCATGGGAGACATGCCACCGGGCTGCGACCAGGGCGCCGTCACCAACACGCGTTTCGTGGGCCTGGACGGACAGCCCCCTGGCGTCCGTCCCGTGGCCGGCGCCGCGCCGAAGTCCTGGACGGAGGTCTGGTCGTTGAAGGCCTGCACCAAGGCCGCCAACGTGACCATGCACTTCACGCCGGACACGACCGGCACTGAAATCCGCGCCGACCCGGTGCGCTGATCATCCAACCGTCCGACCATTTCGACGGCGAGCGCTTCTTCAACCCCGGCCAGACGCCGAGCCGACGCGGGCTGCTTGAGGTGCTGCGCTGGCGGCTCGACGGCGGCCGGCAGCCCTGGCCCTCGCAGCCGGCGGACCCGCAGTACGGCCCGCCGCCACCCGCCGCCGCCGGGTCGGCAGTGCTCACCTTCATCGGCCATTCGACGTTCCTGATCCAGCTGCCCGGCCTCACGATCCTGACCGACCCGGTGTGGAGCGAGCGGTGCTCCCCCGTCAGCTGGGCGGGGCCGCGCCGCGCCCGCCCGCCCGGCCTCGCGCTGGAGGCGTTGCCGCCGGTGGACCTCGTGCTCGTGTCGCACAACCATTACGACCACATGGATCTGCCCACCCTGCGCCAACTGGCGGCGCGCGGCACCCGGCATGCCATCACGACCGCTGGCAACAAGGCGATGCTGACAGCCGCCGGGTTCGCCCAGGTGGAGGCGCTGGACTGGTGGGAGGGGGCGCAGGCCGGCCCCGCCCAGGTGACGGCGACCCCGGCCCGGCATTTCAGCCGCCGCGGCCCGGGCGACATGAACCGCACGCTGTGGGCCGGCTTCAGCCTGCGCACGGCCGATGGCCACCTGCTGTTCGCCGGGGATTCCGGGGCGGGGCCGCATTGGCAGGCCATCCGGGAGCGGCTCGGCGCGCCGGACCTGGCGCTGCTGCCGATCGGCGCCTACGAGCCGCGCTGGCTGATGGCGCCCGTGCACATGAACCCGGCGGAAGCCGTGCAGGCGCACCATGATCTTGGGGCCGCGCAATCGGTGGGCATGCATTTCGGCACGTTCCAGCTGACCGACGAGGCGATCGACGCCCCGGTGGCGGCCCTGGCCGCTGCGAAACTCGAAAACTTCACCACGCTCGGCTTCGGGGAGTCGCGCCGGCTCAGCCTGGCTTCCGCGTAGGGGATGGCCAGGCGGCTGTAGCCTTCAAAACAGGGGGCGCCGATGTCAGGCTGAGCCAACGAGGCGTGCCTGGAGCCGGCCGAGAGCGATTAAATCCGTTCGCTCACCGCGATCGCCACCTTGCAGCCCAGCTTGATCGCCCGGCTCATCAGCGCGTAGGCCGGCGCCAGCTCCGCCTCGTTGGCCAGGCCGATGTCGCGGTGCTCCAGCTCCTCCGCGCGGAACTGCTCGATGGTGGCGCGCAGCCCGGACTCGTCCTCCTCCAGGGCAGAGGCCTGCTGGGCATAGTGCTCATCGATCGCCTCCTCCACCGCCACCGTGCAGGCCATCGCCCCGCGCTCGCCGATCAGCGCGCTCGCGGCCCCCAGCGCGTAACCCGCCAGGTGCCACAACGGCAGCAGCGCCGTCGGGCGCACCCGGCGGTCCACGACCATGCCGGCGAAGGTGTTCCGGTGGTGCTCCTCCTGCGCCAGCATGTGGCGCAGCGTGTCGCCCTGCCGGCCGCGCCCCAGCACGGCGAGCTGGCCCTGGTAGATGCGGGCGGCGCCATACTCCCCGGCGTGGTCCACGCGGATCATCCGCTCCAGCCGCTCGCGCGGCGTGGGGTCTCCGGGCAGGTAGGTGGCGCTCATGCATGGCTCCGTGTGGGCAGGCCGCGCGGCTTGCGGACCAGCGAGATGGCGAGGAAGCCGCCGAACGCCAGGGCCAGCAGGCCGTTCATCGCCGCCATGGACACGGGCAGGCCGGGCAACAGGTAGGTGGGGTCGTCGCACGGCTTGGCCGGACGCGCCGGCATGCGCGCCAGGCGCTGGGCGACGCTGCCGCCGCCCAGCTCCGGCGCGGCGCACTCCGGCAGCGGACTCGGCCACCAGCCCTGCTCCACGCCGACGTGCACGGAGGCCGCCGCCACGGAGAAGGCCATGCACGCCACCACGCCCCACATCAACGCCCGGGGCGCCCAGTGCGGGCGCAGCGGCAGGGCGGCGGCCAGGGACAGCAGGATGGCGATCCGGTACGGCCAGCGCTCCACCAGGCACAGCGCGCACGGCGCCAGCCCGCCAAACCTTTCGGTCCCCAGCGCCACCAGCAGCGCGGACAGCGCCACGAGCAGGGACAGGGTGGCCAGGGCGGGGATGCGCGTCATGCCGCCTTCCTCGCGCGCTTCCACGGCCGAAGCAAACATCTTGGCGTCCACGTGCGTCGCTGGTTCGCCTTCGATGTGGCCCGGCCCGGCGGGGCGCTGTCTTGGCCGGCCCGACTGCCTATGTCACGGTGACCCAAGGGATGGAGTATCAGCAGCCATGGCGTCCGTCACCGAATTGCAGCCGCGCGCCAGCGGCGACAGCGCCTGGGCCGTCATCGCGTGGCTGGGGCAGCAACGCCGGGTGGCGGAGGTGTTCCCGAGCCGGGACAAGGCGCTGGCCGACCTGCAATGGCGAGAGCGCCAGGTGCAGGCCTACGGGCACCTGCTCGCCGGCACGAGTCACGCGGTGCCGCGCTACGTGGTGACGCCCATCCGCCGCTCCGACCTGCCCCGGCGCTGGACGCCGCTGCCCGCCCTGGGCTTCCTGCGCGGCTGGTCGCGGTAGCGGCGCCGCACCCGGCGGTTTTGCATTCTGGCCCGACCGTTTGCAGGCTATAACGGCACGGACGCGAACAACAACGGAACGACCTGACGCATGGCTGCCGCTGCCCCCGCGCGACTGCTCGCCTCTCCCGCCATCCGCGCCCTCGCCGCCCGGCGGATGGCCGAACTCGGCGGCATCGTCCTCGGGCTGGGCGGCATCGCGCTGCTGGTGGCGCTGTGCTGCTACAACCCGCTCGACCCGTCCTTCGACACGGCCACCTCACGCGCCGCCACCAACCTGGCCGGCCCGGCCGGAGCGGTCATGGCGGACCTGATGCTGCAAAGCTTCGGCGTGGCCGGCGCACTGCCCGGCGTGGCGGCATTGGCCTGGGCATGGCGCATCGCGTCGCATCGCGGCCTGGGCCGCCCGGCCGCCCGGCTGGCCGGCACGCTGGCGGCGCTGCCCGTGGTGGCGGCGGTGGCCGCCGCCCTGCCCGCCGCCCTGGCC
>CAXTJU010000170.1:0-5141 GCA_964244655.1 uncultured Acetobacteraceae bacterium | reverse complement strand
CTTCCGCCCCGAGCGCAACGAGAGCTTCGACATCCTGCCCGCCAGCCAGCGCGTCAGCGAGACCGCCTGGTACGAGGGCACCGCGGACGCGGTGTACCAGAACATCGACATCATCGAGGACTACGCGCCGCAGTACATCGTGCTGCTGGCCGGCGACCACGTGTACAAGATGGACTACGAGCCGATGCTGCAGCAGCACGTGCAGTCTGGCGCCGACGTGACCATCGGCTGCATCGAGGTGCCGCGGATGGACGCAACCGGGTTCGGCGTCATGCACGTGGACGCGGAGGACCGGCTGATCGCCTTTTTGGAGAAGCCCGCCGACCCGCCGGGGATGCCGGACAATCCGGACATGGCGCTCGCCTCCATGGGCATCTACGTGTTCGAGACCGGCTTCCTGTTCGACCAGCTGCGGCGGGACGCGGCGGACCCGGGCTCCAAGCGGGATTTCGGCCGCGACATCATCCCCTACATCGTGCGGCACGGCACGGCGGTGGCGCACCGCTTCTCCCGCTCCTGCGTGCGCTCCACCTACGAATCCGAGACCTACTGGCGCGACGTGGGCACCATCGACGCCTACTGGGCCGCCAACGTCGATTTGACCGACGTGGTCCCCGGCCTCGACCTGTACGACCGGGACTGGCCGATCTGGACCTACGGCGAGATCACCCCGCCGGCCAAGTTCGTGCTGAACGACGACGGGCGGCGCGGCGCGGCGGTGGACTCGATGGTGTCCGGCGGCTGCATCATCTCCGGCAGCAGCGTCGCCCGCTCGCTGCTGTTCACCGGCGTGCACCTGCACAGCTTCAGCGAGCTGGAGAGCGCCGTGGTGCTGCCGTACTGCGACATCGCCCGCAACGCCCGGCTGCGCAACGTGGTGGTGGACCGCGGCGTGCGCATCCCGGCCGGGCTGGTGGTCGGCGAGGACGCCGCACTCGACGCCCAGCGCTTCCGCCGCACCGAAAAGGGCATCTGCCTCATCACGCAGCCCATGATCGATCGGCTGGTGACGGATTGAAGGTTCTCGCCGCCGCCAGCGAGGCGTACCCGCTGGTGAAGACCGGAGGCCTGGCCGACGTGATGGGCGCGCTGCCCGCCGCCTTGGCCAAGCAGGGGCTGGAAGTGCGCACGCTGCTGCCGGGCTACCCGGCGGTGCTGGCCGCGCTGGACCAGGCCGAGCCGGTGCACGCCTACCCGGCGCTGCACGGCGGCGCCGCCCGCATCCTGATGGGCCGCGCCGGCGGGCTGGACCTGTTCGCGCTGGACGCGCCGCACCTGTACGGCCGCCCTGGCAACCCCTATGTCGGGCCGGACGGGCAGGACTGGCCGGACAACCCGCAGCGCTTCGCCGCCCTCGCCCGCGCCGCCGCCGACATCGGCCTGGGCGCCGTGCCCGGCTGGCTGCCCGGCGCGGTGCACTGCCACGACTGGCAAACCGGCCTGGCCCCCGCCTACCTGGCGCTGGCCGGCGGCGCGCGCCCCCGCACGGTGATGACCATCCACAACCTCGCCTTCACCGGCCAGGTGCCGATGGCGCTGTGGCGCGAGCTGGGCCTGCCGCCCGAGGCCCTGGGCACGGACGGAGTGGAGTTCTACGGCGCGATCGGCTTCATGAAGGCCGGGCTGCACTACGCCGACGCCATCACCACCGTCAGCCCGACCTACGCCGCGGAAATCCAGACGCCCGCGTTCGGCTGCGGCTTCGACGGCCTGTTGCGCGCCCGGCAGGCCGTGCTGCACGGCATCCTGAACGGGCTCGACACCGCCGTGTGGGACCCCTGGACCGACCAGCACCTGCCGGCCCGCTTCCGCAAGGGGCACCTGCGCAACCGGGCCAAGTGCAAGGCGGCGATGCAGGCGGGGCTCGGCCTGCGCGCCGACCCGGCGGCCCCCGTGTTCGGCCTGGTCAGCCGGCTGACCGGGCAGAAGGGCCTGGACCTGGTGCTGGAGGCGCTGCCCACGCTGACCGGGCTGGGCGGCCAATTGGCCGTGCTGGGCAGCGGCGAGCCGGCGCTGGAGCACGGCCTGCGCGCCGCCGCCGCCGCGCATCCCGGCCAGGTCGCCACAATCATCGGCTTCGACGAGGCGCTGTCCCACCAGGTGATGGCCGGGTCGGACGCCATCCTGGTGCCGAGCCGGTTCGAGCCGTGCGGGCTGACCCAGCTGGCGGCGATGCGCTACGGCGCGCTGCCCGTGGTCAGCCGGGTCGGCGGGCTGGCCGACACGGTGATCGACGCCAACGAGGCCGCGCTCCGCTCCGGCGTTGCGACCGGGGTGGTGGGGGATGCCTCCGCGGACGGGCTGCGGCGGTCGTTGCAGCGCACGGCGGCGCTGTGGCGGGACGCCGCCGCCTGGGGGCAGGCGCAGCGGGCGGGCATGGCGGGCGAGGTCGGCTGGGCCGGGGCGGCGGCGCAGTACGCGGCGCTGCTGCGCGCCGGGCCGGCTTGATCCGCGGCCATGCGCCCCGAAATGCCTTTGCCGGCACGGGACGCCCGCGTTAGGAACCCGGCCGACATGGAGAACACGATGCAGCAGGACCGGCGGGTCGCCGCCCCCGAGGGCGGCGGGCAGGTGGCGGCCAAGGTGCCGGCCAACCTCAGCGAGCAGACCGTGCTGGCAGTGCAGCACTGGACCGAGCGGCTGTTCAGCCTGACGCTGACGCGCGATCCGGGCTTCCGCTTCGAGAACGGCCAGTTCGCCATGATCGGCCTGATGGTCGAGGGCAAGCCGATGCTGCGCGCCTACAGCATGGCGAGCCCCAACCATGCCGAGACGCTGGAGTTCCTCAGCATCAAGGTGCCGGACGGCCCGCTCACCTCCCGCCTGCAGCACGTGCAGCCGGGCGACAAGGTCCTGGTCGGGCGCAAGCCGACCGGCACGCTGCTGCTGGACAATCTACGGCCCGGCCGCACGCTGTACATGTTCGCCACCGGCACCGGGCTGGCGCCGTTCCTCAGCCTGGTGATGGACCCGGAACTGTACGAGCGGTTCGAGCACGTCGTGCTGACCCACACTTGCCGCCGGGTCGCCGAGCTGGCCTATGCCGACCACCTGACGGAGCACCTGCCGAACCACGAGTTCCTCGGCGAGGATGTCAGCGCCAAGCTGATCTACTACCCGACCACCACGCGCGAGCCGTCCAAGCATGAGGGCCGCATCACCGACCTGATCGGGTCCGGCCAGCTGTTCGCCGATACGGGGCTGCCGCCGCTCGACCCGGCGCAGGACCGCGCGATGATCTGCGGCAGCCAGCAGATGATCGAGGAGGTGAAGCAGATGCTGCTGGCCCGCGGCTTCACCGAGGGCAGCAGCAACGCGCCGGGCGAGTTCGTGATCGAGAAGGCGTTCGTCGAGAAGTAGCGGGGCCGGAGCCCCGCCGGCCTCAGATCCTGGGCTTGCCCATCGGCGCCGTGGCGCTGCGCACGGCCTCGCCGGGCAGCTGCTCCACCTCGACCTCCTCCTTGCGCACCGTGTCGCGGACCGTCTCGACCCGCTCGACGCCTTCCTTGCGCAGAGCCACCTCCTCGACGACGCGGGCGGTCTTGCTGACCACCGCCTCCTCGGCCATCTCGGTCATCTCGATGGTCTTCTCGCCGAAGCTGTCATCGGTCACGGGGCGGCCGTCCGTCACCGGGCGGCGGTCGAGCGTGACCTGCTCGCTTTGCAGCGTGACGCTCTCGCTCACCGGCGTCTCGACCACGTAGCGGCGGATGCGGGTGCCGCCCTGGTTCACCAGCCGCTTGCCGACCACGAGTTCCTCGGCCGAGAGCTGCAGCGTGTCGCTGCCGGCTGTGGTGGCGGGGGCGGCTTTCAGCGGCGGCGTCACGCTGGTGGTGGCACTGGCGGTTGTGCCCTGGGTCATGCCGGCGGCGCGCTCGTCGATGTCGATCGGGTTATGGCGCTCCAGGATCGCCATCACCGCCTCGAAGTCATGCCCCGGCACGCCGGTCACGGTCACGACGCTGCCGCCCTTGGACAGGGTGCTGTCGTACACCGCCTGGTCGGTCGCGCTCTCGCCGCCGAACAGGTTGGACCAGAAGCCCTGGCTCGCCGCCGGGGTGGCCGTGCCGCCGGCGCCGGCGTAGCTGCCCTCGGTGGCGTGGCGGTGGATGGCGGATTGCGGCACGTTGGCGGCCAGCAGGTCCTGCACGGCGGCCTCGGCGTGCGGCGCGGTGTCATAGACGGCAACGATGGTTTCGTCGGGCATGGTGGTCTCCGGAAAGTGGATCGGCGCGCGGCGCCTGGCGGTGCAAGCGCGCCTCCCCGGGCGGAGTTCCAGTTCAGTGGCCGCCTTCGAGGTAGGCAGCCTTGATCTCCGGCCGCGCCAGCAGCTCCCGCCCCGGCCCCTCCATGGTGATCGCGCCGTTGACCAGCACGTAGCCGCGATGCGCCAGCCGCAGCGCCTGGTAGGCGTTCTGCTCCACCAGCAGCACCGTCAGCCCGGTTTCGCGGTTCAGGTCGCGGATGGCGCCGAAGATCTGCCGCACCACCAGCGGGGCCAGGCCGAGCGAGGGTTCGTCCAGCAGCAGCAGGCGCGGCCGGGTCATCAGCGCGCGGGCGATGGCCAGCATCTGCTGCTCGCCGCCGGAGAGGGTGCCGGCGCGCTGGTTGATGCGCTCCTTGAGGCGGGGGAACAGGGTGAAGGCCTGCTCGCGCAGCTGCTCGAAGCCGGCCATGCGCGCCACCTGGCCGCCCATCAGCAGGTTCTCGTTCACCGTCATGCGGCCGAAGATGCGGCGGCCCTCCGGCGACTGGGCGATGCCGCTGCGCATGATGTGGTGGGTGGGCTCGGCGGTGATGTCCCGCCCGTCATAGCTGACGGACCCGGCGCGGGCGCGCGGGCTGCCGCAGATGGTCATCATCAGGGTCGATTTGCCGGCCCCGTTGGCGCCGATCAGCGCCACGATCTCGCCCGGCTCCACGTGCAGGTCCACGCCGCGCAGCGCCTGGATCGCGCCGTAGAACGCGGTGACGCCTTGCAGCCGCAGCATTGTCATTCCTCGTCCTCGTCGCCCTCGCCGAGGTAGGCGGCGATGACCGCCGGGTCCGCCCGCACGGCGGCCGGCGGGCCGTCGCTGATCTTGCGGCCGTGGTCCAGCACCACGACGTGGTCCGAGATGCGCATCACCACGCCCATGTCG
>CAXTJU010000169.1:0-5180 GCA_964244655.1 uncultured Acetobacteraceae bacterium | reverse complement strand
TGCAGGCGCGGCTGTTCAAGTTCATGCCCCTGCTGTTCATGTTCATGATGGGACGCTTCCCGGCCGGGCTGCTGATCTACTGGAGTTGGAACAATACCCTCACGATATGCCAGCAATGGTTGATCATGCGGCAGACCCGGCTGACCCCGGCGGGGACGGCGACGCTGCCCCGGAGCACGTCCAAGAGCCAGGGAGCGAAGAGCTAGACCTCGAGCCGGGGCGGCTGCTGTTCGCCGCCCCGTGCCGGTTCTTCTTCGCCGCCCAGCGCCTGGACCAGCTGCCGCCGCCCTCGGGCACCGAGGTGGCGTTCGCCGGCCGCTCCAACGTGGGCAAGTCATCGCTTATCAACGCCCTGGTGGGGCACCACGCCCTGGCACGCGCCTCCAACACGCCGGGGCGCACCCGGCAGCTCAACTTCTTCGACCTCGGCGGCCGGCTGACGCTGGTGGACATGCCGGGCTACGGCTACGCCCAGGCAGCCAAGTCGGTGAAGGAGGACTGGCAGGGGCTGATGTTCGAATACCTGCGCGGCCGCCCAACGCTGCGCCGGGTGCTGCTGCTGCTGGACGCGCGAATCGAGGTGAAGGCCTCCGACCTGGCGGTGATGGACCTGATGGACCGCGCCGCCGTGACCTATCAGTGCGTGTTGACCAAGGCCGACGACGTGCGGCCCCGCGCCCTGGAAGCCAAGCAGGCGGAGGTGCTGGCGCTCACCCGGCAGCACGGCGCGGCCTTTCCCGCCGTCGCTACCACCAGCAGCACGGACGGCGCCGGCATCGACCTGCTGCGGGCCA
Organism: uncultured Acetobacteraceae bacterium; assembly: GCA_964244655.1. Classification (GTDB taxonomy): domain Bacteria; phylum Pseudomonadota; class Alphaproteobacteria; order Acetobacterales; family Acetobacteraceae; genus LMUY01. Next base: position 4,386 of record CAXTJU010000169.1, on the reverse strand, counting down.
GCCTCGCGGCCCTGGCGGCTTGACCGGGGCGCGCCCCCGCCGCTAGGTGCGCGCATGAGCGCTGCCATCGAGGAATACATCCAGGCCGATCCGGCCGAGCAGGCCCGCATCCTGGTGCACGCGCTGCCCTACATGCGGCGCTATGCCGGGGCGACCGTCGTGGTGAAGTACGGCGGCCACGCCATGGGCGAGCAGCATTTGGCCATGGGCTTCGGCCGGGACATCGCGCTGCTGAAGCAGGTGGGGGTGAACCCGGTGGTGGTGCATGGCGGCGGCCCGCAGATCAACGCCATGCTGTCCCGCCTCGCCATCCAGTCCACCTTCGTCGATGGCCTGCGGGTGACGGATGCGGCCATGGTGGAGGTGGTCGAGATGGTCCTGTCCGGCACGGTCAACAAGCATATCGCCGGGCTGATCAACGCCGCCGGTGCGCTGGCCGTGGGCATCTCCGGGCGGGATGGCGGGCTGATCCGCGCCCGCAAGCTGTCCCGCACGTTGAAGGACCCGGGCAGCCGCATCGAGCGTGAGCTGGATCTCGGTTTCGTGGGCGAGCCAGCGGAGATCGACGTGCGCGTCATCCACGCGCTGACCGGCGCCGGCATCATCCCGGTGATCGCCCCGGTCGGCTATGGCGATGACGGCCACATCTACAACATCAACGCCGACACGGTGGCCGGCGCGGTGGCCGGGGCGCTGGGGGCCAAGCGGCTGCTGATGCTGACGGACGTGCCCGGCGTGCTGGACGGCGACAAGGCGCTGATCCCCGAGCTGACGGTGGCCGACGTGGAGCGGCACTGCGCCAGCGGCGTGATCAGCGGCGGCATGATCCCCAAGGTGCAAACCTGCGTCGATGCGGTGCGACAAGGGGTGAAGGCGGCGGTGATCCTGGACGGCAAGTTGCCGCATGCCTGCTTGTTGGAGATGTTCCTGCAAAGCGGCATCGGGACGCTGATCCGGGCGTAGGGCGTGCTGCACCGCTGGGCTACGCAGCGCCTGCTTGAACCGCGAACCGCGCGAACGACGCCGCCAGCACCTGGTAGGTCGCCCGCTTGAACGGCGGCCCCAGCTCCGGCAGTTCGGCCAGCGCCGCCCAGCGCCAGGCGTCGAACTCCGGGTGGGCATCGGCGTCCAGCCGGATGTCCGAATCCTGCCCCTCGAAGCGCAGGGCGAACCAGCGCTGCCGCTGCCCGCGGTAGCGGCCGCCCAGCGACTTGCCAACCAGGTGCGCCGGCAGGTCGTAGCTCAGCCAGTCCGGATGCTGGCCCAGGATGGTGGCGCGGCACGTACCGATCTCCTCCGCCAGCTCGCGCAGCACCGCCGCTTCCGGCTGCTCCCCGGCGTCGATGCCGCCCTGCGGCAGCTGCCAGCCGGCGGCGCCCTCGGCATGCGCCAGGCTGGCCCGGCGGCCGATGAACACCTGGCCCTGCCGGTTGAACAGGGCGGCGCCCACGTTCGGGCGGTAGGGCAGCAGGCTCATCGTACCGCAGCCGCCGCGGCCGTGGGGCGGGACGCGAGGGCGCTGATCGGCACCAACGCCAGGCCGCGCCCGTCCAGCCCGCGCGCCCAGCTCGCGATCCGCTCCACCGTCATGGGGCGCAGCGGGCCGGCCAGGCCGACCGCCACCCCGTCGTTCCGCGCCCGCTGCTCCAGGGCGGCCAGCTTCGCATCGAGGGCGGCGCGCTCCGCCGGGTCGTCCACCACCGAGGACACGTCCACCACCGGGCCGGAGGCTGCGGCGCCGGGGCGCGGATCGACGTAGAGCAGCCCGCGCGCGGCCAGGTCCTGCAACACGGGGCCGAAGGCGGCGGAGGTCTCGGCGAAGCGTTCGCCCAGCAGCCCGTCGGACGCGCCGGTGACGCCCACCTCGCCCTGCATGCGGGACAGCACCCATTCGAGGTTGCGCGCGTTGTCCGCCGGGTCGGCGCCGGTCATCAGCGCGTGCGGCCCGGACTGGTTCAACGGGTAGCCCTGGCTCTCCATCGGCAGGGTGACGAGCACCTCGTGCCCGCGGGCATGCGCCTCGGTGACCACGCCCTGGGCGTCATGCGCATAGGGCGACACGCCGAGGGAGACCTGCGCGGGCAGCGACTCGATCGCGGCATGGGTGTCGGCGGCGGACAGCCCGAGCCCCACGACCAGCATCGCCACCCGGGGCCGCTTGTCCGCCGGGTCGGCCAGGCGGGCATAGGCCTGCGCGGAGGTCTGGCCGTCCGCCGCGACGCGGGGCAGCATGGCGCCGGGAAAGTCGGGGGCTGGTTGCAGCAGCGCGGCCTGCGGCTCCGGGATCGGGTCCGCAGCCGACCGGGACGGGACGGCGGGACCCGGCGGCGCGGCAGCCAGCGGCCGCAGCGACGTGGCCGCGGCCGGAACGTGCGACGCCGCGAGCGGGGCCTTGGCCGGCCCCATCGCCTGCAACGCCGCAGCGCCCAGCCCGGTCAGCCCGGCGGCAGCAAGCCAGGTTGCGCCGAGCGCCCGCCAGCCTGGCACCCTGGCCATCCTAGCGATGGGCCATCTCAGCGGTTGGCGTGCCGCTGCTGCTGCGCCGCCATGGCGCGCACCACGACCAGACCCTGCTGCAGCTGGAAGTCGGTGTCCGGCTTGGCGGCGTCGAAGGCGGGCCAGGTTTCCGGCGGCAGCTTGGGGATGCTGGCGGCAACCGCCGGCAGGTCGGTGCGCGGCCCGGCGCCGGCGGCGGGCGGGGTGCCGCCCTGGTTGGTGATGATGTGGTTCAGGTCCGCCTCGCGCTCCGGGCCGAAATGCGCCACCTCCGTCCGGCTCTCGGCCACGGGGATGTCGGGCGCGATGCCGAGCCCCTGGATGGAGCGGCCGGACGGCGTGTAGTAGCGCGCCGTGGTCAGCCGCATGGCGCCGTTGCCGGGCAGCGGGATCACCGTCTGCACCGAGCCCTTGCCGAAGGTGCGCTCCCCCAGGATGATCGCCCGGTGGTCGTCCTGCAACGCGCCGGCGACGATCTCGCTGGCGGACGCGCTGCCGCTGTTGGTCAGCACGACGATGGGCAGCCCCCCGGTGATGTCGCCGGCCTTGGCGTTCCAGCGCTGGCTGTCGTCCGAATGGCGCGCCCGGGTGGAGACGATCTCGCCCTGGTTGATGAAATCGTCGGACACGGAGATCGCCTGGTCCAGCAGCCCGCCGGGGTTGTTGCGCAGGTCGAGCACGACGCCTTCCAGCCGGTCGCCGATCTGCTGGCGGAACTTGGCGACGGCGGCGCGCAGGCCGGCGTCGGTCTGCTCGTTGAACTGGGTCAGCCGGACGTAGCCGATATCGCCCTCTAGGTGGCTCTTGGCGACCTGGATGTGGATCAGCTCGCGCTGCAAGGTCAGCTCGACCGGCTTGTCCACCCCCTCGCGTTTGAGCACCAGGTGGATGCTGCTGTTGGGCGGGCCGCGCATCTTGTCCACGGCGTCGTTCAGCGACATGCCCTGCACGGTGGCGCCGTCGATGGTGGTGATCAGGTCGCCGGACTTGATGCCGGCGCGGGAGGCGGGGGTGTCGTCGATCGGCGAGATGACCTTGATGATGCCGTTGTCCTGGGTGACCTCCAGGCCCAAGCCGCCGAACTCGCCGCGGGTCTGCACCTGCATGTCCTTGAACGCCTTGGCGTTCATGTAGGAGCTGTGCGGGTCGAGCCCGGTCAGCATGCCGTTGATGGCATTCTCGATCAGGTCGCGGTCGTTGACCGGCTCCACGTACTCCGCCCGGATGCGGTCGAACACGTCGCCGAACAATTGCAGCAGCCGGTAGGTGTCGCCGCGGCTGCTGTCCTGCGCCAGTGCCGACTGCACGGGCCAGCCGCGGCCGGTGAACACGCCGGTGGCGGGCCCGATCGAGACGCCAGCGAGGAAGGCTGCACCAACGAGCAGCCCGGAACGGAACTTCATGCCAACCTATCCCCTCGGCGCCATCCCGGCGCAGTTCGCGCAGGCATCGTCCCACATGGGGCCGCTCCCCGCCACCGTCACGAGCGCGCCCGCAAATATGGCGCGGGATTCACCGGCTGGCCGCCCTGGCGCAGCTCGACATACAGCAGCGGGCGGCTGCCCGGGGTGCGCGGGTCCCAGGCCGGCATGACGCCGACCGGCTCGCCGGCCTGCACCGGGCGGCCCACCGCCACGTCCAGCCGGTCCAGCCCGGACAGCACGAAGTGCGTGCCCGCGCCGCAATCAATGATCATCAGCTGGCCGAACGAGCGGAACGGGCCGGCGAACACCACCCGGCCGCCGCACGGCGCGGACACCCGGGCGGCCGGCGGCGCGCCGTAGGACAGCCCCGTGGCCGGCCCGGCGTCGCCGGGTTCGCCGAACACCCGCACGATGCTGCCGGCCACCGGCGCGCCCAACTGGCCGCGGGCGGCGCCCAGGCCGGGCC
>CAXTJU010000168.1:0-5270 GCA_964244655.1 uncultured Acetobacteraceae bacterium | reverse complement strand
GGGGTCTGGGGAGCAACGGAACGGAAAACCCATGTAAGGGCACGTAATGGTCGGAGGGAGCTGATTGCCGACTACATCAGGTTCCTGAGGATGGGAGACGAGCGAGCCAACTGCATCCGGGACCGACATTGCCACCTGGTCGAGTTCCGCTAACCAACACTTGTCCATTAGGGCGCACGAATAGAGACAAGGCGATTGGATGTTCACCATCGTTGCAAGCAGGAACCGGAAAGCTGGTCTGCTTGTGATCACCCGTGAGTTGGCTGAATACGTGTGTGTAGATTGTCCCTTTCAGTGCGCAAGCGACCAAAGCGTCTCCGCTTGCTAGGGTGGCGACAGCAGGCTGGTCACAGAATGTCGCTCCACTCCGATCGGTATTTGCGACAAAGCTCCCCGGGATCGTCACTCGCCAGAGTAGCCGCCCTTCTTTGTCCACCCTGGCGATTTCAGAGGGCTTGAACAGAGCCGCGTTCTGCTCGAAAGGAACCTCCCAGCTAGAGACGACGTAGGCTCCATTGTTGGCTGAGGAGATGCTGAGGTTCCCGTAGCTAGCGCCCTTCTGTGTGTTGATGCTTGGCCTCACGATTGTGGAAGGCCCAACCTTGCCGTCAGCTGTTATTTTTTGGACTGCAATCCCTTCCTCATAGACTTGATCAGTTCCCGTTGCCTCGAAACTAGCGACAAGAAACGCGTCTTCTGCGGCGCGCGCGACGGCTATGCCTTTCCCGTTTCCAATATGCTGCTCCCACACAATCATGCCGTCGCTGGCAGCAGTCATCGCGATCCAGGAAGGCTGAAACCAACCATCATTTGCTGCAACAAGCACGTTGTCGCTTGAGGTTGGTGTGATGCTGACAATGAAGGGCACATTGCCGGTCTTGTAAGACTTTTCCCAAATTGGAGTGCCTGCACCATCAAGTTGGGCAAGATAGGCTCGGCTGTGTTGATCGGAAGCGATCCCCATGTAGTAGTCAGTTGCTCCACCGACCCATACCCTGTTCTTCTTATCGACAGTCATGCTCGCGATCGATGGATTCCTGGAGTAGGCATTTTCCTTGGTGCCGAATACTCGGGCTAACAACGTAGACGGGCTATCAGCCTGCGTTCCCTTTAATTGTATCGGGACCATCTTCTGGAAGCCATTTCGCTCGAAGTCCTCAAGCAGCACGTTAGCAGATGAAGAAAAATCGGACCGCCTCGCCAGGAAAGTAATTTGACCGTTGCGGTCAACTGATTGACCAAGAGAGATGCCGTTTTCTCGCGGTCGAATATACGGCTTGCCGACTTCGGGAGGTGGGACAGTCTCCAGAGTGATTGAAGCTGACCATATTACCTGCAAGCCACTCGGTATCACTTGATGCTCCTGCCCCAGGACCGGTAAGCCCCAGAGGCTCATTGTGAAAGCGGTAGCGGCCAACGACAGCCTGGGGTGGTGTACCACGAAGGATCCTTTTTGGGCTGGGCTCAACGATGCCAGCCGAGGGACAATAGCAAACGACGGGAAACATGTGATTGCCGTCACTATCCTGGCGGATCACGCGAAGGCTTGTCATACCCCTGTTTTTCTGTGCGACAAACGGTGTCGGAATGAAGTAGTGTGCGGGAACTCTGAATTGGAGGTTTTCCGCACATGTTGGTCGGCTATATGCGCGTCTCGTCGGACGGCGACCGCCAGACCACGGCCTTGCAGCGCGATGCCCTTCTCATGGCGGGCGTCGATGACCGGCATCTTTACGAGGACAAGGCTAGCGGCGCCCGTTCCGACCGACCCGGCCTGGCCCGCGCTCTCGCGTTCGCCCGGACCGGTGATTGCCTCGTGGTTTGGAAGCTGGATCGGTTGGGCCGGTCCCTGCCGCACCTGCTGAGCATTGTCACCGGCTTGCGTGAGCGCGGCGTCGCCTTCCGCAGCCTGACCGAGCAGATGGACACCACGACGCCACACGGCGAACTGCTCTTCTCGATTTTCGGTGCACTCGCTCAGTATGAGCGTGCACTGACCCAGGAGCGGGTGCGCGCCGGCCTGGCTGCTGCCAAACGCCGCGGTCGTCGGGGTGGCCGTCCACCAGAGATCAACCCGGAGAAGCTCGATGCGATCATCGCCGCGCTCAACGGCGGGGCCACCAAGGCGGCGGTCTGCCGGACGTTCGGTGCCAAGCGCACGACGCTGATCGAAACCCTTGCCCGCGCTGGTTGGTCAGGTCCGGGCACGGCGGCGATTGGCAAGGAGCTGGAGTGCCCGTCTCCTTCCTAAACGAGGAGCAGGAGCGGCGTTACGGTCGCTACGCCGGTGAGCCCGATCCCGAGCAATTGGCTCGATACTTTCACCTTGATGACGCAGACCGCGCCTTTGTGGCGGCGCGCCGCGGCGCCCACATGCGGCTTGGCTGCGCCATCCAACTTGGCACGGTCCGATTCCTGGGAACGTTCCTTGAGCACCCGGATGACGTGCCGGGATCGGCCGTCACCTTTATAGCCGTGCAACTCGGCATCCAAGTCGGCAGCCTCTTGTCGGAGTATGCCGCTTCACGCTGGCGTAGCCGTCATCCGGTCGAGATCCGCGACCGCTACGGATACCGGGCGTTCTCCGAGCCCTTCGTACAGTTCCGACTCAACCGCTGGCTTTACGCCCTATGCTGGACGGGCTCAGACCGACCGAGCGCCCTGTTTGATCGCGCCACGGCCTGGCTAATTGCTCAAAAGGTGCTGCTGCCAGGCGTCACCACGCTGGAGCGCAACATTGCCCGCGTACGCGCTCGCGCCGGACAACGGCTTTGGCGCCAGATGCTGATGGGCATGACCTTCGATCAACGGGAACGCTTGGAAGCCCTGCTCGTGCCGCCCGAAGGTGCACGGCAGAGTCCGCTTGATCGCCTGCGCAACGGTCCGGTCCTGCAAAGCCCGGCTGAGCTGGCGCGCGCTGTGGCAAGGCTCGATGAGGTGCGGATGCTAGCGGCAGGACTACCTCGCACGGACAGGCTGCCGCGCACGCGGGTGCTGGCGATGGCGCGGTTCGCCACGGCAGCCAAGGCGTCCGCGGTTGCCCGTCTGCCCCAGGACCGTCGCTTGGCCACCCTAATCGCCTTCATCAGGACGCTGGAGGCAACGGCACAGGACGACGTGCTGGACCTGTTCGACATCGTGGTCACGCGCATCTTCGTCGATGCCCAGAACGTCGGCCGTGAGGCCCGGATGCGGGGTCTGCGCGATCTCGATGCCGCGGCCCTGACATTGCGCCAGGGATGGGGCCTGCTGCTGGAACAGGGCGGCGGCGGCGATCCACTCGAGGCGGTGTTCGCCGCCGTGCCGCGCGATGTAATCGAAGCGGCCATGTCCCGGGTGGATGCGCTCGCCCGTCTGCCCGACGATCCCTACTTCGATGAGTTGCTGGCCCAACATCGTCGGGTTCGCCGCTTCCTGCCCGTGCTGGTGCGGGCGGCCCATCTCGGCGCCACTCCGGCCGCCAAGCCCCTTCTTGCCGCCGTGCAGCACATGAGCAACGTCGACAGCAGCGGGAGCAAGCTGCCGGTCGAGTTCATCCCGCCCGGCTGGCACGCGCGCGTTGTCGTGGATGGCGTTGTGGACCCGAAGGCCTGGACGCTGTGCCTGGTTGATCGAATGCGTGCCGCCCTGCGCCGGCGCGATCTCTTCGCTACGCCAAGCCTGCGCTATGCCGACCCGCGTCTGGGTTTGCTGGACGGCCCGGCCTGGGAAGCGGCTCGTCCCGCCGTCTGCCGATCGCTCGGCGTCTCGGCGTCCGGTCCCGACGAGGTTGCGCGCATGGCCGCACGCCTCGACTCTGCCTATCGCGATGCGGCGACCCGGTTGCCGGAAAACGCGAGCGTGCGGATCGAAACAGCGGTCGACGGCACGCCATCGCTGTCCCTCTCCGCCCTCGACAAATTAGAGGAGCCGCCGAGTCTGGTCGCACTTCGGGCGGATGTCGCCGCCCGAATGCCCCGAGTGGACCTGCCCGAGCTGCTACTGGAGATGCACGCGCGCACCGGCTTTGCAGCAGAGTTCACCCATGCCAGCGAACGCGGCGCCCGCGCCGGCGATCTGCCCACCAGCATCTGCGCCGTGCTGCTGGCGGAGGCCTGCAATACCGGCCTCGAGCCATTGATCCGGCTGGACACCCCGGCCCTGCGCCGCTCCCGGCTGAGCTGGGTCAGACAGAATTATCTCCGTGCTGAGACCCTGACCCGCGCCAATGCTGCTCTGGTCGCGGCGCAGGCAGCCATCCCGCTCGCCCGAGCGTGGGGCGGCGGCGATGTGGCATCCGCCGATGGGCTGCGCTTCGTCGTCCCCGTCCGCACAATTCACTCGGGGCCCAACCCGCGTTACTTCGGCCAGGAGCGTGGTGTCACCTACTACAACCTCATCTCGGACCAGTTCACCGGCCTGGGCGGCATCGTCGTGCCCGGCACGCTGCGTGACAGCTTGGTTCTGCTCAGCGTGCTGCTGGAACAGGAAACAACACTCCAGCCCACGGAGGTGATGACGGACACTGGTGCCTACACCGACGTGATGTTCGGCATCTTCCACCTGCTCGGCTTCCAATTCAGCCCTCGATTGGCCGATATTGGCGGCACCCGCTTCTGGCGCGTGAACCCGAAGGCCGATTATGGCGCGCTCAATGGCCTGGCGCGGCACCGAGTGAAGATGCCGCTTGTAGTCGACAATTGGGACGATCTGTTGCGGCTGGCCGGCTCGCTCAAGCTCGGCCGCGTGCAGGCGGGCGGGTTGATCCGAACCCTGCAAACCAATGATCGGCCGACCAAGCTGGCGCGCGCGTTGGAAGAGTGGGGTCGCGTGGTGAAGAGCCTTTATCTACTCTCCTACATCGACGACGAGAGCTACCGCCGCCGCATCCTGGTTCAGCTCAACCGAGGCGAGGGTCGCCACCAGCTCGCCCGTGCCGTGTTCCACGGCAAGCGGGGCGAATTGCGTCAGCGCTACCGAGAAGGTCAGGAAGACCAACTCGGCGCGCTCGGTCTCGCGGTCAACGTCATCGTGCTCTGGAACACGCTGTACACGGACGCGGCCTTGGCTCAACTCCGTGCCGAAGGCCTTCAGGTCCGCGATGAGGACGTCGCCCGCCTATCGCCCCTCGGCTTTGAGCACATCAACATGCTTGGCCGTTATGCCTTCATCCTGCCAGACACCATCGCCCGCGGCGAACTCCGACCGCTCCGCGATCCGGCCTCCGCCAGCACCGAAAACGAGGAGCCGGCCCTTACATAGGTTTTCCGTTCCGTTGCTCCCCAGACCCC
>CAXTJU010000167.1:0-5389 GCA_964244655.1 uncultured Acetobacteraceae bacterium | reverse complement strand
CGCTCCGGGCGTTCATCGACATGGTCCGTGAGTAGGCGGACGTAATGGAGCTGTCATAGACGAGATGAAGGTCCGCTTACCGTACCTCCGTTCTACAAAGCGGCCAGTCCGCTTCCGACCATTCTTTAGGCAGTTCTTTCTGCGAGTAACTCGGTCTTAATATACGGCGATGCCGGTAAGTCGAATAGCATTCCGCCTGGCACGATGAGGCCAAGGGTCAAGGGATCGCGTGCCGTTCCAGGAATAGCAGGATGGCTTGTGCCACCCGGTCCGGCTGCTCGGGGAGCAGCGCGTGCGACGCGTCGTCGATCCGCATGGACGCAACCCGGTGGCCGAAGTCGTCGATCAACTCCCGCCAGGCGGCCTGCGGCTTGAATGGATCCAGCGCACCGAACACTTCCAGCATCGGCGCGCGCCCACACGCCCAATAGGTGGAGAGCGGCACGGCCTGCGCCGCCTCGTGCTGCATCCTCAGCGTCGCCGGATACTAACTGACCAGCCAGGGTCGGGCATCGTGACCAGGCGCGAAGAAAGCCCGGCGCAGCACCTCCAGCCGCTCTGCCTCTGGCCGGGCCAAGTCACCCGCGATGAACGGCGCTCCTGCCACGTCTGGGGGCCCTTCGATGCTTGGGAGGCCGCGAGGATTACCGCCACGACCAGGTCCGTATGGTCGGTCGCTACCATGCGGGACACGGCGTGGCCGAGCAGCACCGCGCGGCGGCCGCCCAGGTCCCGGATCACGGCTGCTATGTCGTCGGCCAAGTCGTGCAGCGTGACGCCCGTCATCGGGCCGCTGGAGCCGGCTAGACCGCGCGGCCGCGGCCGCAGCACCCACCAGCCGCCCTGCGCCACGCGCGCAGTGATGTCGTCGTAGTCTTCGCCGCCGTCGCGGCCGTAAGACGGCAGGATGACGAGCGCGGGACCGCTGCCGTCGACATAGGTCTCAATCTCGACGGCTGGCCGGCGGACGATCTGGCTGTCTCGGTCCAACCTAAAGCACTACCCGTTGCAGCTTGGCGGGAAGCGGACCGCCCAGGGACGGCGAAGCAGTGCCGCCGTCGCTGATGAAGTAGGCCACGCGGCCGTACTCGCCGAGCGCCCGGCTCCAGGCGCCGCTAGAGGGCCCGATCATTGCTTCGGTGGGCGGGTCACCCGCGACGCTCTGCGTGAAGCCGCTGTTGTCGCCCGGATCCATCGAAATGCGGTCGATGGTGTTCTGCCTGTGGGTGGCCAGATATAGGACACCGGCATCCTCATCGATGCAGAAATCGTCGCCCATCCGCCCGGCCAACACCAGCTCCGGCGTGCCAGTCGGCTCCAGCATGCCCGGATCGACGGCGACGCGCATGAGCAGCTTCTTGGCCGTCGCCGTGTAGTAGAGCTGGTGGGTGCGGGCGGCATAGCGCACGCCGTTCACCCCCGGCTGCTCGGGCTTAAGCTTGCCGGGGAAGTAACCCATGCTCTCATGCGCCAGCCAGATCCTAGCCTGCATGTCCCGGCCGTCCGGCTGCACGTCTAGCCGCCAAATCAGCCCGGCGAAGCAATCGGCTACCAATACGATTCCCGGGCCGAGCAGGCAGCTGCCGTTCAACCCGCGCGCCATGTCCGGAAAGCGAAACACCGTCTCTAACGGGGCCTGCGTACCCGGCCGCCACCCTCGCAGGTCCAGCCGGTGCAGGAAGGACTCGTGCGTGGTGTAAAGGTTGGATGATGACACAAGGAAGAGATCCGGCTCGATTTCGACCAGGCCAGTGGCCGGCTGGTCGAAGCGATGCAGCAGGACCGGCTCGACCGGGGCCTCACCCGAAGACGGCGGGACGTAGAACAGCTCCCTGGCGTTCATCGACGTGACGAGCACGGAGTTGTCGCTGCGGACAGCCAGGTTTTCGAGGAACGACTTGACCGGAAACAGGGCGATGGTGGTCAGCTTGGCCTGCCTGGTGGCAGCCGCGGCAGCAGGGTTGTGCCCGGTCGGCGCTGGAACATCGAACGTGTTCAGCAGGCCACAGACGATGTGGTAGCTCCCCGCCAGGAAGACGAGGTCGACCAGGCCCTGTGCCCCGAAGGCCGCCTCAGTCTCCTCGTAGAGGGCGGCATCAACGCAATGTCCCGCCGACAGTGCACGCGCGAACCGAGCCGCAAGTTTCTCCTGCACGCTCAGCTCGTCGGAAACTGCGCCCGACGCGAGAGTTTGCACGGCAGCGTCCGGCAGGCCCGCCTGGAGGGCGACCGCGGTGTGCGCATACAACTCGTAAGCCGAGCGCCATAAGGCTCCAACCGACAGGATGACGACCTGCCGCACTCTCTGGTCCAGCGTGGTGTGCGCCTGCTCGGCATCCTGCAGGTCCAGGAAGGCCGGGGTGATGCCAGGGCTGAGCAGGACCGAGTTAAAGGGGCCGATCAGCCGTTTGTCCTGAGTCGTGCTCTGGAACCCGGACTGGTCGGCCCAGCGCACCATTGTGGCGGTCAGGCGGTCGTAGACCGCGCGTTGCGCGCCAGTCAGGCTTGCGGGATCGAGCAGCGCCAGGCGGCCACCGAGATTTATCAAGTCCATGGTGCTTGCTCCTTACTGCTCGAGGCCTGTGGCATCGGACGGGACGTCGAAGGCGGCCAGCGTCAGCGACACGCCGGTGAACCAGCCGAGCAGCATGGTCACGTCGACGATGCCGGCATCACCGAGCAGCGCCTCTGCCCTGCGATAAAGGCCCATCGGGACGACGCGCGGGGCGACGAGGGCGCAGACCAGCTCATAGACCACTTGCTGACGGGGATCGTCGAAACCAGTCGGCAGCCCGGCGATCAGCGCCTGCACCTTCTCTGCCGCCAGGCCACCTGCCTCCTCGCCTATTTTCTCGTGCTCGCAATTGGAGTAGGCGGCGCGCCAGCGCCCGTTGACCAGGTTGGTGGCGATCTCGATCTCCGCCTTCGTCAGGGTCGAACGGGTCTGATAGTAGGCGCCGATCGGGACGACGGTCTTCGACAACGCGGGGTTGGCCAGCCAGATCTTGTGTGGCCCCGGCACCTGGCCCCGCAACTGCAACGTAGCGTCATAGGCGTCCTTCATGTCCGCCGGCATCTCACCTACGGGCACCTCGTGGTAACGGCCGAACGTCCCGAAGTCGGATCTTTCCGTCATTGTGTAACTCGTCTGCTTGAAGCCGCCATGATGGCCGGGCGTCCTGTGCCGGTCTTGCGCAAACCGGTCAGGACTTGCGGTTTAGGCGCATCGCGGGCCATCCAGCCCCGGGCTCGTTAGGTCCAGCGCGCCTGTCGCTAGGCCCGAGGGCTGAGCCCGGTCGCTTCGCGGAACGTCGTCGCGAAATGGCCTGGCTGCCCGAAACCGCAGGCCAGAACAATCTCGATCACGGATAGCTTGGTGTGCTCCAGCAGCTCGCGCGCTTTTGCGATCCGCAGGCCGCGTAGAAACCGGTGTGGCGGTATACCCATCGTTTCGCGAAATGATCGCACTAACTGCGACGGGCTCAATCCTGCGACTGCGGCAAGTCGGGACAGCGGCATATCTTGGTCCAAACAGGCTCGCATCTGCTCGACAACGCGTCGGAGACGCGGGGCCGGGCCGTGCGCTCTGGGCATCAGGGACGATCCGGCGAGGCTGGAGTGGAAGCGCAGCAGATGGATGATAAGCGCGCGCCCCAGACTCTCCGTCATCAGTGATGAACCCGGTCCCGGCGTCTCGGCTTCTGCCAGCAACAGGCGGACCAGTTGGTCAGATCTGAGATCGGGCACGGCAAGGCAGCGGATAAGCTCAACCGGACCGGCATTTCGACCATACAGATCCCGCGCCACGTCGTGCAGCAGTTCGGGCGCAAGATGGAGCAGCACAACATCCGGCCGTCCTTTGAGGACACGATGGACCGGCTGTCCGGCGGGTGTGACGGAAATTTGGCCGGGGCCGGTCCACCGGCGCTCACAGCCTCCTGCTGCGAGACGCTCCTCCACCATGACTGGACCACACAAGTGGTCGACCAGCAGTTCATCGCGAAGGCCCGGCACCTCTATCGTGCTCGGAGGATGCCGAAAGCGTTGCAAGGTGAGGCCCGGGTATCCACTGTCGGCCATCGCCAGCAACGGACGACTCGGCAACCGAGCTGCAAGGTCCTCGGGTGTCAGGAAGTCTTCGCTCACTTTTACTACACCTCTACTGTGTTGACTCTTGCAAACTCTTGCTTATTCGCCGCTAAGCCGACGTTCATGTGAAGGTATGCTGGTCGGGGAGGATTGCCTGCCGCCTGCTGCGGCTCGGTAACATTAAAGTCGGTTTCTCTTTCAGGAAGCGCGCAAGCACGGCGACCTGGCATCCGATCCTGTAATCACTACCGACACACTTCCACCTCGATGCGCAACACTTATACCGGCCTGCCTAGAACCTGAGTTGGTTGAGATACGGGTAGCTGGTGAGGGATGCCATTCGTGTTGGGCTGATCTTGTTCCAGGCGATGCAGAGTGCGTCGACGATGGCGTCGTAGCTGTCGAGCAGCCTGTGGCTGAGATATCGCTCCCGCAGGAACAGCCAGACGCGTTCGACCGGGTTCAGTTCGGGGCTGTAGGATGGCAACAGGATCAGCGACACGTTGGGTGGCACGGCGAGGTCGTCGGTGATGTGCCATCCGGCTTGATCCATGACCATGGCGGCATGCTCGCCAGGAGCGAGGGTGGCGGCGAAGCGGTCCAGGAACAGCTGCATGGTGGCCGTGTTCAGTTCCGGCAGCACCAGGGCGAATGCCTCACCGGTCTTCGGCTGCACCGCGGCGAACAGGTGCGTCCAGGTGTAGCGCTGGTCGCACAAGCCGGACGGGCGTTGGCCGCGGATGAACCATTGATGGCAGGTGCGGCCCTTCTGGCTGAACCGGCTGACGGCTCTTCGCCCTCAGCCGTCTTGGAACCAGAGCGTCAGGCGGCAGCCTGTCAGCTTGGACATATGCGCCGCGTGGTAGCTGACAGCCCAGCGCCGCTCTATCTCGCGGCACAGTTCACCCAGTGTCCAGGCCGATAAACCCGTCCTCTCCACGTCGGGGCCGTCCACCACGATCTGGCGCAGCTGCGCCATCTGCTTGTCATCCAGGCAAGGCCTGGGGCCGGACCGCGGACGATCGTGCAAGCCGTCCAGTCCCTCGGCGTTGTAGCGCAGCACGGCGTCGCGCAAAGCCTGCCGCTCCATGCCAGCCAGGCGCGCTGCCTCGGCCCGCGTCATGCCCTCCAGCGCATTGGCGATCGCCATCATGCGCGCCGACGCCGCAAGGTCAGGCTCCTGGCGACCACGTCTGCGCAACTCCGCCGCAGACAGCGTGCCGCTGATCTCTAGAGCATTTTCGCTTTAGGTGAACTCATACCCTGAGTTGGCGAGGTAGTTGTGGCATTCGGCGGTGGT
>CAXTJU010000166.1:0-5403 GCA_964244655.1 uncultured Acetobacteraceae bacterium | reverse complement strand
CCGTGTGCACGCCGGCCATACATAACCGGCGGTTCACTCCTAGGGGGTCAGGTCACCTCCGCCCCCGCAGCGAACGCCGCGACCTCCTCATGCCTGGTGTGAATCCATGCGATGCCGCCATCCCTGCGGATCGTCTTGGTCAGGGCGTTTAAGCTGTCCCCTGCGATACCGTAAATGCGTTTGATCCCGGCCTGCTTCAGGGCCTGGAGCAGAAGGTCGGCCACGTTGGTGCTCATGCGAAGGTATCCTCCGAATGTGGTTCAGGGCGGTGGCATGGACCAGTTATGGCCGCGCCGGAGTGAGGCATGACTTGGGCCAGCCGTCACAGCTCGTCCGGCAACTCGCCGAGGTCATGGAAGAAGGCGTGGACATCTGCTGCATAAAACGGCTTGAAGCCGCCGTAGACGGTGTTCCAGGGCGGGGTCCAGGCTAGCAGCTCGTCGAGGAACGCGGCGCGCACTGCCGGGTCGAGGTCATGGCGCGCGATCACCACCCCTTGCAGCCCGCCGGTGTAGTGCCCGATGACCTTCGTGTTCTCCGCATTCTTCGGCAAGGCGTTCCACGTGTCCTCCAGCACCATGGTTGCGCGGACCTCCTGCGAAACCACGGCGTCGATCAGCTCCTGCCAGGTCGGGCCGGGCTCGACTTGCGTCATATCCAGGAACTCGCGCAGCTTCTTGCCCTGCCGGTGCAGGAAGATCGCCGGTGGAAAGTAGCTCGATGAGCAAGAGCAGTTGATGTAGCCGAACTTCGCCCCTTGCAGGTCGGCAATGCTATGCGCCGGGTCGTCGCTGCGGACGGTGAGCAGGGCACTTTGCTTTGCTTGGCCGGTGAACTTCGACATGGCCTGCGCCAGGCCACGATAGAAACGGTCGCCCTTCCCGGTGAGCCGGTAGAAGTCGGCGACGGGAATGTAGCCAATGTCAGCCTCGTGGTCGGCAAGGACCTGGTCGATGTGGGACAGGTCCGTGCTGGCTTCAGCGGCGATGCCGTGTGCCGGCAGGAAGTCGCTCCATGGCTTCTCGGCAACGGACAGCCCGAAGTTGGCGTCTAGTATCAACCTTACTTTCGGGACGCTGCTGCCAGCGGAGCGCGTTGGCTTGCGGTCCTGCGCCATAGCCTGCTGGGTCATGATACCCTCATGGAATTGTTTATCGCCGCAATCGAACGATGCGGCGTTAGGCGCCGCTGACGCCGTGGCCGACCATTCCTTTGGGGTTGCACGCTTTGTCGTAGGTTACTTCGTCCACGTCGCCCGATGCCAATGCTGCTTCCTTGAGCGTGCTTTCGTCTTTCATGGCCTTTTGCGCGATGTGGGCCGACTTTTCGTAGCCGATCACCGGGCTCAGTGCGGTCACCAGCATCACGCTTTCCTCGACGTAGTGGGCAATGCGCTTCTTGTTCAGCTTCGTGCCCTCGACCGAGAACAGCCGGAACTTCTCGCAGCCATCGCCCAGGATGCGGGCCGAATGCAGGAAGTTGTTGATGATGATCGGCCGCATCGCGTTCAGCTCGAAGTTGCCCTGGCTGCCCGCGAAGGAAACGGCGTTGTCCTCGCCCAGCACTTGAATGGCGATCATCACCATTGCCTCGCACTGGGTGGGGTTGACCTTGCCCGGCATGATCGACGACCCTGGCTCGTTCTGAGGAAGCAACAGCTCGCCTAGGCCGCAGCGCGGGCCTGACGCGAGCCAGCGCATGTCGTTGGCAATCTTCATCAGCGCCACCGCCAGGCCGCGCAGCGCCGCGTTTGCGCGCACCATGGCGTCCAGCGAGCCCTGCGCCATGAACTTGTTGGGCGCGGTGATGAAGGCCTTGCCGGTCAGCTCCGCGACTTTGGCCGCCACCTTCGCGCTGAAGCCCTTGGGCGCGTTCAGCCCGGTGCCCACCGCTGTCCCGCCCACCGCCAGCTCCAGCAAGCCGCGGCGGCTGTCCGAGATGGCCTCGATGCAGGACCGCAGCTGGGCAGCGTAGCCGGACCATTCCTGCCCGACTGTCAGCGGCACCGCATCTTCGAGGTGGGTGCGGCCGATCTTGACGACATCCATCCAGTCCTGTGCCTTGACCTCGATCTCCTTCGCCAGAGCTTCCACCTGCGGCAGCAGTCTCGTGTCGATCTCGGTGATGGCGGCGATGTGCATGGCAGTCGGGAAGGTGTCGTTACTCGACTGCCCCATGTTCACGTCGTCGTTCGGCGCCACCGGCTCCTGGCTGCCGAGCGTGCCGCCGAGCAACTGGATACACCGGTTGGAGATCACCTCGTTGACGTTCATGTTGCTCTGCGTGCCGGACCCGGTCTGCCAGACATACAGCGGGTAGTGGTCATCGAGCTTGCCCGCGATCGTCTCGTCGGCCACGCGCACAATGGCGTCCGCCTTCCACTGCGCCAGCCGGCCCTCGTCCGCGTTGACCAGGGCACAGGCTTTCTTGACCGTGCCGTAGGCGTGGTAAACTTCCTTCGGCATCTTGTCGCTGCCGATGGAGAAGTGATGCAGGCTGCGCTGCGTTTGCGCGCCCCAGTAGCGGTCCGCGGCAACTGGCACGTCGCCCATGCTGTCGAACTCCCGGCGCTCGCCATGCGCGTCGATCCCGATCGGCATATCCTTCATGGTGTGGCTGCCGCCCATGCCGAACATGCTCAGGCCTCCTGCCTGTATTCGGGCTTGTAGGTCATCGCCTCGATCCAGGCCCGCACGTCCTTGGGCCGCTCCACCGTCGCTTGGCCCTGGTCGAAGATGTGTTCGGCCACCCGGGTCGCGGTGGTGATCTCAGTCTCCAGGATGTGCGACTGCTTGGGGAACAGCATGCCGCGGTCGCGGTCGTCACGGCTAACTTGGTCGGCGCTCGCCTTCGCCGCCTCGATGAACATGCGGTCGGTGATGCGCTTAGGCCGGGTCGCATAGACGGCCAGGCCGACGGCAGGGAAGATGTAGAAGTTGTTCGCCTGCCCGGGGTGGTAGGTCTTGCCGTTCACGGTCACGTCCGGAAACTGCACGCCGCAGGCGACCAGCGCCTTGCCGTCGGTCCACGTGTAGGCCTGCTCGGGCGTGCACTCCGCTTTGTCGGTCGGGTTGGACAGTGGGAAGATGATCGGCCGTTCGACGTTCTTCGCTATGGCGCGGATCACCGCCTCCGTGAAGGCGCCGTGCATGGTCGATACCCCGATCAGCGCCGTGGGCTTGAACGCCTCCACCGCCGCCTTGAGGTCCTTGGTCGAGTCTGCCTTCTGGGCATAGACCGCCTGCGACGGCGAGAGGTTCTGACGCGAGGGCTCGATCAATCCATCGACGTCGAACAGCGCGATCTGCTTCTGCGCGTCCTCCTTTCTCAAACCCTCATCGACCATCGCCTCCACGATCATGTTGGCAATGCCGATGCCGGCAGACCCTGCGCCCAGGAAGAAGATGCGTTGATCCTTCAGCTTCGCGCCGCTGATCTGCAAGGCCGTGGTCAGCCCCGCGATGGTGACCGATGCCGTGCCCTGAATATCGTCGTTGTAGCACAACACCTTGTCCGAATACCGGGCCAGCAGGCGGATGGCGTCGGTGCCCTTCCAGTCCTCGAAGTGCACGCAGACGCCGGGGAACACCTCGTTGGCGGCGGCTACGAACTCGTCCACCAGGCTGTCCAGCTCGTCCTCGGTGGCAGGCGGCGCCTCGCGCAGGCCAAGGTAGAGCGGATCAGCCCGCATCGGCGCGTTGGTGGTACCGATGTCGAACAGCACCGGCAGCAGGCAATCGGGCGGCACGGCGGCGCAGGCGGTGTAGAGCTGCAGCTTGCCGATCGGGATGCCCATGCCGTTGGCGCCGATGTCGCCCAAGCCCAGGATGCGTCCGCCTGAGGAGACGCAGATGAAGCGCACGTCCCGCTGCGGCCAGTTGCGCAGCACCTCGGCCATGCGCCCCTTCATGTCGCGGGTGACGTACATGCCGCGCGAGCGCCGATAGAGGTGGCCGAAGGTGATGCAGGCATCGGCAATAGTCGGGTCATAGACGATCGGCACGAAGCGCGCCGGGTCGGACATCAGTGTCTTGTAGAACAGCGTCTCGTTGCGGTCGCATAGGCCCATCAGATAGACGTAGCGTTCAAGGTCGCTGGGCTTCTGCTCCAAATGCCCCATGACCCGTTCGAGCTGGCGCTCTATCGTCTCGACGGTCACGGGCAGCAGGCCTTCCAGACCATGCTTCCTGCGCTCGGCCGCGGTGAACGCCGTGCCCTTGTTCAGCACCGGGTCATCGAGCAGCGCGATGCCGCCACTGCCGGCCGTACCGCGAGACGTCGCAACAATGTCCATAGGAATCCCCTGAATTTATAAATGTCGTGGTTAGTTGGGTAGGAGTGCGATAGAAAGAATCCGCGGCACCCCTAGTTCCGGCGCTGTCCTGCAATTGAGGTTTATGACGGGCAAGTTACCTGTCATCGGCCAATACATTGGCACTTATCGGAGAACGTGATGGTCGGTGAGCCTTTTGATCTCGCTCAATTGCGAGCCTTCGAGGCAGTGGCTCAAACAGGCAGTTTCACCAAAGCCGCGGAGACGCTCGGCCTCGCACAATCCTCCGTTAGTCAGCAAATTCACCGTCTTGAGACGCGGCTCGAACGGACCCTGCTGGAACGTCATGGCCGCGGCATTAAGCTGACGCAGGTTGGCGAGGCAACTCTGATCTACGCTCGCTCAATGCTCTCGTTGGCTGACCAAGCTAGGCGCCAGTTCTCGGAACCGCCTCTGAACGGCTCACTCCGCCTCGGTATCGTCGAAGACTTCGCTACAGCCAAACTTGGTAGCGTATTTGCCGTGTTTCAGAAGCAACATCCACGCTTTGAGCTGGCCTTCGAGACGGGCCTAAGCATGAGTCTGCTCAATGCCCTTGATGCCGGTGACCTGGACGTGGTCGTCGCCAAATGTCTACCAGGCCGAAAAAAAGGGAGCCTGCTCTGGCAGGAGCCACTTGTCTGGATTGGGCAGTCGGACGTGATCGGTGAGGGAGGAAACGTGCCTCTCGCGACCTACCCGGCTCCTAGCGAGACGCGAGACCTGACATTGGCTGCTCTGCGAAACGATGGGCGCCGTTGGAGCATTGTGACACAAAGCACTGGCTTGCTCGGCATCGTTGCTGCCGTTGAGGCTGGTCTCGGCGTGGCTGTGTTTGGCCGCCACTTCGTTCCAGCACATCTTCAAGAACTTCCACCCGATCTCGGGCTGCCGCAACTCGGAATGCTAGATTATGTGATCGATCAGAGGGCTGGTCCGAACGACGCTGCCCTGGAAGCTTTTGTATCTATCGTACGTATGGCTGCGGCGCAGCTAAGGGGGGAGACGTAGACGCCTGAAACGGTTGGACTGAGGACTAGGTGTTTGGTCCCGGAGTGTGGTGACGCTACCCTGACGCGAGACGCGGAGGA
>CAXTJU010000165.1:0-5425 GCA_964244655.1 uncultured Acetobacteraceae bacterium | reverse complement strand
CAGCGGCAACGACACGGTAATCAGCCAGGGCAACGACACGGTGCAGGGCGGCAGCAACTCCTCCACCGTGCAGGGTGGGGCCGGCAAGCTGACTTTCATCGGTGGCAGCGGAGCATCGCAAATCTCTGGCAGCTCGGGCGCCATGATGATCGAGGCAGGTTCCGGCAACCTCACCGTCAACGGCGGCAGTGGCGGCGACACGTTCACCGCCGGCGCTGGCGCTGACCTGTTTACCCAGGGTGGAGGCGCCAACACCTCTTACCTTGGCGCGGGAAGCGCCACGGTCGTGGGCGGCGCAGGGACGAATTCCTACGTCTTCGAGGTCGGGCGGGGGGCGCGGGTCACGGATATCCAAAACTTCCATGCCGGGCGGGACAGCTACAGCTTCCAAGGCTTCAGCGGCAACGCGGTCGCCAGCCAGAAAGTTGTGAACGGGTCGCTGCAGCTTGCCCTGACAGATGGTGACACCGTCATATTCCAGAACGTCACCAAGCTGAGCTGACCTTGTCATCGCGCTCGGAGGTTGCCACGATGCTTTGAGAGAGAAGGGACTGAAGCCGTGCGCGCCGCCGTTTGCCTAGTCGTTCGCAACGAGGGCCGCCACATCGCGGAGTGGCTTGCGTGGCATCATCTCGCTGGATTCGACACGGCAATCGTGTTCGATCACCAGAGCACCGATGCGACCGCCGAGGTGGTTCGCCAGGCAGGGCGTCGCCAAGATGTTCGCCTGCACCCCTGGGGCTGGTCAGGCGGCAGCCACCGCGACTCGTTCCAGACCACGGCCTACCTGCGCGCCTGCCAGATTTATGGTAACGAGTTCGATTGGCTGCTGTGCCTGGATGCCGATGAGTTCTTTGTGCTGCACCAAGGCACGCTAACCGAGTTCCTGAGCCGTTTCAGCGGAGCGGATCAGGTCGCCGTGCCATGGGCGATCTTTGGGTCCAACGGGCACGCCGAGGCGCCAGACAGGCTGATCATCGAGGATTACACCCGGCGTTCCGGGGCGGACTTCCTGCCCAACCGGCACGTCAAGACGTTTGCGCGTCCTCTGGCGGTGCGCGACTGGCCCAACCCCCACACGGCCTACACGCCAGGGGCCACGCGGGACCCGGCCGGCCAGCCGATCCTCTGGGATGTCTGCCCCGGCGTTTCGGCGCGCGACCCGAGCTACGCGGTGTGCCAGGTCAACCATTACATGACCCGCAGCCGCAAGCACTGGGAACTCAGGATGGCACGCGCCTCCGCCAGCAGCCCGAGCCGGACCTGGGAGGAGTTCGACGCCTACGACCGAAACGAGCTAGAGGACCGGTGCGCCGCCGACCGCGCCAGTGGAGTTCGCCAATACATGCAGGACAATGTCGTTCCGACTGGCCAAGGCCTGGTGATGGATCTCGGCGTCTCGGAAGGCAACGACACTTCCTACTACCTGGCCAAGGGCTTCCAGGTCATTTCCGTCGAGGCGGACCCGGAAACCTGCACGCAGCTGCGACGGCGCTTCGAGCAGGAGATCGCCTCGGGTCAACTCACCCTGCTGAACTTCGCGGCGAGCGACTCCTTTGGCGTCCCGCTGGAAATCTTTGTTCACAAGGATCACCAGCCGGTTTCCGGCACCCGCAAGCGCGACGAGCTGAATGACAACTACGCCAGCTATTTTGTGCCCACCATTGATTGGCGCACGCTGGTCGCCCAGGCAGGCACGCCGCGGTACCTCAAGATCGACATCGAGGGAAGCGAAGCGCCCTTCCTGCGGAGCATGCTGCGGGTCAAGGCGCTTCCAGAGTTTATCTCGGTGGAATGCTACAAGTTCGAGCCGATCGAATTGCTGCACGAGATGGGATACCGACGCTTCAAGCTGGTTGACCAGAACCCGCCGGGAGGTTTCCAGCTGCCAGCCCGGCAAATGGAGGGACTGCCGGTCAACGAGGCGGCCTTTGTCCACTCCTCCGGCCCCTTCGGCCTGGACGTGTTTGGCTCCGGCGACTGGCTGGACTTCGACGCGTTGCAGCAGGCCTGGCCGTCCTCGGTTTCGGAGCTGCACAGGACATGGTTCGACTGTCATGCCTGGAAGCCCAACTGAACCCGGGCCGCTGAAACCCGCTTGAAGCACGCTGGCCACCAGTTCCCGCTGGAACCTGGCATGAGGTGATGAGCCATGCCCGACACCGCCGCCCCGGCGACCATTGGGCACGTCGATAACGGCAGCCTGCAATCCCTGTCAGGCTGGGCGTTCGACCCCGCGCACCCCCTGCAACCCGTCGAGCTGGAAATCCTGCACGGCCCCGACCTGGTCTGCAGCCTGCTGGCCGACCAGTTCCGCGCCGACCTGCAAGGCTACGGCTACGGCGACGGCCGACATGCCTTCACCGTCAGCCTGCCCTCGGCCAGCTTCACCGAGCCCACCGTGGAGCTGCGGGTCCGGGTGCGGGCGACCGGGCAGGACCTCACCGGGTCTCCCGTGGCGTTGCCGAACCCGCGCGTGCTGCTGAACGAGGAAACCTTGTTCCAGCTGGCCGGCGCGGTCGCTGTCACCGCCGCGCAGGCAGGCTCCGCCCAGGACCTGCACCCCCTGGCGACCTGGCTGCTGCGGCAGCTGGACACGGTGCTGGCCCGGCAATCGGCGCTCGACGCGTCCGCCCTGGAGCGGCAAGAGCGTTTCCAGCGTCTGGTGCAGCAGGACACCACCCTGTCCGACGTGCTGCAGCAAGCCGCCGGGGCCGTGCTGGCGCGATACCCGGCGCTGCATCTGCCTGACCCGGCGCAACCGGACGTGACGGTCATCATCCCGGCGCGTGACCAGTTCGCCCACACCCACCGCTGCCTCGACTCCATCCTGCTGAACCGGCCCGAGGCCAGCCTGGAAGTGATCGTGGTCGATGACGGCTCCACGGACGAGACGGTCTATGCCGCGCTGCTGCTGTCCGGCGGCATCAGGCTGCTGCGCAATGGGGCCAACCTGGGCTTCGTGGCCTCGGTCAACGCGGCGGCGGCGGCGGCGCGCGGCCGCCTGCTCATGCTGCTGAACAACGACACCCTGGTGCAGCCGGGCTGGCTGGACGAGCTGGCCGGCACCTTCGCCGCGGACCCGGCGGTGGGTGTCGCCGGCTCCAAGCTGCTGTATCCGGACGGCACGCTGCAGGAGGCAGGCGGCATCGTCTGGCGGCAGGGCACGGGGATGAACTGGGGGCGCGGCGACGATCCGGACCGGCCGGAATACCGCTTCCTGCGCGATGCGGACTACGTCTCCGGGGCCGCGCTGATGATCCCGCGCGCCTTGTTCCAGCAGGTGGGCGGGCTCTCGGCCGCGTTCGCGCCGGCCTATTACGAGGACACCGACCTGTGCTTCAAGGTGCGCGCCGCCGGGCTGCGCGTGGTGGTGCAGCCGATGTCGCGCGTGACGCATCACGAGGGCGCCTCGGCCGGCACGGACCTGGACGGCGCAGGGATGAAGCGGTTCCAGCGGCTGAACCAGCGCACCTTTGTCCGCACCTGGTCCGAAGCGCTGCAAGGCTTTCCGCTGGACGGCGTGGACCCGCGGCTGGCCGCCGAGCGGCTAGTGACCCGGCGCGCCCTGTTCATCGACGACGCAACGCCGACGCCGGACCAGGACGCCGGGTCGAACGCGGCGCTGGAGCACATGCGGTCCTTGCAGCGGCTGGGATACAAAGTCTCCTTCGTCGGCGCCGACAGTATGGCCAAGGCCGGACCCTACACGGAGGCGCTCGAGCGGGTCGGGATCCAATGCTACTGCGCGCCCTACTATCAGTCGGTCGAGGAGATAGTCCGCCGCGAGGTGCTGCGGTACGACCTGTTCTACATCCACCGGGTGGCGAACATGACGCGATACGCCGCAATGATCCGCCAGCGCTTCCCCGGCGCCACAATCCTGTTCAGCGTGGCCGACCTGCACTACCTGCGCAGCCGCCGCGAGGCGCAGGTCAAGCAGTCGGCAGCCCTCGACGCGCAGGCCGCGGCGCTGGAGGCGGCGGAGATGGCGGCCCTGGCGGCGGCTGACAGCGTCGTCGTGCACTCGTCCCATGAGCGGGAGCTTGTGGCGGCTGCCGGGATACGGACGCCGGTCCACGTGCTGCCCTGGACAGTGCCCTTGCAGCCCGGCCCGGCGCCGTTCAGCGAGCGGTCCGGCCTCGCCCTAATCGGCGGGTTTCGTCACAGCCCGAACGTGGATGCAGCGGAATGGCTGGTGGGTGACGTGCTGCCCCACCTGCACGCGGCGGCGCCTGGCATCGAGTGCCTCATCGTCGGCAGCCACGCCCCGGACTCGGTGCGCGCGCTGGCCCGGCCTGGGGTGAGCCTGCTCGGCCAGGTGCCGGATTTGCAGCCCGTGCTGGCCGGGCTGCGGCTGACGGTGGCGCCGCTGCGGTTCGGCGCCGGGCTGAAGGGCAAGGTGCTGACCAGCCTCGCCGCCGGCGTGCCCTGCGTGCTGACGCGCTGTGCGGCCGAGGGCATGGACCTGCCGGAGGAGTATGCCGCTGTCATCGCCGACACGGCGGAGGAGTTCGCGGCGCGCATCCTGTTGCTCCACGAGGACCCGGCGCTGCACGAGCGGCTGCGGCAGGCCGGGCTCAGCTACGTGGCCGCCACTTGCTCCGCCGAGCGCGTGGACGCCCTGCTCGCCGCGGCCTGCGCCAAGCCGCAATCGGCCGCAGCGCCCGCGCCCGTGGCTGCACCGGCCATTGCGGCCCCACGGCGCCGCATGAAATAGGGCTTTTCAGGCCTCCCGAGACTGCGTTGCCAACGCCCCGGCTGCGAGCCCAAGCGCCATCGCGGCGTACCCTGTCGCCATGGACCGCTTCGACAGCACGAACTCCCACCCCGGGGTGAACCGCCTGGGGGTGGCGCCATAATCCACCACTACTGCCACCGCTGAGATTGCCACGGCATCCCGCAGCATGGCAGTGGCGGAGAGCGGACGGCGTGCGCCGATCCAGCGCTCGAATAAAACCGCCCAGAACAGGGTGGCCGCCTGGTGCGTGGCCAGCCCCAGCGCCGTATGGGCCAGGTCGGCCGTCGCAAAGTCGCCCGCCTGCTCGCCATGAAGCCAATGGCTGGTCGAGTTGGCCGGCTGGAAGGCAGTCTTGCCCTCCATCCGGGCGGCGGCGGCGAGCGCTATGGTCGATGCCGCGCTCGCCAGCGTGCCTGACACGAGGGCGAAGCGCAGCGTTGTGGCCCAACGTGTCACGGACAGCTCCATCGATGAGGCGGCTGGCCAACGCCTCCGCCCAGAACTCGTTCCGTCCTGGCTTGGCACGGAGCTTGCTGCACACGATCGCAGCACGCTTCCCAAGGAGACAGCGCCGTGCCCGACCTGTTCAGCCCATACACGCTCAAGGACGTCACCCTGCGCAACCGCATCGTGATGTCGCCGATGACCATGTACAACTCGGTCGATGGCAAGCTGGACGACTAC
>CAXTJU010000164.1:0-5537 GCA_964244655.1 uncultured Acetobacteraceae bacterium | reverse complement strand
CCGCGCCCAGCTCGCGCGCCAGCCGCTCGGAGTAGCGCACGTAGTTGCCGGGGTCACGATACGGCTTGGCCGGCACCAGGCGCAGGTCGGCGCCGATCATGCGCAGGAAGTCGATCTTCTCCTGGCTCTGCGTCTCTGGCATCACGATCACGCTGCGGTATCCCCGCGCGTGCGCCACCAGCGTCAGCCCGATACCGGTGTTGCCCGCGGTGCCCTCGACCACCGTGCCGCCGGGCCGCAACACCCCGCGCGCCTCGGCGTCCTCGATGATGGCCAGCGCGGTGCGGTCCTTGACCGACCCGCCGGGGTTCATGAACTCCGCCTTGCCCAGGATAGTGCAGCCGGTCAGCTCCGAGGCCCGGCGCAGGTGGATCAGCGGCGTGTGCCCGATGGCGGCGCTCACGCCGTCGAGGGGCGCGCCGCGGCGCAGGTCGGGCAGCGCAATTGTGCTTTGCATCATGCTGGGGCACCTTCGGCGGGTCTGTAAGGAGACACCAGATGGTGGAGAACGTGGCGTCGAAACAGGTGTGGGAGGCGCTGGTCAGCCATCCCCGCGCGCAGCTGGTGGACGTGCGGACGGACATCGAGTGGAACGGCATCGGCGTGCCGGACCTGGCGGAGGCGGGCAAGCAGCCGGCGATGATCTCCTGGCAGGTGGCGCCGTCCATGCGGGTCAACGAGGGATTCGTGGACCAGATGCGCGCCGCCGGGCTCACGCCGGAGGATCACATCTACTTCCTGTGCCGCAGCGGCGTGCGCTCGGTGGCCGCGGCGCAGGTGGCGCAGGCCGCCGGGTTCCCGCACGCCTACAACATCGCGGACGGATTCGAGGGGCCGCCTGATGGCAGCGGCCAGCGCGGCCGGGTGGCGGGGTGGCAGGCGGAGCAGCTGCCTTGGACGCGGGGCTGAAGCCTGCTCCAGCCACCGCGCCGGTGCTGGCCGGCGACCGTTGCGCACCATCGCGCCAGGACCGGTCGCGCCGCCTCACGGGATGCGGCGGAAGGCTGCCCATGGAGCCTCCAGCGGGTGGCAGCTCCTCAGGTTCACGTCGTAGGCCTCGGCCTTGCGGCGTCGCCCCGCCGGGTCCGTGCAGGCGAGGCGGTGGCGGCTGACATCGTCCAGGACCCAGTGGTCGAGCGAGGTGACCAGCACGCTCGTGCCCGGCGCCACCGCATCCCAGCGCCGCTCAAACCTGCGGCCCTCCGCCCAGCGCAGCTTGCCCCGCTCCGAAGAGAGGTATCGGTGCAGATCGATGGTGTGGATCTTGACCACGACCTCGGCCAGCGTGTCTGGCCCGGCATTGACGAGATAGATCAAGATGTCGAGCTGGCCGGGGCGGCAGTCGGCATAGAGGCACAAGGGGCCGGGCGCGCCTGCGGGCAGCACGATCTCCGGCGGCACCGGGACCGACGGCGTGAGCAGCTCGCCCCAGAGAACCAGCCAGCCCATCCCATCGGGGGTGGGCTGCTCCTTGCTCGAGGCGGCAGCGCGTTGGTCCGGCTCCTGGAACACCTCGCCCGAACCGATCGCCGCACGGGAGGCGATGATGAATAGCATGGACCTGCCTGCATTCTGGGCCGCGTGCCGGGCGGCGATGAAGGCGGGACAGCCCTCGCTGCCTGCCTCGCCCTCGCGCTCGATGAACTCGGCGACCACCTCGCAGCCGCTCTCGGCCTCCTCTTGCACCGCCTCGCGCTGGCGGCGCAGCGCCAGCTCGGACGCCGCCGGCTCGCCCGGCCGGCTGCGGCAATAGGCAACCGCCCTCATCACGATCGTCTCCTGTCGCCGGGTCAGCGGTAGTGCGGGTCGCAGCGCACGGCACAGCGCGCCGGGTCGAGCCCGAACGCCCGCAGCACCCGGCGCAGCGTGCCCGGCGCTTGCAGCCTGCGGTCAGCGTAGAGCGTGAAGCGGCCCGTGCCCGTGTCGAGCACCACCCGCCCGCGCGGGAAATGCTCGTACTCGTGCCAGGCGATGGCCGCCGGCAGCCCGCGCCGCGCCAGGCCCGCGGGGCCGAGCCGCCGCCAGCCCTCCCACACCTCGTGGTGCCCGCCCGGGTGGGTGAGGCAGTCGCCATACGGCTCGGCCTCAGCGAGCGGCGTGCGGTCGGTGACGAGAAGCAGCGGCCCGGCGCCGTCGCGGATGCCCCA
Organism: uncultured Acetobacteraceae bacterium; assembly: GCA_964244655.1. Taxonomy (GTDB): domain Bacteria; phylum Pseudomonadota; class Alphaproteobacteria; order Acetobacterales; family Acetobacteraceae; genus LMUY01. The sequence continues at coordinate 3,390 of CAXTJU010000164.1, read as the reverse complement.
GACGATGCCGACGCTGGGCGGGGGGTGTCCTGTTCTTTTGTCCGCCATGCCCAGGCCGCGCTGCCTTCCCTCGTGCGGTAGAGTAGATGCCGGGCGGATGCGTCAGAGGCGGACGCGTCCCAAAAGGCGCGGCGTCTCAGCTATCACGCCAGCCTTTCCGAGGAACAGGCCCCCGTCGTTGAAGCCAGCAAGGTCGCCGAACTCGGCGATGAGCCTGGCGTGCACCGCCTCGACCATCTCCCGGCCCAGGAACTCCGGCTCGCTCAGCGCAGGGCCAACTCGCGCAAGGTAGGCTCGTAGTCGCGCACCACGCCATCGATCAGCGCCATCTGCCGCGTGTGCCGGGCCTGCGGGCCTTGATCCTGTTCGTCGCAGGCCGCCGTCGTGGAACGGTCCTGATCCTTGGTGGCGTGCCCCGTCGTATGTTTCGCGTTACCGGCCATGGCGATCTTTGTTCCTCTTTGTAGCCAACTCAACCTGCACTGGAACGGCTGCCCTGCTGCTGGAGGGACGAAGGCAAGACCAACCTTCTAGACTGATTGGTCTTGACCTTATCAGCTTAGCTTCAAGCAAGCCGATCAGCGAAAGCGAGCCTCCCAATCGGGAATGGGTGTCTCCTCCAGCGAGGTGGTGCGCCATTCCTGAACGTTTGCCGTCTGCATCCGAGTCTTAAGCCCTGGCAGCGTCACAGCGGGGGCAAACACCCAGAGTCCCACAGTCCATTCAGCCCAGGCATCATCACCGCGCACGACATGATGCCGCTGTAACTGGTCCTTGATTCTGGGAATGTAATCCTGCTCAAAGGAGCTGATCTTGCTGAATAGACTACCGCTGGGTGCCTTTGTAACCTCGACCATCCAGACTGCACTGTCTGGGAATGCGACAGCCAGGAAGTCTGGATTTGATTCCTATTTTCCAGGCTCACCAATCAAGTATTGTGGATTGAGAAACAATCCGCGGTCGATGGCGAGGTAATTCTCGACTGCCTGCTCCCACATGTCGCCAGCCATAGTTTCCTCCTTCTACGTATCAACCAACCCAGAATGGGTGCCCGACAAAATATCCAAACTGCCTGGCGCGTCTATCGGCTCGCTATGATGCCGCGCCGCAACCCTCGCCATCCCCGCCAACTCCACCCGCAGATGATCCGGCACCACGACAGTAACGGACGTCCCCCACGTGAACAGATGCCAGCACATCTCCAACACCCCGCCCGCCCGGAAACTCACCCGCAGCGCCCCGTCCGCCTCCCGCTCCACCACCTGCGACGGGTGGAACAGCCAGCACGCCGCCTCGTCCGCCGCCTCCGGGGCGATGCGCAGCACCACGTCCACCGGGTCCTCCTGGAACACCCCGAAGGACTGCGCCGCGTAGGCGGCCAGGTCGAACCCCTCCCGCCGAACGAACCCGCGGTCGAGCAGCGCCACGGACGCGATGCGGTCGAGCCGCCACAGCCGCATGTCGGGCAGCCCCTCCACGTGGCCCACCAGCCACGCCCGGCCGTCGCCGCCGTACAGCGTGCCGTAGGGGCAGACTACGCGCGTCACCGGCGCTTCCGCCCCCTGGGCGGCGTAGCGCACCGACACGGGATGCAGGCCGAGGATGGCGCAGCGCAGCGTGGGCAGCAGCGCCGGGTCGAGGCGGGGGCGCGGTCCGGGACGCATGGCGATGCCCTCGGCCTGCATCAGCGCCTCGATGTCCGGCTCGGCCCGGCGCAGCGCCGCGGGGCGCATCAGGGCGCGCAGCGTGGCGGCGGCGTCGCGCAGCAGTCCGGCGGGGTCCGCCTCGCCGCGGCCGGCGCACGCGTGCGCCGCAGCCTCCACGGCGGCCACCGCCTCGGCCCGCGGCTCCGCCACGCCCGCCAGCACGGCGCCGGGTAGGCGCCAGCGGCGCACGCGCATCTCGTCGTCCCAGAACTCCAGCTGCGGAAACAGCGCGGCCAGCGCGTCGCGCTGCCGCTCCGCCGTGCGCCGGCCGACTTCTAGCCCTTGCGCCATCTCGTCGAGGGTGAGGCCGGTGCGGGTGCCGGGCAGCAGCAGGGCGAGGCGCAGCAGCCGCTGCGAGGGTTCGTAGCGCATGAACGCCGATGCTGCCCGGCGTCAGGCGACCCCGCAACCAGCCGCCGTCAGGAGTCGTACTGGACCCGCAGCACCACGAACCACGGGTAGCGCGTGTCAATAACTCCGGTGGCATCGGCCAGCGTGCCGGCGGGCGTGGTGGGGATGTGCTTTTCCGTCACCGTGTCGTCCACGTTGCCGCCGATCACCGTGAGCTGGCCCGGCACTGCTCCCACCACGAAGTCGCAATGGCCGGGAAAGGAGCCGGTCGGCAGGTCGTCGTAGCTCAGCGCCCGGCTGCTGCTGCGGCCGAGGCAGATCAGGTCGCCCGGCTGCGGCGCATACTGCTCGACGCGCTGCGCCGTCACCACCAGCGGGCCGCCGCCGGCGTCGGCCTGCAGCTTGGCGGCGTTGATGTAGTCGGCATGGGCGGCGCCGTACGGGAAGCGGTCGCCCGCGCCGGCCACCCGCATGATGTAGGAGATGAACGCCGCCGACCACGCGTAATGCCCATCCTGCCCCGCCCCGAACACCCGGCCGTTCGAGTCGTGCTTGCCGGTCCAGTACGCGAACACCGAGCCGCCGTCCTGGCTGGTCCACCAGTACTCGCCCACCCGCTGCCACAGCCCGGGGTAGCGTTCCGGCTTCTCGTCCGCGGAGCGCGGCGGCCGGGTGCCCGGCGGGTCGTCGTCCACGGCCGAGCCCCACAGCCGCCACTCGCGCAGCGCCACCCCCACCGCGTCCGCCCGGGTGAACGGCGCGTAGCCGCCCCGGGAGAACGGCGGCGCCTGGCCGAACCCGGCGGCCGCGCCCGCCGGCGCGCCGCCCTCGGCCGACACGGGCTGCACGGCGGCTGGGCGGTTGCTGGAGCACGCGGCAAGGCCCGCCGCCAGCAGGGCAGGCGCCAGGCGGAAGCGACGCATCTCAGGCGCGTTCGGGGAACAGCGCGGCCAGGCCGGCGGCGGTGGCGGCGCAGCGGCCGCGCTCCGTCACGATCCCCGTCACCAGCCGCGCCGGCGTCACGTCGAACGCCGGGTTGGCGGCGGGGCTGCCGCTGGGCACGGTCCGCACTGTCACGACCTTGCCGTCCAGCCCGCGCCCGGTGACGGTGGTGACCTCGCTCGCGTCGCGCTGCTCGATCTCGATCTCGCTCAAACCGTCCGACACCGCCCAGTCGATGGTGGAGGACGGGCAGGCGACCCAGAACGGCACCGCGTTGTCCTGTGCCGCCAAGGCTTTCAGGTAGGTGCCGATCTTGTTGGCCACGTCCCCGGTGCGCGTCACCCGGTCGGTGCCGACGATCACCAGGTCCACCTCGCCGCGCTGCATCAGG
>CAXTJU010000163.1:0-5652 GCA_964244655.1 uncultured Acetobacteraceae bacterium | reverse complement strand
ACCCCAACCTTGGCAAGGTTGTGCTCTACCCCTGAGCTACGCCCGCGCTCCGGCGAGGGGCTGTAAGCGGGTTCGCGCGCCATTGCAAGCGTGCGAAAAGCTGGACGCTTGCACGGCGGGGCGGCATGGTCCGGCCAACCAGCAACCGGGCGCGCTTGCGGGCCGTTGCGGCGGCTACATCTAACCAACTGGCGACGGCCGTGAGCCGCCGCAAAGGAAAGCAGGCATGGACTCGATCATCGGCCAACCGGCGCAAGGCGCCCAAGCCGCGGCAAGCATCATGGATGCCGACCAGACCACCTTCGTGCGCGACGTCATCGAAGCGTCGCGCACCGTCCCCGTGCTGGTGGATTTCTGGGCGACCTGGTGCGGCCCGTGCAAGCAGCTGACCCCCACGCTGGAGCGGGTGGTGACGGCGGCGGCCGGGCGGGTGCGCCTCGTCAAGGTCGATGTGGACAAGAACCGCGCCCTGGTGGAGCAGCTGGCCCGTATCGGGCTGCCCATGCAGTCCATCCCGACGGTCGCCGCGTTCTGGCAGGGCCAGATCGCCGACGTGTTCCAGGGCGCGCTGCCGGAAAGCGAGGTCAAGCGCTTCGTGGAGCAGCTGCTCAAGCTGGCCGGTGGCGCCATGCCGGCGGCGGAGTTGCTGGCGGAGGCGCAGGCCGCGCTGGAGGACGGGCAGCCGCAGGAAGCCGGCGAGCTGTTCAGCGCCGTGCTGGAAACCGAGCCGGAGAACCCGGCGGCCTGGGGCGGGCTGGTGCGCGCCCTCGTGGCGCTCGACCAGCCGGAGCAGGCGCACGAGGCCCTGGCGCGGGTGCCGGCCAAGATCGCCGCGCACGCCGACGTGGCGGGCGCCCGCAGCGCCCTGGCGCTGTTCGAGGAGGGGCGGGACGCCGCGGCGGGGCTGACCGCGCTGCAACGCCGGGTCGCGGCCAATCCGGCGGACAACGAGGCTCAGTACGAGCTGGCGACCGCGCTGAATGCCGTCGGCGAGCGGGAGCAGGCGGCTGCCGCGCTGCTGGACATCGTGCGGCGGGACCGCAGCTGGAACGAGGACGCCGCCCGCCTGCAGCTGCTCAAGTTCTTCGAGGCCTGGGGCCATGTGGACCCGGCGACGCTGGCCGCACGGCGCAAGCTGTCGGCCATGCTGTTCAGCTGACCGTGGACGGGTCGCTTCCAGGGCCAGGCGGGGGTCCGGGCGGACGGCCGGGGACACTGCCGGTGTTCCCGCTCTCCGGTGCCCTGCTGCTGCCCCACGGCAAGCTGCCGCTCAACATCTTCGAGCCGCGCTACAAGGCCATGGTGGAGGACGCGCTGGCCGACCACCGCATGATCGGCATGATCCAGCCGGATGGCGGCGCGCCCGGGGTGGACGGCGCCCCCGCCCTGTTCGGCGTCGGCTGCGCCGGGCGGCTGTCCTCCTTCAGCGAGACGGACGATGGCCGCTACCTCATCGCGCTGTCCGGCGTGACCCGGTTCGAGGTGAAGGCGGAGCTGGAGATGCGCCGGGGCTACCGCCGGGTCGCGGCCGACTACTCGCGCTTCCTGGCTGACCTGGACCCGCCACCGGACCACCTGCCGGAGCGCGTGGCCCTGCTGACCGCCCTGCGCGCCTACTTCACCGCCAACGGCTTCGACGCGAACTGGGAGGCCATCGACGAGATGATGGACGACGAGTTGGTCACCACGCTCAGCATGGTCTGCCCGTTCGACCCGGTGGAGCGGCAGGCGCTGTTGGAGGCGGATGACACCTTCGCCCGCGCCGCGACGTTGACGACGCTGCTGCGGATGGGCGCGCACCCGGGCCAGCAGGGCGAGGGGCGGCCCCTCAGTTGAGCGACGCCGAGGCGACGCCAGCACCGGTCGAGATCGACCCTCGCCTGCTGGAAATCCTGGTGTGCCCGGTGACCAAGGGCCCGCTGATGTATGACCGGGCGGCGGGCGAGCTGGTCAGCCGCGCCGCCGGGTTGGCCTATCCAGTGCGGGACGGCATTCCCATTATGCTGCCGGACGAAGCCCGGGCTTTGGATTGACAGAATCGGCCCCCACCGAGATCAGGGTCCGCCGCGCGTCCCGTCGCCTGGAGGTGGACTTCGCCGGAGGGGTGCAGTTCAGCTACCCGGCGGAGTACCTGCGCGTGCTGAGCCCCAGCGCGGAGGTGCAGGGCCACTCCGCCGCCGAGCGCGTGACGGTGCCGGGCAAGCGGGAGGTGGGGCTCCGCATGGTGGAGCCGATCGGGCACTACGCCATCCGCATCGCCTTCGACGACGGCCACGACACGGGGATCTTCACCTGGCCCTACCTGCTGGAACTCGGCGAGCAGCAGGAGGCGCGCTGGCAGGCCTACCTGGCCGAGCTGCAAGCCAAGGGGCTCAGCCGGGATCCGGCACCCGCACGGCGCTGAGGCCGGCGGCCAGCAGGGCGCGCAGGTCCGGCAGCGCCAGCGCGATGCACCCGGCGGTGGTGGCGTAGTCCGGCCGGGCCACGTGCAGGAAGATGGCGGAGCCGCCGCCACGCCGGACCGGCGCGTCGTTCCAGCCAAGCACGCCCACCAGGTCGTACAGGCCGTCTGGACGCCACAGCGCCTCGTGCCGGCCGGCATGGGGGATTTGCACCGGGCGGTTGTACGCCGGGTCGGCGGGGTCGTCGCACCAGCCGTCGGCGCGGCCGATGGGCTCGATCGGCACGGCGGTGCGCGGGGCGGCGCCGCGGTCGGCGCGGAACAGCACCCGGCGGAGCGGCAGCAGCCCGGCGGGGGTGGCCTCGTCGCCCTCCTGCTTGTGCAGCCGCACGCCGGCCCGCCCCAGGCAGCAGCGCCACTGCGCGCCGCCGAGCCGGATGAAGCCGTCCGAGACCACCGCCTCCATCAGCCCTGCCCGCCCGTCATTCCGGCAGGTGGCCGAACCGGGCCGCCTTGGTTTGCAGGTAGCGGTCGTTCACCCCGTTGGCGGCGAACAGCAGGCTTTCCCGACCGGCCACGTCGATGCCGTGGGCGGCCAGGGCGGCCAGCTTCTCGGGGTTGTTGGTCAGCAGGCGGACCCGGGTCAGCCCCAGTTGGCGCAGCATGGCGGCGGCGACCAGGAAGTCCCGCTCGTCGGCCGCGAAGCCGAGCGCGCGGTTGGCGTCCAGCGTGTCCAGGCCGCGGTCCTGCAAGGCGTAGGCGCGCAGCTTGTTGGGCAGGCCGATGCCGCGCCCCTCCTGCGCCAGGTAGAGCAGCGCGCCCGCGCCCTCGGCCGCCATGCGCCGGATCGCCCCGCGCAGCTGCGGCCCGCAATCGCAGCGCAGGCTGCCCAGCAGGTCGCCGGTGAAGCATTCGGAGTGGATGCGCACCAGGGGGGCCGCAGCCTGCTCCGGCCGGCCGATCAGGATGGCATATTGGTCGGTGCCGGTGCCCGGCGCGCGGAAGGCGACCACGCGGGCGTCGGCCACGTCCTCCAGCGGCACGGCCGCCTCGCTGACCTTGACCACGGCGGCGGCGCTGAGGGCGGCGTGGCCCAGCACGTCGGCCGGCGCCACGCCGATGCGGCCCGGGGCGGCGGCGGCCAGCACCGCCGGCAGCAGCCGGGCGAGCACGGCCAGCGCCAAAGCCGCCTCGGCACCCTCCGGCAGCGCCGCGGGCGGCGGGGGCAACGGCGCGGGGCCGAAGGTCGGGTCCGCCAGGGCGCGCAACGCGTCGAGGCTCAGCCCGTCCGCCGCGAAGGCCGCGATGCCGGCGGGCGAACCGCCCAGCAGGGCGGCGGCGCGCGACGGGGCGAGCAGCAGCGTGGCCGGGCCCGGAGCCATGCGGGCCAGGGCGGCGCGGCCTGCCCCGTCCAGGGTCTCGACCGCGACCACGGCCAGCGGGACGGCGGCGGCGAGCACGGCGGGCATGCCCCGGCGCAGGGCGGCCGCCGCGGCTTCGACGGCTTGCAGCCGCTGCGTGGAGGTCAGGACGGGGGTGGGATGGTCCGGCATGCTCAACCAGGTTCGGGGCTGCGGTCGGTCGCCCGGTGGCGGGCGTCCGGCCGCGATATGGGCGATGCCGCCATGGCACGGCCCCCATCATCACGGAAATGTGTGGCGCTGGCGCGAGTCCTGTGCCGCTCGCCGGACCGGTCATCGCGTTGTGATGTCGAACCGAACAGTGTCACGAGATGTTGGTTAGGCGATGGAGCCTTGCAGCGGGCGGGGCGATCTCCGGCCGCCACGGCATGGCCCGAGGGATTGATGGTCATGAATGAAGGATTTCGCTGATGGCGGGCGAGCGCCCTATCCTGATCGTGGACGACGACCTGTCGCTTCGCGAGACCCTGGTGGAGCAACTGCAGTTCGACGGGGAGTTCTCCGCGGATGAAGCCGGCTCCATCGGCGAGGCGGAAGGCAAGGTAACGGCCAAGGACTCCCGCTTCGACGCGGTGATCCTGGACGTGGGCCTGCCGGACGGGGACGGGCGGGATCTGTGCGCCAGCCTGCGCCGCCAGGGCATGCGGATGCCGATCATCATGCTGACCGGCTCGGATGACGAGGCGGACGTGGTGCGCGGCCTGGACTCGGGCGCCAACGACTACATCGCCAAGCCGTTCCGGCTGGCCGAGCTGCTGGCCCGGCTGCGCGCCCAGCTGCGCATCTTCGAGAACAGCGAGGACGCGGTCTTCACCATTGGGCCGTACACCTTCCGCCCCTCGGCCAAGCTGCTGCAGGAGCCGGTGAAGAACCGCCGCATCCGGCTGACCGAGAAGGAGGCTGCGATCCTGAAGTTCCTGTATCGCGCCGGCACCAAGCCGGTGGCGCGCCAAGTGCTGCTGAACGAGGTGTGGGGCTACAACGCCGCCGTTACCACCCACACGCTGGAGACGCACATCTACCGGTTGCGGCAGAAGATCGAGCCCGACCCGGGCAACGCGCGGCTGCTGGTGACGGAGGGCGGCGGCTATCGGCTCGACCCGCAAGGGGTGCCGCCGGTCGCCTGACCGGCCGCGCCGCGGGGCCGCCCTGCCCCGCGGGCAGGGGCGGGAAAAGGATGGCCGCTCAGCCATGGGCGACGAAGCGCTCCAGCCAGTGGATGTCGTATTCGCCGGCGTTGAACGCCGGGTCGGCGGCGATGCGCTGGTGCAGCGGCAGGGTGGTCTTGATGCCTACCACCGCGAACTCCTCCAGCGCGCGGCGCAGCCGGGCCAGGGCGGCGGGGCGGTCGGGTGCGTGGACGATCAGCTTGGCCACCATGCTGTCGTAGTGCGGCGGCACCACGCAGCCGGCGTACAGCGCAGAGTCCACCCGCACCCCCAGGCCGCCCGGCGCGTGGAACACGTCCACCCGGCCCGGCGACGGCGCAAAGGTGTCCGGGTCCTCCGCCGTCACCCGCGCCTCGATCGCGTGGCCGCTGAACCGGATGTCCGCCTGGCCGTAGCCGAGCGGCTCGCCGGCGGCCACGCGCAGCTGCTCGCGCACCAAGTCGATGCCGGTGACCATCTCCGTCACCGGGTGCTCCACCTGAAGGCGGGTGTTCATCTCGATGAAGGCGAACTGGCCGTCCTGGTAGAGGAACTCCAGGGTGCCGGCGTTGCGGTAGCCCAGCTTGGCCAGCCCGGCGGTGACGGTGGCGCCCAGCGCGTCGCGCGCCGCGGCGGTCAGCGCCGGGGAGCCGGCCTCCTCCAGCAGCTTCTGGTGGCGGCG
>CAXTJU010000162.1:0-5679 GCA_964244655.1 uncultured Acetobacteraceae bacterium | reverse complement strand
TCTGCGCAGTGGCGTCGCTGACGCTCCAGAACGGTTTGGGCCGGGGCTGGTAGCTCTCGGCCTGCGCCGGCAGCCGCAGGGCCACCAGGCAGGCCCGCAGCAGTTCGGTTAGATCGCCCCCGCTCACCGGGGCAGCGTCGGTCTGCTGGGCAGCCCCGGCATCGGTGTCGTCGGTCCAACGGTTGCTGATGGCACCGCCCAACATCAGTGTCCCTGCTGCCAGCGCGGTCCCGGCTGCCTGCCCTGCCCTGGCCGGCTCCGGCCGCCCGCGCCCGAACACCTCGTGGCCGAGCTGCGGCCGACGCTCGAGCCAGTCCGCCGCGGCGGCCATCTGCGCCCGGGTGACCCATTAACGGGGCAGCGCCTCGCCTTCGGCCTGCGCCGTGCGGGCCTGCGAGTCGCTGCCGGGCAGCAGCAGCGGCGAGCGCAGCTCGGTCAGCTGGGCCGCCATCGCCGTCCAGCCAGCCCAGCGCGCCAGCTCCGCCGCCGGCGCCCCGGGCCGGCGCTCCAGCACCCGCTGCATCGCCGCCACGAACGCCTCCACCAGCGCCAGGATGAACAGTCGGGCCAAGTCAACCTGCCGGGTGCGCGCCAGCTCGAGCAGCCAGTCGAGCGGTCCCTCGAAGCCGTCCACGGCGAGCACAGGCGAGGTGGCCGCCGCCCAACCGCGCGGTGGGTCCTCCCACGCCAGCGCCGCCTGCCCCAGCACCGGTGCCGCCGTGGGGGTCTTTGCGGCCTCGGTCACAGCACGCCGTAGCTGGGACGGACATCGAAGCGCAGCCCGGGCCAGCGCGCCGCCAGCTAGGCCAGCGCCTACCACGGCGTCCAATCAGCCGACCAGAAGCTGAGCCGAACGGCCGCGCTGCCGGCCGGCATCGGGGTGCGCAGCGCAGCCGGCGGCTCGACGGCGACGTGGCGCAGCGCCTCGATCGTACCCCACCGCGTCCACAGCCAGGCGAGCGCGTCAGCTTCTACGAAGCCAGCTAATGTAAATATAAGCGAATATAACTATGCGGATTCCCAGACCTGATTTAGAATTTTTGCCGCCAGTGCAGCCTTATCCTGGGGTAGGAATCGGCCATAGTGCTGCGCCACGACCTCCGGAGTGTCCTGGATGGCATAGCTAGCCTGTTCGTAGGAACCCGTCTTTTTGAGAATATGGGTAGCTAACACATCGCGGACATTATGTGGTCCGTGAGGAAGCAGGCCTTCAATGACGCCGCGGCCGGTGTACGGATTAAATATGCCATATCGTTGGATGATAAGCCGCCAAGCCTCATAGAAGGTGGCTTGATCATACGCAGCGTCTCGGCTGGTCACCTTGACCGTCTTCACAAAGAACGTGCCTGGATCAACAGCATTTCCCAGTAGGATCTGCCGGTGTCGAGCAAGATATTGTTCGATGTAGTCATAGAGATGACCGAGGTCAGGCAGGATCAATCGGAATGGCTTTTTTGCAAAGAAAGAGGAATGGGCATTTTTGAATGCTGCCGCTGGTATGAGAACCTCCCACCCACCTTCACGGTCGCTCCAACGTAATTCACCTCGTCGGTTGTCTTCCAATCGGCGCTCGGAAGTCGGTGCGAGTCCCCGCGATCGAAATAGCAACTGACGAAGATTCTTCTGACGAAGACCCAGGTGCAGGCCCAGCCGGAGCATCAAGAACGAGCGAACCGTTTCGGCTGCTGCTTTGGGATAGCGTCGCTCATCCGGAACCATTCGACGGATTTCCTCCGTAATCTTGCGGTACTCCGCAACAGGGCTTGGAGCTTCCAAGATTGGCAGAATTGGTTCGAATGGATCACGGTGCACACGTGCAATGCTCTTAATTTTCTTGGCTCGACCACTTGCGTATTCGTGAAAAACGTCACATGCGGCCAGCCAGTTACCGCGGACCCGTTCAATATCCTGCATTGTGACCAGACCGGGAACCGGACGTAGTCGCTCCGCCAGGATGGGCATTTGACGCAGCCAGCCCGTTCCCTGACGGGTTAAAGCAAGTGACACATGCAGCATGTCGACTTCCCAAGCGGTATAGAAGCCGCGCCGGCGTTCACGCCATTGCACGTACCAATCCCATATCGCGGGAAATACGAGTAGGCCAAAGGTGAGCGCGTTCAGCGGCACCCCGCGTCCACACACCGGCCCTGTTGGAGAGGCCACCAAGGAGCCGAACAGCAGGCCGAAATGCTCAGTCTTCTGAGATGCAGTCTCCGTACCCCATACGCCTAATCGTTGATAACCCAAGGTTACGAGCTTCGACATTTTGAAGCTGAGCAGGGTGGCCATTTCCTCAGCAAGTTGCCGCGGCGCGTCAACGACGCCGGGTAGCGCCTCCGGATCGCAATCTAGGAGTGCATCGTCTTGATCCTCATCATGCCCAGTATGGTGTACAGGGCTGGTTTGGCTCGGGACGGAATAGTCCGCATTTTGGAATCTTACCGCGTAGCGCTGCTTCTGGGCCGCAGCTTGATAGCGTCGGTAATCGGTAGAGCCGGAGACGACTACCCTACGAACCCATTCGAGAATTTGCTCACGCTCTGCAAGAGGGCGTTGGTCGAAATCATCCGGCAGATGCCACGCCAATCGCCGCCGTTCGGCGGCTCCAATGCCATTAATGCTGTGCCCTTTAGCAGCAAGACCTTGGTGAGGTAGCTTGGACTTGAGATATCCCGCCGGCAAACGATAACGCCTCTCGATCCGCGTTAGAACGGCCAAACTTTCGACGCTTCGAGGGCTTCTCTGGCCACGCCGCCACGTCACTATGGTTTTCGGGTCCATGTGTTCTTTGGACCGCACGACTGCACGATGCAAATGCCAGCAGGTATCACCGTGCCTGCGCATATGTAGATCCAACGCTCCGTGAAAAGTCGTTGGCTCGTCCCATTGATCAAATGCTGCACACGGAAACTCAATGACGGCCCGACGAAGGCGACCTCTACGTGATATTTTTGCCTTCTCCGGTACGGACTTACTAGATTTTGGAGTGTGCTGCCCCACGTCGGTCGCCCGTGAAGGCAAAGCTTTTCTGGGCTCGGAGATAGATCTGGACTGATCAACTGGTGGCAAGTTGGGTAGAGCACGAGCGAGGGCATCGAAGCCGTAACGAACGATATTTGCTGCAGATCGCAGCCGTGTTTCATCAATCAAGCAGGCTGCTGCAATTGCTGGCCAATCTAAACCAGCACCTTTGCGCGGCACGTTCCGGCGTTGCTCAAGCAGTCCAATCATGTAGCTGCGTAATAGTTCTACCTCGCGGGGCGCCAACACCACGGCCAGACGCTTTCGGCAAAAATCGGAAAGCATCCGGGACACAACATCGACATTGGAAGGATATGGCACGAATCAGAGCTCCTTGGTGGGATGCTCCCTTCAACCAGCCAACCTCGGGACTCAAGCTCGTCTATGAAACACTTAGCCGAACAAAATCGATGGCATAATTGGCCGTCTAAACCCGGATCCGCTCCACCTCATCGAGGCTGATATCGTCGCGGCGCCGATCGTAAAGCTGTGTCGTACGAGTGCTGGCGTGGTTGGCCATGGCGGCGGGGTTCTCCAGCGTGCCGCCGTTCTTCAGGTAGGCGGTGATCCCAGTTGCGCGGAAGCTGTGATTGCCGATCTTCGTGTCGAACGCGGCGGCGAGGGCACGGCGCTGGACCATGGCGTAGGCGTTGGCCTGGGGCAGGGGGGTGCGAGTGAAGCGCTGCGTGCCACGGCCAATGGTCCGGAACAGCGGCCCTTTGGCGTCGTCGACGATCCCGGTGTCGTCCAGGTAGGCGTGCAGGTACTCTTCCAGCGTGTGATGGCACGGCATCTCGTGCCGCTTGCCGCCTTTCTCGCGCAGCCGCACCCAGAGTCTGCGGTTCTGCACGAAGACATCCTCCACCCGCATGGCGAGCGCCGCCCCGATGCGCCCGAAGCTGTAGACCATGAGCGCGATCAGCGCCCGGATGCGCAGCCCAATCGGTGTCGTGACGTCGATGCTGTCGAGCAGAGCCCGGGCCTCGGCCGGATCGAGCACCGGCGTCTTGCCCCTGCGGACGCTGTGCGCCGGCCCGCGCACCGAGGCGGCCGGGTTGAGCGGCACGACCTGGCCCATGACCAGCCAGTCGAACAGGTTACGGATGGCGGCGAGCTGCTGCTTCACCGTCGGCGCCGACAGTTCTCGTGTGCGGTCCTCGATCCAGGCCGCCACGTGCAGCGGCTGCACCGCCGCGATCGACGGCACGCCGTGCGCCTCGCACCAGGCCAGGAAGTCCGTCACAGCGCGGGCATAGGCCCGGCGGGTGTGCGGGTTGCGGATGGTGGAGGCGAAGAACTCGAGGAGGCGCGTTGCCGCCCGCTCGCCGGCGACGGCCACCAGGGCGGGCAGCCAGAGCTGGTCGATGCCGGCCGGCACGCCGCCTTGCCTGACTGCGGGAACGCCGCCGCTCACGGCCGCCGTCCGTACTGGGTCAGGAAGTTCCGCGTGGTGGTGATCTTCGTGCCCTCGTAGACCCCGAGCCCGAGCAGGTCACGCTTGTCGCCCGTGACCAGGAAATCGGCCGCGCCCGCCGCTGCAAGCGCCAGCAGGTAGTTGTCATTCGGGTCTGGCGACGCATCCACGACGGGCAGCTTGTCCACCGTGATAGCGACGGCCCGCAGATCGTTGACAAGGCGGCCGGCGACCGCCGGCGCAAGCCGTTCCCGGATCTTCGGGTAGCGGGTCACCCGCGTCAGTTCGTCCAGCTGCTCGGCCGCGGTCAGCAGGTCGAACCGGCCGGCGCGCCAGAGCACGATGAGTTGGGCAGGCAGCGACGTAGCGGCCAGCAAGGCGCTGACCAGGATGTTGGTGTCGATGACCAGCCGCACTGCATTATGTCGCCTTACGGGTGGCTGCCTTGCGGGGTTGGCGCACGGCTGTAACCGCTTCGACGGCTAGGTCCTCGACCGCGTCGGGTGACAGGTCGGCGAAGCCGGCGCGTGCCTCGGCCATTGTCTGGTCCAGCACCCGCCACTTCACGGCGTCCTCGATGAACTTGGATAGATCGCCTTTCTTCATGCCACGCTGAGCGAGGAAGCTGCGCACGGCGATGTCAGTGTCGCGCGACACCGAGACGGTCCAGCGCGTGATGGTATCGTCGGGCATGAGGCAGCTCCGGGAGAGAGAAAGCACATAGCATGATAGCATGATAAGCGCTTAGGTGCGAACCTACTACTGCCGTGTACGTGTGATAAAGAATATTATCGTATATATGTGCTTGGTTGCAGACGAACTATCTCCGCCCGAAATTAGCGCAGGGCTGCAACATCTAGAGCATTTCCGCAGGAGGCCGAGCAGGCCGCTCAGGAGGCCGAGCAGGCCCAGCACGTCCTGACCCAGCGCCTGGTCGAGCTGGAGCGCGTGCGGGCCACCGCGGACTGGTTGGGCGGCCAGCCGCAGCTGGGCTGGGACATGTTCGAGCGCGGCTATTGCGAAAAGCCCGGCGCCGCCGTTCCAGCTGCCACCTTCATGATGCTGATGGAGGCCTGCCTCGGTGTGTTCCGCCTGGCCAGCGCGCGTCCTGCCGAACTGTATCGGCCGCGCCAGGTCCTCGAGTGGACGCCCAGTCAGGCCATCCTTCGCATGGTGTCAACGCCGGTTGGATTTTCCTCATTTGTGCCGGAATAAAATTCCCCAGTTCGGTGTGGTGATCAGCC
>CAXTJU010000161.1:0-5752 GCA_964244655.1 uncultured Acetobacteraceae bacterium | reverse complement strand
GAGCAACTGATTCGTAATCAGTAGGTCCGCGGTTCAATTCCGCGCGCCGGCACCATCGCAAGCGGGACAATCACCGGACCCGGCCCCGATCAGCGCTCCCTGCTTCTCTGACTGCTTGGCCCAACAGAACCCTCATCCCTTCTGCCTAGATGCGTGGCGGCGGCCAACGGAGCCGGCTGGCAGCGCCCCGCACACGGCACGGCCCTTCCCCGCCCACACAGCCTCTGTTTGGCGTCAATACATTAACTCCCGTCTTGTATCAGGGCCACCCTGAGCTAGGTTGGTCGGCCCGCCAGGCGTGCCGTCCTGCCCCATGTAGAAGGCCATTACGTGAGTGTTCCCGGGCCGGCTGCCGTTTTCACCATCGCCTCGGCGAACTATCTCTCCTATGCAGCCACCCTGATGCAGTCGGTCCGCCGGTTCCACCCGGACCTGCCGCGCTTCATCGTGCTGTCCGACGCGCCACCCAGGCTCGACGGCTCCAGTCTTGACAGCGCCGTGCTCGATGGCCTCGACCTCGCGGCCGAGCTAGTCCCGTGCAGCGAGCTGGACATTCCCCTGCTGGGCAACATGGCGCTCTGGTACTCCGTCGTTGAGTTCAACACGGCCCTCAAGCCGTTCGCGTTCCAACACTTCTTGGAGCGGCGCGGGTTTGCCGCGGCGATTTACCTGGACCCAGACATTCGGCTTTACGCGCCGCTCGACGAGGTGTTGGACGCGCTGCCCCGCCACAGCCTGGTGCTGACGCCGCACATCACCGAGCCGTTGCAGGACGGCAAGCACCCATCCGACCTCGCCATCCTGAAATCCGGCCTCTACAACCTCGGCTTCGCCGCCGTCGGCAACGACGCGGACGGCCTTGCGTTGCTGCGCTGGTGGGGCGAGCGGCTGTTCGCGCACGGCCGGGTCGATGTGCCTGGCCACATGTTCACCGACCAGCGCTGGATGGATCTGGCCCCCCTGTTTGTCGAGCGGTGCAAGCTGTTGCGCCACCCCGGCTGCAACGTCGCCTACTGGAACCTCGCCCACCGCCGGGTGCGCCTGGACGGCGCCGGCTGGATGGTGAATGGCGTGCCGCTCCAGTTCTTTCATTTCAGCGGCATCCAACCCGATGACCCGGCGGTGTTTTCCCGCCATCAGGACCGCTTCGCCGTCAGCCAGCTCGGCCCGGTCGCCGACCTCTGCGACGAATACCGGGCGGCGGTGCTGCGCAACGGCTGGCGTCGCACCAGCCGCATCCCCTACGGCCACGCCGCCTTCGCGGATGCCCGCCCCGTCGCGGACGCCATGCGGCACTGGCTGTTCCGCGCCCTGGACGACGGCCGCCTGCCCCCCGGCGCGCCGCTGAGCCTGGCCAGCACCTTCTTCGACGCCGAGGACGACTCCTCCGCCGGCGGCGGCCGCCTCACCCGCTTCGCCCGCCAGCTCTGGCGGGACCGGGCCGATCTGCGCAACGCGTTCGATCTTGGGACGGCCGAGGGCTGCGAGGGCTACCTGGACTGGCTCTGCCTCGGGGCGGCGGAGCAGGGCGGCGTGGAGCGGCGCAACGCGCAGGCCGCCCGCCGGCTGCGCCACCAGGGCCTTGCGCCGCCTTGGCCGCGGCTCGCCACCCAGTCCTGGGACGGCCCGGCGCGGGATGCAGCCGGTTGGCTGACCGGCAGCGTCGCGTTCACCTTAAAAGGGGCGCCCGCCTGCATCGAGCGCCAGGCCGCCCTGCTGTGGGAGCTGCGCGACGACCTGCGGCGCTGCTTCCCGCTGCAAACCCACGAGCAGCTCGGCGACTACCAGCTCTGGGTGCTGACGGACGGCATGGCGGAAGGCATCATCCAGGCCGACCTGTTCACCCCCGGCTTCCTGGCCTGGCTTGCGCAGCCGGCCGCGGCCGGCGTTGAGCACGGCGACGTCCCGGTCACGCAGGGCATGGTGGCGACCCGCAAGAGCAGCCATGCCCGGGACGGCTTGCAGGCTTGGCCGGAGTTCCCGGCGGGCCGGCGTGGCCGGATGGAGCACGCCTGGTGGTTCGCCTGCATCGCCCCCCGCCAGTTCGGCTGGCCAGGCGCGGTCGCCGCTCCCGTCAAGGCGCATTTCGATGCTCCCTCCGGCTTCGCGCTCGGCCAGTATCGCTTCACCCGGGGCATGATGGTGCCGTGGGAGGTGCGCGACGACCTCCAGGCGGCCTTTCCCCTGCACGACGAGACCTCCCGTTGGCGATACCTCGGCTGGCTGCTGGGGCAAGGCGCGCGCGAGTACCGGCTGTGCATCGCCGAGCTGTGCCCCGGCCTGCCGGAGTTCCTGGCCAGCCCCTGCCCGGAGCACCCGCTGCTCAGCCGCCTGCTGCGCTACGTTTATGACCAGCGCGAGGATTTGCGGCAGGCCTTCGACCTCACCCGCCCCGCCGACGTGGTCCGCCTGCTGGAGTGGAGCCGGCCCGGCCTGGCGGATTATTTGCGAGCCTCGGGGCAAGCCGCCCTGCAACGGCCGCTCGACCCGCCGCCGCCGCCGCCCGTATCGGCCCGGCTAGCTCTGACCGGGGATTGGATGGTCCCGTCCGGCATCGGCGAGGATTTGCGCAGCACAGCCCGGGCGCTCAGCGCTTGCGGCTTCACCGACTACGTCATCGTCAACCTGCCGGATGGCGCCGTGCTGACCGCCGGGGGCGCCGAGTTGCCGCGTGGGACGCCAGTGCAAGTGGCCTGGAACGTCATCTTCCACAACGCGGACACGGCGATGAGGGATTGGCTCGCCCTGCGCCGCCTCGGCGTCTCGGCGGAGCGCACGGCGGCGCATTGGCAATGGGAGCTGGAGCGGCTGCCGTCCGCTTGGCTCAGCGCCTTTTCGTTTTGCGACGAGGTATGGGCGTCCTCCCGCTTCGGGCTGGACTGCTTCGCAGCCGAGGCAAGGCGGCCGGTGCGCCTGCTGCATCCCGCGGTGGACCTGCCGCAGGCCGCCACGGCGCCCGTCCGGTCCCGTTTCGGACTGGATATGAACGCCACCGTCTTCCTGTTCATGTTCGATGTCGCGTCATATGCCACCCGCAAGAACCCGCAGGCCGTCATCGAGGCGTTCGGCCGCGCCTTCCCCGCCGGCGACGAGCCGGTGCAGCTGCTGATCAAGACCCAGAACGCGGCGTTGCAGCCGGCCCTGTGGACAGGCTTGCAGGAGCTGGCGGCAGACTGCCGGGTCATCCTGCACGACGAGCAGCTCGACCGCGCCGAGCTGGCCGGCCTGCTGGCGGCGGCGGGCGCCTTCGTGTCGCTGCACCGCTCCGAGGGCTTCGGCCGGGGCCCTGCCGAAGCCATGGCGCTGGGCATCCCGGTCGTCCTGACCGGCTACTCCGGAACCAACGATTTCGCGGATGCCGGCTGCGCCTGCATGGTGGGCTACGATCTGGTGCCCGTGGCTGCGCCCGATTATCCGGGCGTGGAAGGCCAGCTCTGGGCGGAGGCCGACCTGGACGACGCCGCGCGCTGCCTGCGTTGGGTGTTCGACCATCCGCAAGCCGCCCGCGAGATGGGCCGGCGCGGCCAGGCCAAGGTGCAAGCCATGCTGTCCCCGGCGCTGGCCGGCGCGGCGATTATCGGCCTGCTGCACTGACGTGCGCCGGGAAAACTTCTGGCAACGCGCTGGTTCAGGCCGGATGTCCTCAGCGGCACAGACGCTCTGACGCACTGCGTTCGCATTTCATCATCATGACGCAAAACCTCATGCCACATCGCTTATCGATCAACCCGGGAAAGCTGCTAGACCTGGCGGAAGGCTCTGATCCATGCAGGAAACGTCCATGACGCCGCAGCATCTTGCAGTGGGTGCAAGCCAAGGATCGCAGCAGATACGCTCAGTTCAATTGCTGCGGGCGATCGCCGCCCTGTTCGTTGTCACGTACCACAGCACTGTACTTTGGCGTGACAAATCACCTCTGGATTCTGTTGCAACCTGGGACAATGGCAATTCGGGCGTTGACCTGTTCTTCGTCATAAGCGGCTTCATCATGATGGTGTCGTCGCAGCGCTTACGGCGGCAGCAGGACGGCTGGCTGAAATTCGTCCGGCTTCGGCTGGTGCGCCTCGTGCCGCTTTACTGGCTTGCAACGGCTGCTAAACTTGCTGTTGTCATGGTCGTTCCTGCCATGGCGCTGCACACTCACCTCGATGCATGGAATGCCGTTGCGTCGCTGCTGTTCCTTCCATCCATGGATGCAGCCGGCACCATTGTTCCGGTGATCGGCGTGGGCTGGACGCTCTCGTTCGAGATGCTGTTCTACGCGGCGTTCGCGGCGGCACTCTACCTGGCGCTCAACCCGCTCGCCGTCGTGGCTCCCGCGATGATCGGGCTCGCGGCGTTGTCCATCGCCAGGCAAGGCTCCTGGCCAGCGGCCGCGACCCTTGCCGACCCAATCGTCTTGGAGTTTGTTTTCGGCCTGCTTGTTGGCCACCTGTCCCTGGCGGGCGACTTGTGCCAGGCGCGCAGGCCGCTGGCGATCCTGGTCGGCATCGCCGGCTTGGCCATCCTGATCCTGGTGCCCACGCACAACCGTTGGGAGCGGGTGCTGATCTGGGGCGTCGCCGCGGCTGCCACTCTATGGACCGCACTGGCGGTGGAGACCTGGGCCGGCCGCGCCATCCCGAGGCCGCTAATCAGCATCGGGGAAGCATCCTATTCCTTATACCTCACGCATGGCTTTGTGCTGCCGGTCATAGGAGCTGTCATCTGCAGCGCGCACCTGCCGCCGCTCGCCACAGGCCTGGCGCTCGTCCCAGCATGCCTTGTTGCCAGTACTGCTCTTTCTTTGCTGATTTACCAGTATGTCGAGATGCCTATGACCAACCGGCTTCGAGCCTTGCTCAATGGCCGGCGGCTCAGCAACCGTGCCGCTCCGCGGGTATCGGTTTAAGCCTGCAATATTCGCTTCCGTCGCTGCCTGATCCAGGTCCCGCTTCAAAGGTCGCCTGTCTCAGGCGGATTTAGGGACATGCGCTTAACAAGCTGGGACTGCCTGGCGACAGGACGAGCCCTGCTGGCAATTGACCGTTTTCTCAGCAGGAGTTAACAGGTTTTTGATGAATTTTGCCACCCACAAAATCAACCCTGTCTTAATCATGGGAAAATCCGGGATTTTCTGGAACGACCCAATCGTCCGAGCGGTGACGTTTCATGTCAAATAACATGATTCTGGCGCATTCACCTGAGGCCCTACAAGGCACGGCCATTGCTCGTTCGCGCGCTACCCAGGCTTTGGGGCCCAACAGCGCTGCCTTCCTCGACATCCTGCGTGCGTTTGCAGTGAACTTGGTCTTGTTCGGCCACGGCTCCAACATATTCGGAACGGGGTTGCGCATTCCCACCGGCATCATCGGCGTCAGCATCTTCTTCGTCCTTTCCGGATTTCTGATCCTGCAATCCAGCCTCAGCCGTCTCCAGCGACCCGGGCCTTACTTCGCGCCGTATATGATCGACCGCTTCGCCCGCATTTTCACCGCCTACGTCCCCGCCCTTATCTCCGTCGCCATCGTCAACGCAGCCATCGATCTCGGCCAGTGGGGGCAGGATGGCATCGCGACCGGCCCGGTTGCCTTTCTGGGCAACTTGCTCCTCCTGCAAGACTACCCGTTGTTCCAAGCTGCCAGCCACTTTACCGGCGACGCGTTGCATGTCCGTCCGTACAACGGTGCCGAGCCGTTCTGGACCGTGTCCATTGAATTTTGGATCTATGTGATATTTGGCCTCGGCTTCTTCGGCCTGGTGGCGCGAGAGC
>CAXTJU010000160.1:0-5847 GCA_964244655.1 uncultured Acetobacteraceae bacterium | reverse complement strand
CAGATTGCCAC
Source organism: uncultured Acetobacteraceae bacterium (assembly GCA_964244655.1). GTDB lineage: Bacteria > Pseudomonadota > Alphaproteobacteria > Acetobacterales > Acetobacteraceae > LMUY01. Next base: position 5,836 of record CAXTJU010000160.1, on the reverse strand, counting down.
CGTGGCCGCCTAATCCCTGGCCACCTCAACCTACACTGAAATTTTCACCACGTTGACGGACGTGACCAGCACGTAGGATCGTGCTGCCGACGAACGATTACCTGATACACTATGAGTAATAGTGTATCAGGTTCGGCACCCTGAACCAGCCGGACAAGCTCGATTAAGCCAGTTTCGCTGCTACCATGACACCAAAGCTGGTACACTTGCCGCGACATGCGGCCCAAACGCCCCCGAACCCGCGCTTCCGGCCCCTCCCCGGTCCAGCTGCCGCTGTTCGCCGACACCGCCTGCCTGGTCCACATCCGCCCCGCGCTGAACGAATGGCGCTTCTACCGCATGGAGGTCTGGCCTGACCTGTTCGGTCGCGCCCTGCTCATGCGGCAGTGGGGGCGGATCGGCACCGAGGGCGCACGCCGGCTCGATCCGCATCCAGACCCCGGCGCCGCCATCAACGCCCTGGCCCAGCTCGCCACGGCCAAGCGTCGCCGCGGCTACCAGGATCGCACCCCATGACCCGCCGCCCCGCCGCGGGTAAGCGGGCCGGCACCCCGCCGCCGGTCGCCGCCGCCAAGGCCGCTCCCCCGAAAGCGGGGGCGTCACGCCCGGCTCCACCGTCCACCAAGCCCCGGAGCCGGAGCGCGCCGCCCTCCCCTGCCCCGGCCGTCTCCTCCGGCATGGGGTTGCACACCGCCGAGGGCGCCCGGAAGTATCTCACCGCCGGCGAGCGAGAGGCCTTCCTGCGGGAAGCCGAGTTGGCCGATCGCCAGGTGCGGACCCTGTGCATGACGCTGGCCTATGCCGGCTGCCGGCTATCCGAGGCGCTGGCGCTTACCGTCGACCGGGTCGACCTGGCCGCCGGCGTGCTGACGGTCGAGAGCCTTAAAAAGCGCCGCAGCGGCATCTACCGCGCCGTGCCGGTGCCCCCTGCCCTGCTGGCCGCGCTCGACATGGTGCATGGGATTCGCGAACTGCAGGCCCGCCGCGGCCGTGGGCGTGAGATTCGCCTATGGCCCTGGAGCCGCATGACCGGCTGGCGCGCCGTGCACGGCGTCATGCTGGCGGCCCGGCTTGAGGGGCCGCACGCCTCGCCTAAGGGGCTGCGGCACGGCTTTGGGGTCGCGGCTGTTACCGCCGGCATCCCGCTCAATCTGGTGCAGAAATGGCTTGGGCACGCCCAACTCTCCACCACGGCTATCTACGCCGATGCCGTTGGTGCCGAGGAGAAGGACATCGCCAGCCGAATGTGGGGATAGCAATAAATGCAGTCAGAGAAACTTATCCGGGAACGACCATTACGAACATTTATCTGACGTAATAGACGCAATGCGGATTCGCCTAAACCTGGAGCAAGCCGTGATCGCAACTCCCGCACCGGACCTCACTGAACTCTTCGAAGGGCGCTTCCGGACGTTGCTGGAAACGGAATGGGCGTTGTGGCGCGACGCCTACGTCGAGCAGGTGCGGGCGGTACAGGAGGCCGACCAGGAGATGTGGTTGCGCCCCGAGTTCCAGCAGCGATTATGGAATGACGCGTCGGTGTCAAGTATCGGCCCGGGTCAGTCCGTCACGCTGGTAAGCGCCTACGACGACCAGGAGCTAGCAGCGACCCTGTTCCAGGCACGTGGCGCGCTGGCAGATCTGCCGCTAGATCAACGCGGAGCGGCGCTGGAGAGCCTCTACCAGAGCGTGCTCAAGCGCGTGCACCCGCGTTACACGCCACGTCGTCCGAAGGCCCGGCTCGCCAGGCTGCTCGCGGCCATGTTCCCGGCCGACATGACCTGTCTCATGGACGCGACGCGAGTGTGGAGCGTGCAGCGTCTGCTTGGGGCGCAGCGTCTGCCTGGCGACTTCATCGCCCAGCACCCGGCGCTCAAGGCCAGGCTGCGCGAGGCGTTGGGCAAGGCTTCAGATTTCGAGCGCGAGGTGGAGCAGTCCATGTTCGCCTGGTTCGCGTGGCAGGAGCTCGCAAACCGCCCCGACGAGGGCGCGGTAGCCACCCAGCCGCCGGACCGACAGGCCAATGCCGTGCCGGCTTTTTCGCTCCTACCAGCTAACGCGCAGCGTCGCAGCCTCGCCTGCGTCAAGGACAACGTGCCACTGCTCATGGCCATGGTGCGAGAGGCCGAGCAGGGCATCAGCCGCGATGACCTAGTGGGCGTGATCCTCGGGGAGGCCACCCAGCTCAACGCCAGTTCAGCTGGGAACATGATCTCACAGGCGATGGGCGGACTAGGGCTACTGCGGCTGGACGGCAGCACATACCGTCCAACCGAACGTGGGCAGGAGATGCTCACCGCCGCCGAGCCCGCGCACATCTTGAGAGGACCGCTGATCGGCCGCGTCTTCGGCATGGGCCACCTGCTCCGGATGGTGCAGCGCGAGCCCGGCAAGCTGCGCCCCATCGACGTGTCGACCAAGCTGAAAGACCTGGTACCCACCTGGACGTCGACCCAGCCCGGTTCGTACATCTTTGCTTGGGCCAGGATCGCTGGTCTCGTTCAGGTCGAGGACGGCGTTGGCGGCGGCCGGATCAGCCTTACCGACGACGGCGAGGACTACACCGCCGCGCTGCCCGCCGACTTCGAGGAACGCTGGCGCATCGAGCCGCAGGAGGACCCAACCGCGGGGCAGCCTGACGGGGCGCCCGCGACGTCTACAGAAGGCAGAACGGTCGCGGCGCCCCCATACGGCGTGGATGAGATTATCGCCGACGGCTGCTTCATGGCGCCCGACGTGATCGCGGCTGCTGTGGACCTGCTACGGCGGAAGAAGAATCTAATCCTGCAGGGGCCACCGGGTACGGGAAAGACCTGGCTGGCGAAGCGGCTCGGCTTCGCCTTGCTTGGCGTTCGAGACCCGGAGCGCCTAACAGCGGTTCAGTTTCAGCCATCCCTCTCCTACGAGGACTTCGTGCGCGGGTGGCGTCCGGACGGGGCCGGCGGGCTGCGGCTCGCGGACGGCGTCTTCCTTGACGCTGTCTCGTCAGCGCTTGCAGAACCCGAGCGGCCCTTTGTCCTGGTCATCGAGGAGATCAATAGGGGCAATCCTGCCCAGATTCTGGGTGAGATGCTCACGCTCATCGAGGACGGCAAACGACACGTCGAGGAGGCGCTCCGGCTGACCTACCCCCGCACCGTCGATGAGCGCGTCTACGTGCCCAACAACCTCTACATCGTCGGCACAATGAATTTGGCGGACCGCTCGCTCGCGCTGATCGATCTGGCCCTACGTCGCCGCTTCGCGTTCGTGTCTTTGTCGCCGCTGCTGAACGGGTCGTGGCGTGCCTGGTCGGTGGGCAAAGGCTGCCCGCCGGAGATTCTAGACGAGATCGCAGAGCGGATGGGCGCGCTGAACGCCGCCATCGCCGCGGATCGCACCCTCGGCGATCAGTTTCGTGTTGGCCATAGCTTCGTGACGCCGCTCGGCGCACCTGGCCCCGCCAGTGAAGACTGGCGGGCCTGGTTTGTGGAAACAGTCGATACAGAGATCGGGCCTCTCCTGCGCGAATACTGGTATGACCGGCCGGAGGAAGCCGAGGCGCAGATCAAAAAGCTGCATGTCGGCGCCTAGTAGGTGAGTAAGGGTGACAGCATAGTCGGGGCCGGAACAACCTGGCGGAGCCACGTCGGCATCCCCGTTCGAAACCTCTGGATGCTGCTAGTCTACGCCTCCGATCTCGCCGGATTTCAGGAGGCGTTCGACTCGGACGTGGACGGCGACGCCGAACTTGCCGACCTGTTGGCGCGCCTGCTTGTTGTCGTCGTGGAGCGGCGTCTCAGGCGCAGTCTGTCCCGTAGCTACGAGGATCGGTGGAAAGCCCTTTCGCGCGTGCGGGGCCGGATTGACTGGCTGGAGACCGAGTCCAGCATGCTGCTTCACCGCGGACAAGTTATGTGCCGCTATCATGACCTGACTCATGACACCCCACGCAATAGGCTTGTAAGGGCGGCTCTCGAGGCGGCCGCGTGCCGCGTGCGCGACTTCCGCGTGGTCAATGACTGCCGCCGCATGGCGCGGCTACTCGCGCAAGCGGGTATTTCGGCGGGTAGGCCTTCGCGAACGGAGATGTCCCGTGACCAATTAGCCCGCCACGACAAAGACGATCGGCTGATGGTGGCCGCGGCTAAGCTTGCTCTCGATCTGGTGCTGCCCAGCGAAGCAGCCGGCGACGACGCGACGACAAGGCTGCAGCGAGACGAGGCGCTTCTCCGGAAGATTTTCGAGAAAGCCGTAGCCGGTCTTTACCGCCACGAATTGCACGGACACGACGGATGGACGATCAGCCCTCAAAGGACCCTGCATTGGCAGGCAGAAAGTGTGACTGCGGGGATGGAAGGCCTACTACCGACGATGGCTGCCGACATCGTCCTACAGCGCGGGCCGCGGCGCATCGTTCTCGACACAAAGTTCACTAACGCCCTAAAGCCGCGTCAGCATGGCGGGTTTGGGTTCGATAGCGCGCACATATACCAGCTTTACGCGTATTTGCGCTCACAAAGCGGGGCCGGGGACGCGGCAGCAGACGCGGCCGAGGGTGTGCTCCTCTACCCTACAGTCGACGAGGTTTTGGACGAGGCCGTTACGATTCAAGGTCACAGGCTGCGCTTTGTGACGGTCGACCTTTCCACGCCATCATCTACTTTACGCGAGTCGTTGCTGGACGTCGTTCGGTAATTAGCCAACTGACCGTTTAGCCTCTTGCCGGGTTCACCTTTAACTCAGACCCCGCTCGGCCGCCCAGTCTGAGAGTGGGATCACCATGGCTGCCAGCAACGGATCCGGATGGCGCCGCATGTCGCGCGTGAACGGGCCATCGGCCGCAACAACACCCCTTGCGCCTATCGCGACCGCGAAGGCCACGTACAAGATGTCATAGGTCGAGTGATTGACGGCTAAGCCAAGGTTGAGCGCAACTTCGTGGAGAGCGAACTCCACCGTCGGCGTTGGGACCATCTGCGCCTTGAGCAGTATCAGAGCCTCCCTCGCTTCCTCCGGCGTCCACAACTGCTTGCGGACCTGCAACCAGCAAACGTTAGTGGCCTCGTGCAACCAGAAATCAGGCACGAAGAGCTCCTCATCGCCGCGCGCCAACGCCTCCGCCCAGTGACTGTCCGGCTCGTCGAGTGCCCATTTCAGGCCGACGCTGGCATCGACGACCAACGACACCTCAGGTGCCTGAGGTGTCAGGGCGCGGTGCCAACCCATTCTTCCCGGGATTCCTGGAGCAATTCCGTGGCTGAAGCTGAGCCCCTTCCCGCTGTGCGAAGTCGGAACTCGGCCAAGCGAGCTGCCGCAGCGGCTCGTGGTGACAGCCGATCATCGGCGAGTACAGCACGAAGGATTTCCCGGTGCTCGGCCTCAGCACTGCGTCCATGTTCAGCTGCACGCACACGCAAGGCTTTGGCAATGCTGTCATCGAGGTTGCGAACGGTAAGCGTGGCCATGATCCCTCCTGAGCATGATGTCAATGACAGCATATAGATTGCAATAGGTCGTGTTGGGAGTGCGTTAGCGCGACCGGCGATCGTGCACGTGTGCACAAAGGAACAACATGAGCATCGAGAGGAAGAAGCCGAATCTACCGCAAGCACGAGGCACAGCGGATTTTCGGGGACGCTTGAGCGGGCAGGGTGCAGGGAACGGCACTGACGGCAGAGGGATCGCTTCGGCCTCCGCTAGTCCAATCTGGCGTCCGTGCTTTTCCGGTTATACGCAGCGCCTCCAGCTAGCCGGCTATTCGACAGAGCAGCGGCTGCAGTAGGCCAGGGTGCGAAACCACTGGTCATGGTGAGATCGCAGGGTGTGGCGACATCAGCGCTGACCAGGGGGGCGG
>CAXTJU010000159.1:0-5878 GCA_964244655.1 uncultured Acetobacteraceae bacterium | reverse complement strand
GGAACAGCTCGGCTGAAGGGAGGACGAAGAAGACCAAAACACCCATTTGACCAACGCCCGCAGCAGGCGGGGAGTAGCGCAAGCCGGGTCAGTTCTCAGCAAAAATCAACAGAAGGGGGAAGGCCAGCTGGACCAGCTCCGGGCCGCCCAGTTCAGAACCCGGTGGTAGTTCACGAAGCGCCGCTCGTGCATCAGCCCGCAAATGCGCAGCAGGTTGGCGACCGTGCGCGAACCGGGCGCCAGGATGGCGGCGATCAGCAGCACTTCGGCATGGCGCCAACTCCGCTGGCAGAACAGCGGCGCGAAGCTCAGGATAACCGCGGCGAAACGGGATGGCAGACGGGGCATGGCGAGCCTCTTGGCGGGGACACGCCAGCCTCAACGGCCAGACAGCTCCGCCACCCAACGCCACCTCAAATGGCCAAAGTCGAGCTAAGTCCCACCTCGATACAAAGCTTCGCCGTAGTCGTACAAGTGCCAAAGTAGTGCTAACGTGTGGTGCGGATGCCGCCGATAAAACTACTCACCTCGCGCGACAGCTCGCTCGCTTGGCGGGACAGATTCTGAGCTGCGCTGAGCACTTGCCCTGCCGCGGTGCCTGTGTCGTTCGCAGCTTGGCTGACCTTCACGATGTTGTAGGTGACGGTTTGAGTGCTGGTCGATGTCTGCTGCACGTTGCGGGCGATCTCCGCTGCCGCCGCTCCCTGCTCCTCCACTGCCGCCGCGATGCTGGTCGAAATGACGCCTACCTGCTCGATGATCAGGGTGATGCCACGGATCGCCTCTACCGCTTCGCGAGTTGCCGACTGGACCTGCCCGATCTGGCTAGCGATTTCGTTCGTGGCTCGGGCAGTCTGCTGCGCCAGGCTCTTCACCTCCGACGCGACCACAGCAAAGCCTTTTCCTGCATCGCCAGCACGCGCGGCCTCAATAGTGGCGTTCAGCGCCAGCAGGTTGGTCTGACTAGCGATATTACTGATAAGATTGACGATCTCGCCGATCTTTTGCGCTCCAGTGGACATCGTATCCACCACTAGACCAGCAGTTTGCGCATCGTTGACCGCCTGTCCACTGACCACCGCCGACTGATTGACCCGTCGGGTGATCTCGCTGATCGACGAGGACAACTGTCCGGCTGCGGCCGCGACGGTCTGCACGCCTGCACTGGCCACGTCCGCGGCCGAGGCGACAGTGCTGGCCTGCTGGTTGGTCTCAGCGGCTGTCGAGGACATCGCCCGCGCCGTCGCCTCCATCTCGACGGAGGCCGCGGAAAGCAGGTCTACCATCTGGCCGATCGTGTGCTCGAAGACGCCGATTAGCTCTTCTAGGCGCTTTGCACGCTGCCCCTTGTCTCGGTGCTCGGCCTCCTGGCGTACGGCAGACGCGTCGGCCTGGATCATGCCATCCTTGAAAATCTGGACGGCCCGCGCCATCGCGCCAATCTCATCGCGGTGTTCGGTGCCGATCACGGGCGTATCGAGGTCACGCTGCGACAGGCGGTTCATGATGAAAGTCAGATTGCGCAGTGGCCGGAGCGACCGGATCGACCAAAAACTGATTCCGGTTCCAATCAGGATAGTAGCACCGCACAACGGCAGCATCGATAGGCGGAAGTCCTGCGCCTGGATTTGCGCCTGCCGACCGACCAAATGGTTCTTGGACTCCTCCAGGTCGATGAACTGGTTGATGACGCGGAGCCACTCAATGAAATTGGGACGTGCCTCGTCCATCAAGACATGATGGGCCTGGTCATTCTGACCAGCCAGCTTGAGGCTGATGACGGTCGCAACGACCGACATCGTCTCAGCCTCAATCTGCTTAATACTGCCCAGTATTTGCCGCTCATCATCGGTAACCGCCACATTCCGGTCGAACATCTCGTCCATCGCTCGTGCCGAGGTCTGGTAATTCTCGAGTTCCTGGCGAATGTCGCCCAGAGCCTGATCGACGTCCTTCCGGTCCGACAGCAGCACCACGTCACGGAGCAGGATAGCGCGGTTATGCACGCTGCCGCGAAAGTTAATTGCAAAGCGCTGTTTGACGCTGTTCACGTCATTTACCGCGTGCAGTGCGGATGCGATCGACTGCACCTTCATGATGCTAAACGCTGCCAATACCAGGACCATGAGGAGGATGGCCAGATAGCCGCAAAAAAGGCTAGTCGAGATCTTCGTCCGCTGCATGGTGATAATCCCTTTTCGAACAGCATCACCGTACCCGTCTAACATTGAGTTACTGAGCCCTGCTGGTGGAACCATACCTTCAAGTGGCCTGGCGCTAGAGAGTGATTATGCTTTCGCGAGGTTTGGACTTAATAGGGCTGGGTATGTCCTATTCAGCATGACTTTGTTGCATGGACCGCCGTTGTAGCGGCTGGGCTAGGATGATGCTGGTGGCCAGCCCCTATCGAGTGATTCGGGTAGAATCTTAGTTTAGCGTCATGCCGAGCGACGCGGCTGTGGAACAGCGTGGAAAATTGGCTCTGACTCAATCCTGCTGCTGTCCTATGGCGTCCTAGCCTGGTGTTCATGACAGGAGCAACCATGGCATCGCGGTTTGGCTTTGCGTCCCTGATCCCGCTCGGATTGACGGTGGATACGGTGGCCGAGCACGACGGCATACTGGTGGTGACGGCCCGCAGCAGTGCCTCCACGGCGGCCTGCCCGCTATGCGGCACATCGTCTTATCGGGTCCAAGGCCACTACGTCCGTCAACCCTCTGATCTGCCGTGCGCCGGTCGTTGCGTACGTCTGCGACTGCTTGTTGGCCCAGTGACCGCGAAGCTGTGCGTTTTGGCCATGTAGGAGAGGACCTTCATAGAAGGGGGTCCGGTAGATGCCGTAATGGGGTTGCACCGGGGCTGACATCCGAGGCGGGTCTCTTCCAAAGTGGTGGCACAACGCGGATCCGAGCAGTTCGGGTCCGTCCATCAGAAGGGCGGTCATGGAACACCATGTTGGGATCGACGTATCGCTGGAGTTAAGCAGCCTGTGCGTGCTGGACGCGGCCGGAAAGGTCATTCGGGAGGCGAAGGTCTCAAGCGAACCGGAGGCGCTGGTTGCCTTCCTGCGTGGTCTCGGTGTGGCGATCGTCCGCGTCGGCTTGGAAGCCGGGCCTTTGTCGCAATGGTTGTATGACGGGCTCCAGGCAGCGGGTTTCGAGGCGGTGTTGCTCGAAACGCGCCACGTCAAGGCGGCGCTGTCGGCCATGGCGATCAAGACCGACCGCCGTGACGCCCGCGGGATCGCGCAGTTACTGCGCATGGGGTGGTATCGCCCCGTACACCGCAAGTCGGTCCCATCGCAGGAAGTTCGGGCGCTTCTCGCCGCACGCAAGCAGATGCAGATCAAGGCCATGGACCTGGAGCAGACGCTGCGCGGTTTGCTGCGCGGGTTCGGGTTGAAGGTTGGTGATGTGAGCCGCGGCAGGCTGGCGGCACGCATCCGCGAACTGGTGAGCGGGCACGCCATGCTGGAGCGGATCGCAGAACCGATGCTGACAGCACGCGAGGCGCTGTGGCGCGAGTTCGCCAAGCTGCATCGCGAGGTCCTGGCGATCGTCAAGGAGGACCAGGTCTGCAGGCGGCTGATGACGGTGCCAGGTGTTGGCGCCCTGGTGTCGCTGACCTACCGCGCTGGCGTCGATGACCCGACACGGTTCGCGAAATCTAAGTCGGTCGGCGCCTTCTTTGGCTTGACGCCCAAGCGCTATCAATCCGGCGAGGTGGACGTCACCGGCGCGATCACAAAAGTCGGCGACGCTGGCGTGCGAACCGCTTTGCACGACGCGGCCAACGCGCTGCTGACACGGGCGACCAAGTTCAGCACGCTCAAGCGTTGGGCGCTCGACGTCGCCAAGCGGCGGGGCATGCGGAGGGCGAAGGTGGCGCTGGCGCGTAAGCTGGCCACGGTGCTGCATCGCATCTGGGCAGACGGGACGGAGTTCGTCTGGGGCAAGGATCCAGCCGCGGCCGCCGCCGCATAACGCCAAGGAGGCAAACAGTTCGGAGCGGGGCCAACGCGGCTCAGCTCCCACGAGGTCCCGTCGCCGGGACGCGGAGATGGTGAGGCAGGTTCCGCTGCAGTGGCCGGGAGCGATCCCGAGACTACGCCCGGTAGATTGCTCCGCCACTCCCTCTTACAGCATGAAGTGGCGGTCTCGCGCCGACCACGGACAGAAGCACAAAACCGGCGGTTGGATACACTTTGGAGCTTGACGATCAAGGGCCCATTACAGAAGCGGCGGAACCGAAAATGCAGTTGGGCGTGCTATCGTGGGGTGAGAACAGGCCGGAGGGAGCGTCATGGTCCCGGTGGCCGGCCCTGGTCATACTTCTCCCGCGCTGCCTCAATCTCCCGCAGTTGCAGGGAGGCCCAGGACGCGAGCGATGCGAGCGGCTGCGTCAGGGAGCGCCCGAGCGCCGTCAGCTCGTAGTCCACGCGTGGCGGGATGGAGGCGTAGGGCGTGCGCTCGACCAGCCCGTCCCGTTCGAGGCCCCGTAGCGTCAGCGTCAGCATCCGGTGCGAGATGCCGGGGATGCTGTGCATTAGCGCATTGAACCGCATCGTGCCGCCGGACAGGTGGCCCACGACCATCACGGTCCACTTGTTGCCGATGCGGTCGATGACCTGGGCGAGGGCGCGACACCTCTCGGCTGCCTCCTGGCCCGCCGGCTTGGCTGCACCCTTCGGCATCATCCACGCTCCCATTACGGTCAACGATGTTCCCGACGCACAGGATCCTGCGTTCTTGCCCGGGGCCGCGAAGCCTATCATATCGTTGCGCACGGAAAGTGCCTATGTACGGCCTTGGCGACGTGGACGATGGCGTGAGGTGGACCTTGAAGGTGGCGGTGTTTGGCGCGACGGGTAGCATAGGGTCCCTGGTCGCGAGGTGCGCGGTCCAGCGGGGGCACGCGACCGTCGCGGTCTCGCGGTCCAGGCCCGGGCCGGGGCAGCTCGAAGGGTGCGAGAGCCGTGTGGGCGATATGACGAACCCTGGCTTCGCCGCCGAGGCGATCCGTGGGTGCGACGCCGTCATCACCTGCATCGGGCACCGGAAGAAGTCTGCGAACCTGTGGTCCGCCAGCTTGTCGCCCCCCGACATCATGGCGAGCGTCACTGCGGCAGTCGTCGGCGCGATCGGGGAGGACGCCTCCACTCACCTGGTCTATCTCGGCGCGTTCGGCGTCGGCAGCGACCTCAAGAAGCACTCGATGCTCTTTCGCATGGTGCTGCGGACCAGCAGCATCGGAAACGCTTACAAGGACCACGCCAACGCCGAAGCGATCATGAAGTCGTCACGGGCAAGCTGGACGATCGTGCGGTCGGTGGGCCTGACCAATGCCGACAAGGATGTGGACTTGGTCGACCGCGGCGGCCAATGGACGTCGTTCGACACCGTGTCCCGCACGTCCCTGGCCCGCTTCCTGGTCGAGTGTGCCGAGAGCAGGGCGACGATCCACAAAACCATCACGGTCGGGGAGCGCAAGCCATGATGCAGCCTCCCGCCGACGAATGGCGGGGCGCCGGTGCGGGGCAGGGGTCATGACCGCCCCCGAGGTAGGTCCCGGCGCGGGCCACGCCGACCGGCCCAGGCCGCCCGCGGGGAGCACCCCGGAAGGGATGAACGGTTTTGTGCACCGCTATGCCGACGTGAACGGCACGACCCTGCACTACGTGGTTGGCAGGGCCGGGCCGGGCCGGCGGTCGTGCTGCTGCACGGCTGGCCTTACACTTGGGCGGCCTGGCGCAAGCTGATGCCCCTGCTGGCCGGTGCTGGCAACACCGTGGTCGCACCCGACCTGCGCGGCCTCGGCGACTCTGACCTGACCCCCTAGGAGTGAACCGCCGGTTATGTATGGCCGGCGTGCACACGG
>CAXTJU010000158.1:0-5986 GCA_964244655.1 uncultured Acetobacteraceae bacterium | reverse complement strand
CCAACCTCGAAAAACGCCCAGCGCAGTCACCGATTAGGTAATTCAACAGCCCCACGCGACAGCGTTGCCACGTAGACCCCAGCACCCGGCGGATTGCCGCCTTCAGGCCCTCATGCGCGTCGGAGATGACGAGCTTGGTGCCACGCAGGCCCCGCTTGACCAGGCTCTTCAGGAACGTCGACCAGAAAATTTCTGCCTCCAAAGGCCCCTCGCTTTGGGCGTGATGTCCGCACAGTGTCCATCGCGATGTGAGCTCCGCCGGTCCGTCCCAAGGAAGGCGGGTAAGAATTCCGAGGCCTCACGCATCTAACAGGTCTGTCTGGGCTTGAACGCTGCCTCTGCCCTGCCTGGATCAGCACAGCATTCGCCCAGGACCACGCGGGAGCCGCCCGCAAGCAATGGCGTGATGTCGCCGACCAGGCCCGGCCACGGCTGCCGAAATCGCCACGCTGATGGACGAAGCGGAGGCCGACGTGCTGACGTATACGCGATTGTAGCTAATTACGCGGCCGCCTGTCGTGCGCGTCGCGCTGAGTCACTCGCGTCCACGCCTGATCACTCCAAGCCATTGCAGGTCAGCATGGGGTTCGCTGCGCTCGGCGCTTGGGTAAAGATCAGCAGCCCGAGCGCGCAAGAGATGCCCAGACACTAGAATCAAGGTGATGTTCGTGATAAGTTCTCACGATACGAGTACCCGCTTAGCGCAGCTAGCGTGCTGGAGATGGAAGGGGGGAACGGCGCGGCGCCCCTATGGATCATCCCTTTTCAGACGACCAAGGAAACCGTGGCGCGTTCCGGCCCATTTGATTAGGGTTAGGTCGTAAGTTTCGGCAGGAGAGCGCTCGGCGGACACTGCGTTGAGTCGAAGGGGGGAAGGAGGCGAGCATGTCGACGAAACATCTACTCGCCCTCCTCAATTCTCATATTGAAGGCGATGAGGAGCAGTTCCTCTCGATCGCGCTGCAGGTCGCCGCGCAGGAGGCGCGTCAGGGACGCGCCGAGGACGCCGACAAGCTGAAGCGCCTGGTGCAGAAGGCGCGCGACCAGCAACGGGCGGGCAAGCCGGCCGGAGGACAGACGCCAATCCCGCTGGCACGTCCACGCGGCGAGCTTCAAGGCCTGGTTGAGAGCGCCTATCCGAAGGTGACGCTCGCCAGCATGGTGTTGTCGGAAGAGGTCCGCGGCCGCTTGATGCGGGTCGTGCGTCAGCATCAGGAGCGCGCGACGCTTCGAGATCACGGCCAGGCGCCGACTACGCACATGCTGCTCGTCGGTCCGCCCGGCACTGGTAAGACCATGACTGCATCGGCCCTCGCGGGCGAGCTGCATTTGCCGTTGTTTACCGTCCGCCTCGAAGCGCTCTTCAGCCGTTTCTTCGGCGAGACGGCGGGCAAGCTGCGCCTGTTATTCGATCAGATCGCGCAGACGCGCGGCGTCTATCTGCTCGACGAGTTCGACGCGATCGGCGCGCGTCGAGGCGACCAGAACGATGTCGGCGAGATCCGCCGCGTGCTAAACTCCGTGCTCGCCTTCATGGAGGAGCCGAACAGCACGGACAGCATCGTGCTGGCGGCTACAAACAACGTGGAGATCCTCGACGAGGCGCTCGCGCGTCGTTTCGACGAGGTGGTCGAGTATGGCCTTCCAGACCGCAAGGCCGCCCGCGCGATCGTCGAACGCCGCCTGAGCAAGTTCAAGCTGGCGGCCGGCTCCTGGGCGGCGATCGAGCCGGCGTTGGACGACCTAAGTCAAGCCGAGCTGGTGCGGGCGGCCGACGCCGTGGTCAAGGACGCGATCCTTGAGGGGGAGGCCAAGGTCACCCCGGATGCGCTCAAAGACGCGCTGCAGAACCGCCAGACCCTGAAGGGCAAGTTCCGCCGTCAGACCGGCCGTTAGAAAGGCGAGCCGGCCGTCTGCAGGAATCATGTTCGCTCGGGGTGAAGAGTTATGGCGGAGCCTGATGAGTTCGGGGCGCGGAATCGCCCTCACATCTCGATCGACGCGTATCGAGAAGCCGCGCAATACGGCTATCCCGCGCGCGACCAGAAGCGCAAACCGCTGCGCGACGACTATCGCGCACACGCCGACGCGCTGCTCGGCCAGCTGGTCAAAGCGCTAGGCGAGCTGCCTGAGGCCGCCGCTGACACGCGGCTACGGGTCGAAGGTTTGAAGCAGGGCGCAGTCGTCGAGGTGGCGACGGCGCCGCCGGCGGAGGGTTCGCGCAGCAAGGCGGCGAAGATCCCTGCGGCGCTGGGGTTCCCCGGCCAGGATATCGTGCTGCTCCGCACCGAACGGCGCGATGATCGGACGGAGAGCGCCCTGCTATTCGTGCCCGACGACGCCCGGGGATTCCTGCGCGACCGAATTGCCGCCTACGGGCGCGACCCGGGAAATGCGCGCCGGCCGGACGTCGACCGGTTCGAGGGGATTGAGACAATCGCCGCCGCGCCCGCCCGCACGCTGTTCGTCGGCGCAGTCGATCTCGACGCGCCCGACATCGTCTGGTGGGAGCTGTGGGTGCAGGGCGGTGCGGGCCGCGTCGAGCGTGTCGCGGTGCTGGCCGGCGGCGCGAACCTCGACGTGCACGCGGACCGGCTCCTGTTCCCGGACACGACCGTAATCTTCGTCCACGCGACCGCAGCCGGCCTGCTGGGCTTCGCCGAACGCGTGCCAGGGGCGATCATGGAGATCAGGCGGGCGACAGGCACGATCAAGCCGTTCCTCGACCGGCGTGGCGCCGGCGTCGATCAGCACGAATGGGTGTCCGAATTGGCCGAGCGCGTCCTACCCGCGCCGGACAACGTGCCCGTCGTTTGCGCCCTCGACACCGGCGTCGCGGCCGAGCACCCGCTTGTCCGACCGGGCCTAAAGGGCGCGTGGGCTTATGACGTCGCCTGGGGGACCGATGATCACGCGCCCCATGGCGGACACGGGACAGCGATCGCCGGCCTGATCCTGTACGGAGATCTCGAGCCGCACATGAACAGCACGGAGCCCGTCGAGCTCACGCACGGAGCGGAGTCGATGAAGCTCCTGCCGCCGCATGGCTTTCCGGCGACCAAGCCGCCGAGCTACGGCGTGGTGACGCAAGGCTCCATCGCGCTCGTCGAAGCGGAGCGCCCGAACGTGCTGCGAAGCTTCTGCCTCGCCACATCCGCGACGGACTTCTCGCCGAGTCGCCCCTCGAGTTGGAGCGGGCAGTCGATCAGATCGCGGCCGGGTCGATGCCCGGCGACGGCGTGGACGGCACGGCCGCGGCGCACGGCCCCAAGCGCCTCGTGGTCGTAGCGACCGGTAACGTGGCCGGCGGCATGATGATCGATGTCACGCCGTCGCAGCCCCTCGAGGATCCGTCTCAGAGCTGGAACGCGCTCACGATCGGCGGCTTCACGCGCAAGGAGCAGGCGCCAGCGCCTCCGCCCGCGCTCGCACCGGTCGTGCCCGCGAACCATCGGAGCCCGTTCAGCCGCGGATCTCAGACCCTTCCAGACGACCTAACGCCGATCAAGCCCGAGGTCTTGTTCGAGGCTGGCAACATGGTCTCCGACGATACGGGCTTCTGCGCCTGGCACGATGCGGTGTCGTTGCTCGCCCCGGGCTCGGACGTCGCGGCGGAGCCGCTGGTGCCCTTCTGGGCGACGAGCGCGGCGGCCGGCGTGGCGGGGAACTTCGTCGGGCGGCTGCAAGCGAGCTTGCCGGATCGCTGGCCCGAGACGCACCGGGCGCTCACGGTGGACTCGGCGGACTGGCCGCAACCGATCCGCAGGCTGCTGATCGGAACAGGGGCGCACTGGAAGACGGGGTCGAAGGCGCAGAAGCAGCAGATCCTGCGCGAGATGGGGTACGGCGTTCCCGACATCGACCGCGCGGTCTTGTCCGCACGGAACGACGTCACCCTGATCGCCGAGGCCGAAATCCAGCCTTTCGCGCTCGGTGTGGACCGGCGCAGCGCCGTGTTCAACGAAATGCACTTCTACGACCTGCCCTGGCCGAAGGCGGCGCTCGAGCAGCTTGAGAACGAGATCGTCACCATGAAGGTGACGCTCTCCTACTTCGTCGAGCCGAACCTCACGGGAAGGGCGGCGACCCGCCCGGATACGTACCGCTCCTTCGGTCTGCGTTTCGACATGAAGAAGCGGACGGAAACCGACGCCAAGTTCCGGAGCCGCATCTCCTCGGCGCAGGAGGCGGACGGCTCGGCGAGCGAGACCGAGACCAGTTGCTGGCTGCTCGGACCCAAAGCTGTCCAAGCGGGATCGCTCCATTGCGACCTGTGGCGGGGGCGGGCGATCGAGCTTGCGGGTCACGACGCGATCGCGGTCTACCCGGTCGGCGGTTGGTGGAAGTCGCACTTCGGGCAGCAGCGCTTCGCGGACAAGGGCCGTTATGCCCTGCTCATCTCTTTGTCGGCGCCGGGGCAGGCCGTCAACCTGCATGCCGAGGTGTCGAACCTAGTCGAGGTGAAGGCGGCGGAGGTTCTGATCGGCTGATGCGGCGCTTCCGCACGCTCCTCGGCGACTTCGACAGACGCGCCGCGGATATTGAACAGCCGATCCCGGAAATCTGGGACGAGCAGGTTCGGGCGCTATACATCGAAAACATGGCGCGGCGCCGGGCGGAGCTCGTCGCGGAGTACGGCGAAGGGGGCGCCGAGCGCAAACGAGCAGACTTCGTCGCGATCGGCGTCAAGCCGTTCTCTGTACTGAGCTACCATATCGACTGACACTCGGAGCGGGGCATTGCTCTTGCTCGGCGCGGTGCTGCTGACCATCAGTGCCGAGACACTCATCCCAATCGCGGCGAGCATGGCCAGGTCCTGTTCCGCTCTGCTCCTCGCGCTGGTCATCACGCTTCAACCGTTGGTGGCTGCCGGCCCGGGTGCGTAAGCCGCGGGGCAAGGCCAAGGTGGAGGTCGACGTCCAGGGGTCGTGCAGCGCTGGGTGCTGGCAGGATTGCGCCATCGTCGGTTCTCCGGCCTGGCGGAGCTGAACGGTGCGATCCGCGAGCTCGTCACCATCTCAGGCGACACTGAACCCGTCGCTGCGCTCGGGGCCGAGGAGATCAGCCGGGTCGGCATCGAGGTGGAGCCAGGTGGCCCAGTCGCGTTGCTGGGGCAGCGCGTCGCAATGACACCGTGTGAGCCAACTTCACTCCCACATTATCGCGCGCGGTCCTGGGCGGGCACGGCCCGCCGCACCCTCTGCGGTAGAAGGCGATGGACCGATCCAAGTTCGCTATTGGAAGATTACTTTCATAAAGTCCCGAAACAAGAAATAGCAGTTTGCTCCGTGGTTGCAGAGCAAAGGTAACGAACAGCGTTAGGGTTGGAAGATGCCGGCAGGCAGCCGTAAGCGATTGTCCGCTTCCGACAGATCCCGCTTCATAGCCGACCGTCCGCTCTCGGCCGATTGTGTTGAAGAAGTCCGCCAACCTTCATCGACACCGAAACGAGTTCGGCCTTGTAACGGATAAACTATTGAAGTGACTTGCAGAATTCGTTGCATGAATGACGTGAGAAACCCGCAAATCGGCTATTCCGGCCTTTTTCAACACAATCGGCCCAATTTGGTCAATTGTACCGCATCAGCTTTCGTCTTACCTGCCCCGCAACCGGACAGTCTGCATCCACCAAACCGCCCATGTGGGCGACCTCGAATCCACCAGCAGAGTTGGATAATTAGACAGTGTGCAAACCACCAAATCTTCATGCAATGGTATCAACCGCCAGATTGCCATGCCTGCCCAATACGGCTCCGGCGTAGGTGGCCGGATTAGATGAGACCTCGACGAGGGAGGCGGCGGCAAGAGCCCGCCGCACTAGAAAAAGGATGCAAACTGCCTCGCGTTTGTGGTTTGTTCTCCCCATGCCCGAGCCGCTTTCCCTCCCCGACGCGCCCGCCACCCCGCCCCCCGCTTCGCCCGGCGTCGCCGACGCCCGCGGCCTGGCCATCCTGGGCCAGCTGGCCGAGATCAGCCTCGAGCTGGC
>CAXTJU010000157.1:0-6058 GCA_964244655.1 uncultured Acetobacteraceae bacterium | reverse complement strand
GGTCCGGCCGGGGCGCCAGCAGCGCCGTGCCGCGGGCCAGCAGGCGGCGGCGTCCGCCGGCGGGCAGCGCGCGCCACAGCCGGTGCAGCGGATGCAAGCCGCCGCGCGGTGCTGCCGGGTCCATGGCGCGTTGTGACGCCGGGCACGCCGGGCGGCAACCGTTGCCGCCCGGCTCCACCCGTATAGGATGCCGGCCATGCCCGCCGCATCCGCAGCACCGCCCGAATTTGCCGTGCACCTGGCGGCGCCGGACATCACCCCCTGGCTGGCCGGCAACGCCGGCGTGCCCGGCTTCACCACCGTCGAATCCGGCCGCCCCGGCCCCCACGTCGCCGCCATCGCGCTGGTGCACGGCAACGAGCTGGCCGGCGCCATCGTGCTGGACGCGGCGTTGCGCGCGGGCCTGGCGATCGAGCGGGGCCGGCTGACCTTGGGGTTCGCCAACCTGCAGGCCTTCGCCCAGTTCGACCCGGCGCAGCCCACCGCCTCGCGCTTCGTGGACGAGGACCTCAACCGGGTGTGGGACCCGCGCCTGCTGGACGGCCCGCGCCGGTCGAGCGAGCTGGACCGCGCCCGCGCCATGCGGCCGGCATTGGAGGGGGTGGACGTGCTGCTGGACCTGCACTCCATGCTCTGGCCGTCCGATCCGCTGCTGCTGAGCGGCCCCACCGCCAAGGGCGGCGCGCTGGCGCAGGCGATCGGCACGCCGAGCATGGTGGTGGCGGACCACGGCCACGCCAGCGGCCCGCGGCTGATCGACTACGCCGCGTTCACCGGGCCGGGCGCCGCCGCCGCCGTGCTGGTAGAGGCGGGGCAGCACTGGGAGCCGGACACGGTGGCTTGCACCCGCGCCGCGCTGGACGGCCTGCTGCGGCACACCGGCTTGCGCCCTGGGCCCTGCCAGCCGGCCTCGACCCGCCGGGCGGAGGTGACGGTGGCGGTCACGGCGGCCACGGCGGCGTTCGCCTTCGTGCGGCCGTTCCGCGGCGGCGAGGTGATCCCCCGCCGCGACACCCTCATCGCGCTGGACGGCACGGCCGAGATACGCACCCCGCACGACGACTGCATGCTGGTAATGCCCAGCCTGCGCCCCAGCCGCGGCCACACCGCCGTCCGCCTGGCGCGCTTCCTCTGACACGACCGCCGCCCATATGGTGCAACGCAGCAGCCGGAGACCGCCCGTGCCCCTCAGCCCCCCCGCCACCCGGGATCTCGCCCATACCCGCCGCATCGAGCTGCACGGCTACCACCGCGCGGACGGGCTGTTCGACATCGAGGCGCGGCTGACCGACACCAAGACGCACGGCTTCGCCAACGACGACCGCGGCTGGATCGACCCCGGCGAGCCGCTGCACGGCATGTCCATGCGCATGACGGTCAACGAGGACATGGAGATCGTGGGCTTCGAAGCTGTGACGGACTACAGCCCCTACCGCATCTGCCCCGAGATCGCCCCCAACTACGCCAAGCTGGTGGGGCTGCGCGTTGGCCCCGGCTTCCTGCGCGCGGTGCAGGAGCGGGTGGGCGGCGTGCACGGCTGCACCCATTTGCGCGAGCTGATGCAGCAGATGGGCACGGTGGCGTTCCAGACGCTGTATCCCGTGCTGATGAAGCGCAAGCAGGCGGCGAGCCCCGGCCGGCCGCCGCTGATGAACACCTGCTATGCCTACCGGGAAGATGGGCCGGTGGTGGAGCGGCAGTGGCCGGAGCACCACAAGGCACCGCAAGCCGCCGTCTGACGCGGCGGCCAGGCGGCGGTCGGCGCTAGCCGCCGATATCTGTCCAGCCGCCATCGGCAGTGACTTCCGAACCCGTCATGAAAGACGAGTCAGAGCACGCCAGGAACAGCGCGATGCTCGCGATCTCACCAGGCTGCCCAACCCGGCCGAGCGGGACCTTCGCCGTTATGCCGGCCATCATCGCCTGCACCTGCTCAGCGGGCATGCCCATCTTGCCGGCAATGGGCGTTTCGATCGGCCCCGGCGAAATGGCGTTGACCCTGATGCTCCGTGTGGCCAGCTCGGCCGCCAGGACCCGCACCATGGATCGCGTCGCCGCTTTCGTGGCGGCATAGACCACGCTGCCCGGCAGGCCGAGCCGGTTGCTGTTGGAGCTGTTCACGATGACGCTGGCGCCGGGTTGCAGCAGCGCATCGGCTTTCTGCACCGTGAACAGCACGCCTTTGACGTTGATGTCGAACTGCTCGTCGAAGAACGCCTCCGACACTTGCTGGAACGGGGCGAACGCGGCGATGCCGGCATTTAGGAACAGCACGTCGATGCCGCCAAAGGCACTGCCGACTTCAGCCATCATCGTCTCAGCGTCGGCAACCGACCCGGCGTCGGACCGGATGGCGAGCACGTCCGGCCCCAGCGTGCGCCGGGCCTCCTCCAGGCGCTCCGGGCTCTGCCCGGTGATGGCGACGCGGGCACCCTCCTGCACGAACAGCTGCGCCGTGGCAAAGCCGATGCCCGTCGTCCCGCCAGTGATGACCGCGCGTTTTCCTTCAAGCCGACCCATGATGCGTGCTTCCCCATACTGGCTCCGCCAAGCGTCTGCTTCGCTGCGGAGGTGGAACAGCGTAGTGCTGGGCGCATGCCTTTGCGAGCGCCCTGGCCCGCTTCGAACCATGGCCCCTTGGCCCGCCGGCTACGCGCTGATCCAACCCGCCTCGATGCTGGACGGGGTGAACCGGCCGCAGGCGCGGGTCTGGCCGCCCTCGGGTTCGAGCCGCAGCACATCGACGCTGCTCAGTGAGACCAGGATCACGGTGAACTGCTGAAACTGCTCTGCGGGCGGCAGGTGAAGCTGCTCCGCCGGATTCGTGATCGGGGCGCCCGATGCAGCGCGCAATCCGTAAGGCTTGCGGGCGCCGGGCGGTAGCTTGTCCCAGCGGGCACGGGCGAGTTCGTCGCCGCGGTGCATCGCGGCAACCCCCTCGAAGCGCAGCTGCAGGTGATCGGCGGCTGACCAGGCCAAGAAAGTGACCTGGCTCGCGTGGGCGATGTCGCGCACCTTGCCCGCCCGCGCGTCCGTGTGCATCTCGGCGCAGGCGGGGGAACGCTCGAACCCGCGCAGCACCAGCGTTCTCAGGCCGGGCTGCCCGCCAGGCGACACCGTGGCGAGCTGGATGTTGCGAAGGTCGCCCTCGCGCTCGCGCACTGAATGCTCCAGCGCGGACAAGGAGGCATCGATGAAGGAAAGCGCTTGCGTCGGCATGGGAGGCTAAGCCCGGCCGCCGCCGCCGGTTGCCTCAGCCCCGGTTGCGCAGCAGCCGCGCCTTGTCCCGCTGCCAGTCCTTGGCCGCCGCGGCCTGGCGCTTGTCCGCCTTCTGCTTGCCCTGGCCCAGCCCGAGCAGCACCTTGGCCAGCCCGCGGTCGTTGAAGTGGATGTCCAGCGGCACGATCGAGTAGCCGTCCTTGCTGATTGCCCCCAGCAGCCCGTCGCGCTGCTTCTTCTTCACCAGCAGCTTGCGCGGCGCGCGCGGCTCGAACTTGGACAGCACACCGCCCTGGTATTCGGGGATGTAGCAGTTGAACAGCCACATCTCGCCGTCCCGCTCCCCCGCCCAGGCCTCCGTGATGGTGGCGCGGCCGTGGCGCAGGCTCTTCACCTCCGGCCCGCGCAGCACGAGGCCCGCCTCCACCGTCTGCTTGATGGTGTAGTCGTAGCGCGCCTTGCGGTTCTGCGCCGCCAGCCCGTGGCTGATCAGGCCGGCCTTCTTCTTCTCGGGCATCGCGCTAGTTCAACAGCCCCGCGCCGGCCATCGCCGCGCGCACTTTGGCCCGCGTCTCCTCTGCGACCGGTGCCAGCGGCAGGCGGCAATGCGGGCTGCCGTAGCCCAGCAGGCTGGCGGCGTATTTCACCGGGCCGGGGCTGGTTTCGGCAAACAGCGCGTCGTGCAGCGGCAGCAGGCGCTGCTGGATCGCCATCGCCTCCGCCACCCGGCCCTCCGTCCAGGCGGCGTGCATCGCGTGGCACAGGGCGGGGGCCACGTTGGCGGTGACGCTGATGCAGCCCTGGCCGCCCGCCGCCAGAAAGGCCAGCGCCGTGTGGTCCTCGCCCGACAGCTGCACGAAGCTGGTGCCGCAGTGCTGGGTGGTGTGCAGCGGCCGGGTCAGGCTGGCGGTCGCGTCCTTCACGCCGACGATGTTCCGGTGCTGCGCCAGCCGGGCCATGGTCTGCACGCTCATGTCCACCATCGAGCGGGGCGGGATGTTGTAGATGATGATCGGCAGCTCCACCGCGTCCGCGATGGCGGTGTAATGCAGGTAGAGCCCTTCCTGCGTTGGCTTGTTGTAGTACGGCGTCACCACCAGCGCCGCGTCTGCCCCCGCCGCCTTGGCGTGGCGCACCAGGGCGATCGCCTCGGCCGTGCTGTTGGACCCGGCGCCCGCGATCACCGGCGTCCGCCCTGCCGCCGCCTCGATGGCGATCTCCACCACCCGGCAGTGCTCGGCGTGGCTCAGCGTCGGGCTTTCCCCCGTGGTGCCGACCGGAACCAAGCCCTGCGTGCCCTGCGCCACCTGCCAGTCCACCAGGGCGGCGAACGCGTCCTCGTCCACCGCGCCATCGGCGCGCATGGGGGTGACGAGGGCGACGAGGGAGCCTGAGAACATAGACAGACGGTCCGGACGGGGAGGGGTGAACCTAGGCAAGCGCCGGATGGGCTGCAAGAACGATGCGACCGGAGATGTGCCGTGGTAAGAACGCCAGCCATGCATCGCCCTGCCGCCCTGCTCGCCCTGCTGCTGCTTGCCGCCCCTGCTCGGGCGGACGACAGGGCGAACGACATGGGCGCCGCCCTGCGGGACGGCCGCTGGGCCGACGCGGACGCCATGGCCGCCGCCTCCCCCGATCCGGTGGCCCGCAAGCTGGTGCTCTCCTTCCGCCTGCTCGCGCCCGGCGGCGGCCACCCCGGGGAGATCGCCGCCTTCATGGCGGACAACCCGAGCTGGCCCAACCAGCCCCAGCTCGCCCGCCGGCTGGCCGAGGCGATGGCGGCCGAGCCGGACGACCGCGCCGTGCTGGCGGTGTGCGCCCGGCAGACGGCGCAGGAAGTGCCCTCCCTGCTGCGCTGCGCCACCGCCGCCGCCGCCATTGGCCAGGCCCCGGACGCCGCCGCGAAAGCCCGCCAGGCCTGGCTTGCCGGCATCGCCGACCCGGCGGGTGAGGCCGCCTTCATGCGCCAGTGGGGCAAGGCGGTCACCCCGGCCGACCAGTGGCGCCGCTTCGACCGGCTGGCCTGGACCGACGCTGGCAGCGTCAACGGCCCCGCCTGGCGGCAGATCCCCCGGCTGGACGCGGCGCAGCGCCCCGCCGCCGAGGCCCGGCTGGCGCTGAAGCGCGACGACCCGTCCGCCCGCGCCCTGGTCGCCGCGCTGCCACCCCCTGCCCTGGACCCGGCGCTGCTGCTGGACCTGGCCAGATGGCTGCGCCGGTCCAACCAGGATGCGGACGCGCAGGCGCTGTGGATGCGGCTCGGCCCCGCCGCGGAGCGCGCCGCCGCGCCGGAGCGCCGCCCCGCGTTCTGGGAGGAGCGCAACCTGCTCGCCCGCCGCCGCCTGCGCGCCGGCGACGCGGCTGGCGCGTACGCCCTGGCGGACGGCGCGGCGGCCCCCGCCCCGGCGCAGGCGATCGACGCCGAGTTCCTCGCCGGCTTCATCGCCCTGCGCCGGCTGGGGGACACGCAGGACGCTGCCCGCCACTTCGAGGCGCTGGCCCGGCTCAGCCCCGCCGCCATCACCCAGGGCCGCGCCCATTACTGGCTGGGCCGCACGGCGGAGGCGCTACACGACCCCGCCGCGGCGCAGGCCGCCTACGCCGCCGCCGCCGCCTGGCCCACCACCTACTACGGCCAGCTCGCCGCCCGCGCCCTCGGCGAGGACGACGCGGCGCTGGCCGAGCGCATCCGCGCCGCCCGCGACCCGGCCTGGACGCCGGACCGCGCGCTGTCGTTCGTCGCGTCCGAGGGGGTGCGCGCCGCCGCCCTGCTGGTCGAGTGGGGCGAGGCCCGCCGCGCCCGCGCCTTCGTGCTGCGGCTGGAGGAGATCGCTCC
>CAXTJU010000156.1:0-6084 GCA_964244655.1 uncultured Acetobacteraceae bacterium | reverse complement strand
CGCGCTGGCCATCGCCGTCAAGAACGGCAGCGGGCGACGGAGATGGTCCAAGCTGTGGGAGTGGCTCGCACCAGTCCGATGATCCCGCTACAGCTTTCGGCCCACGCTCCACGGCGCCGCGGCAAATAGGACCTGCATCATCCGTCCACTCATCTTCGTCATTGCGCTACAGGCGGCTCCGACCTTGGCCCTCGCTCAGCCAGTCGCCTGCCCGCAATTCTTCCTCGGTGGCCAGCTGCCGGCCTTGGTCAACGCCAGGCTGGTGCAGCGCACGACGTTGCTGTGCAACGACGCCTATGCGGCGCTCGCTTCCGGCGTCACCCACGGGCCTATCTGGTCGGCCGAGCATCCCACCGCCGCCAGCCTCGACGCCGCCCGCGGCACGCCGCGCCAGGGCGAGTTCCACGTCGAGGACAGGCTGCCCCCGGCCGACCAGGCGCAGCTGGAGGACTACAGCCATTCGGGCTACGACCGCGGCCACATGACGCCCAGCGGCGACATGCCGGACGAGCAGGCCCAGCAGCAAACCTTTTCGCTGGCCAACATGGTGCCGCAGAAGGCCGAGCTGAACCGCGGCATCTGGGCCGGGGTGGAAAGCGCGGTGCGCCGTCTCGCCACCCGCGAGGGCGAGCTGTTCCTGGTCACCGGCCCGGCCTTCCAGGGCCAGCAAGTGCAGTCGATCGGGCCGGACGGCGTGCTGGTGCCCTCCTCGACCTGGAAGGCCCTCTACGACCCGCGGGCAGCCGGAACGGGAGTGTACGTGTGCAGCAACACCGTCACCCCCGGCTGCGAGGTGGTGTCGGTCGCCGCGCTGACCCAGGCCACCGGCATCGACCCGTTCCCCGCCTTGCCCGCCCGCATGAAGGCCGTGGCGATGACGCTGCCGGAGCCGGAGGCAAGCTCCTATGCTGGACACAGAAGCCGCCGCCAGCGTCGGCAGCTAACTGGCTTGGCGGAGGACCAGATACCCGCAGCGCAGGAGCACCCATGAGCAAGCTGACCCCGTTCGCCGACGACGCCGCCTCCATCTCGATCGGCGACAAGCTCACTATCGAGAACGGCACGGATCGCGTGGCACTCTACGGCACGCTCGACCTCACCCGCGACAAGCAGGGACTGGCGCACGCACGCGCCTTGAAGGCGCTGCTCGACCAGGCCGTGCAGGTACTGGAAGCCGATAAGGCTCTACCCGACGCGATACCGGCACCCGCGGCTGCCAAGACGGTGGCCAACCCGTTCGGGTAAGCGAACCCGACCGCAACGAGGAGGCACGACATGGCTTCGCCTGGAACCGACTTGGAGGCCCTGCTCGCCCGGCAGGGCGCCGTCAGCCTGGCGGTCCAGGCCCTGGTCGAGCACCTGCTCGCCTCCGGCGTGCTGACGCCGCCAGACTTGGTGCAGCTACGCGAGTTCGGCCTGCAAGTGGCCGACGACCTGCAAGCGCACGGCGCCACCGGCGCGCAGGTGGGCGGTGCCCGGCTGGACGCGGAGATCAGAGCCTGGTGGCACCCCTTGGGCGTGCCGGCAAGCACGGAGCGCACCGCTGACAAGAGACAGTTCGGTTCTCATGAACCCGATTGATCTCTACCGCGCGGC
Organism: uncultured Acetobacteraceae bacterium; assembly: GCA_964244655.1. Classification (GTDB taxonomy): domain Bacteria; phylum Pseudomonadota; class Alphaproteobacteria; order Acetobacterales; family Acetobacteraceae; genus LMUY01. The sequence goes on along the minus strand of CAXTJU010000156.1, from coordinate 4,488 downwards.
CAACCTGCTCATCCAGCAACGTGGTCCGGGTGCGAAGGCCCATGCCGCGCAGCGCGTGCGTGACATGCGAAACGCCAGGGACAAGGACGGCGAACTGACCTGGATGGGCGTACTTGACGCCGTTCTGGTGCTGGAAGCCAAGCAGCCTGCACCGGGACAGCCGTTCCAATAGGCAAGAACTAACAAACTGGTCAGACGACCTTACCGTGTCTCTGTGTCTCCTCCAGAAGCGGAAACCACGCTTTGCAGGCGTTGCTCCAGCAGAGTGTTCCAGTAGTTGGCAGTGAAGCCGGCTTTTAGCCGCGCGCGGCCGGCCCGGCCCATTTGCGCCGTGGCCTGCCGATTGGCGACCATCCAAGCCATCGCCGCCGTCAAGCCTGCCTTGTCGCCCTCCTCCAGCAGGCGCCCAGTGACGCCGTCGAGCACCAGTTCGGGTATGCCGCTGTGCCGAGTACCGAGGACGGGTTTTCCGAGCGCCATCGCTTCGGCGATCACGACGGGCACGCCTTCCATGTCCCCGTCCGCCGCCGTGACCGAGGCTTGCACCAGCGCGTCGGACGCCTGCATGGTGGACAACACCATTACGCGCGGCAGGGCGCCCAAGAACTCGACGTGGGCCGCCACGCCGCAGGCCTGGGCCATGCTGGACAAGTCGCCGCGCAACGGGCCGTCGCCGACCACGCGCAGGCGGACCTGGCTGGGCGGCAGGTGGCCGAAGGCGCCGGCAAAGGCCCGGATGGCATGAGCCGTGCCCTTCTTAGCCACCAGCCGCCCCACGCTCAGGAAGGTGAACGTTCCGGCATGCGGCGTTGCCTGGTCGTGCGGCCGGCCGAAGGCGTCCAGCTCAGCCAGGTCAACGCCCATCCGCTGGACCATGGTTCGCCCGGGCGGGCAGCCAAGCGCGCCCAGGCGGTCGGCGAACGCTTGGCAGACCGGCAGGAAAAGCCGCCCGTTGCGGAACAGGTAATCGTAGAGATGTGGACCACGCTGCTTGACCAGCCTGCTGAGGTCGAAACCGTGGAAGATGGTGACCACCGGCACAGCCCAGCCCAGCGCATCCAGCGCCCGTATGGCCAAGGAGCCATTCGGCCCGAAATGGCACAGGATGATGTCTGGCCGCGGCGCTTTGGCGAGTGCTGCAACCAACGCCAGCATCCTCAAGCCGCCTACCTCGCCCACTTTTCGTGCCCGGCGCAGGGCCACGGCGGTTCCGATCAAGCGGAACCGGCTGTGCCGCGCCGCCCGGGCCAGCACGGCAAGGCGCCCGCGCCAGGTTTGCGGTGGCGCGAGATAGTGGGTTCTACGTAGCAGTCCATGGCGCGCGATATCCTCGTGCATGGCTGGTTCGGCCCGGGGCCTATCGGCGATGATGCTGACATCGTGGCCACGCTCGATCAGGCTGACCACTTGGTCGAGCACAAACGTCTCGGAGAGGGCGGGGAACACGTCGGCGACGACGATGATACGCATCGGGCGGTAAGCCGTCACCCAGCGAGCTTTGAAGCGGGATGCCTCATGCCCCTTGGGACGCCGGCAGGACGCGCCGCGCCAGGCCGAGCGTCTGCCCTATCGTCTCGCGCCCGTGCGGAAACAGACCGATCATGGCCGCGGACGCGAGGAAGGACGCCGCCAGGCAGGCGCTCAGCATGGGCAGCGGCCCCAGTGGTAGCCACATCCGTGCGCTAATGACGGCGGCGGCCGAGGCTGCCACGCCGCTGTAGTGCGGCAGCACGGTGCGGGCCACCGCACCCGCAGTGACCGGGCCGCGCCGGGTCGCCCACCACCACAGCAGGGGCGTTCTGGCGTACTCGCCCAAGGCATAGGCGGCGGCCACGCCAGCCGGCCCGTAAGGCAGGCCGGCCAGGAAGCTGGCAATGCATGTGGCGGAGCTGAACAGGCCCCACTGCACGTAGTCCCGCGTCCGGTTCTGGCTCATGAACAGCCAGCCGGTCGGGTTGTTCAGGGCCTGCATGAACCCGGCGACGCCGAGGATCGTGAAGATGCCGGACGCGCCGGCCCATTGCTGGCCCAGCAGCGCCGGAACGAGCAGGTCGGCGGTCCCCACCATGAAGGCCACCCCCGGCAAGGTGACGAGCAGCATCTGCGCCAGCGCGCCGAGGAACGCCCTCCGGTAGCGGTCAGGCTCGCCGGCCAGCTGCGCCAGGACGGGCAGCATGACCTTCGCGACGGGGCCGTTGACCTGCTGCAACGGCAGCAGGAGCAGCTTGTAAGCCCTGTCGTAGAGCCCGAGGGGCCGCTCGCCCCAGGCCCGGCCGATCAGGACGTTGTCCAGGTTGCGCGAGAAGAAGTTGGCGATGTTGAAGCCGGTGACGTTCGCCCCGAAGCCGAGCGCCGCCCCCGCCCCCGACCTGCGACGCGGCAGGGAGGGACGCCAGCGGGACGCGATCCAGCAGCCGGCGGCAAGAATGACGGCCGCCGCCAGGTTCCCTGCGTAAAGCGCCCAGATGCTGGGGTGCCACAGCGCAAAAACGACCGAGGCGGCGAGCCCGCCGACCGCTGCGGCGACGTCGATGACGGCCAGCGCCCCGAACTGCATGCGCCTATTGAGCAGGGCATATTGCAGCGAGCCGGCGCTGCTGACCACGATCAGCGCGCCCATGGCAGCGGTCAGCGGGCCGGCCCGTGGCTCCCGATAGAATAAGGCGACTTCCGGCGCTGCCGCAACGAGCAACAAGGCAAGGGCCGTGCCCGTGCCGAGGCCGACCCAGAAAAGCGTGCTGACCTCCGCCTGCCCCAGCTTCGCCTTCTGCACGACCGCCTGCGTGAGGCCGAGATCCTGGAACATGGCGGCGAATGCCACGACGGGGCTTGCCATGGCCAGGAGACCAAACTCGGAAGGCGGAAGCAGCCGGGAAAGCAGGACGAGGGAGACGAGCTGGACCAACAGGCGCACGCCCTGCGACAGGCCAGTCTGCAGGATGCCCGAGGCGGTTCGCCGGCGCAGCTCACCCGCGGGGGCGTCGAACGCGGAAGACGCGCTCACGACAGCCGGGCTGATCCGGTCGCGACCGCCGAAGCAGGGCGAGGCGTGGACGGCCTGGCACGCCGCCGGTCGTTCATGTTCAGCAGCAGGCGGCACAGGGTAGCGACGAAGCTGAAGCGCGCGAACACGATGCACGCCAAGGCAGCTATCAGGGACATGGTAATGTAGGTCTCCTTGCTGAGCATTGCCTCACGGGCCCGGGCACGGAGGGAGGCCGAGAAAATGCGGCACATCGTGCGGGTGAGCGGAAAGCCAGATGTCTCCCGTAGTAGGCGATGGAACCTCGCAGCGTTAACGAACTCGCTCAAGCCAACGCTTGTTTTATCAAATACTGCAGCCAAGCAATCTTGGCTGCTCGCCGGCCATGCCGCCATCCCCGACAGCGCCGCCGCATGCAATGCCTCGCGCACGTCTTGTTCGGCCAGTTCCCACAATCCTTTACGGCCCATGACGGTCGCACGCTCGATCAGCAGGTCGGCGCGTTCGGTTTCGCGGGCTGGATGGCTAGATCGGCCAAACTCCTGCAAGGCGTACTCGGCGTGTATTTTTCGGAAGATCATCTGCTCGTATCGGCGCTGGGCCCGGAACTGGTCGTGGCGCCGTATCGGCACGCTTGCCGAGCCGCGTGGTCCAGGATGCATCCGCTGATGGAACAGCACGGCGTTGACCTCAACACCCCGGAACGTCCGGGCAAGGCGCAGCAGCATGTCGTAATCCTGCGCCCGGACCAGTGTCTCGTCGAATGGCCCGACCGCCCTGTAGCATTCCGTCCGGACCAGCATCCCGCCCTGGAACACGGCGCACCGGTGCAGGGCCACCCTGTGGATCGCGTCGTTGAGCAACGCATCGCGGATCGTGCAGGTGCGGTTGCCATGCTGGTCAAGGGAGAACTCGCTGTGCTTGCCGCAGGCAAAGCCGACGCTGGGATTTTGCACGAGTTCCCGGCTCAGCGTCTCGATCGCATGGGGTTCCGCCACGTCGTCGTCGTCGAATATCCAGACCGCGTCGCCCCGCACCCGCGAGAGCGCCAGGTTCAACGCTGTCGATTTACCACCATTTTCCTTATATACATACTCTATTTTGTCTAGGAATGGTGCGAGAACTGCTTTGGTGTCGTCGTTCGAGCCATCGTCCACGACGATGACTTGGAATGAAGGCTCTGTCTGACAAAGGACGCTTTGCAGAGCCTCCTCTAAATAGATACAGCGGTTATAGGTCGATATTATCGCTGTTATATTTAAAGACACTTGCATTGATAGTAACCTGATTGGTATCACAATGTCATTGAACGGTAACGTTGTCGTCCCAGCTCGTCAAATGAGATTTAGCTTTTTAATGAAGTTTTAACTCACTTTTCTAAAAATGAGGGCATAGTGTCGGTTGTTATACAGTTAACTCTATAGGTAGACCGGATCTATGAGGTGACTAGGCCTATCACTACCTTGGGCATTTTGGGTTTAGGCGCGGGCAGGAACCTGTGCCTG
>CAXTJU010000155.1:0-6097 GCA_964244655.1 uncultured Acetobacteraceae bacterium | reverse complement strand
CCAACTGGATCCTGGAGATCGAGCGCGGCCGCGGCTACCCGTTCGAGGGCAACTACTCCTCTTGGCTGGAGCAGAAGCGCAAGCGGCTGAAGCAGGAGGAGAAGGAGGAGAGCGCACGGCAGCGCTCGCTGGCCGCCGAGCAGGAATGGATCCAGTCCTCGCCGCGCGCCCGGCAGACCAAGAGCCGCGCCCGCATCGAGAAGTACGAGCAGATGCTGGCCAAGTCCGCCGAGTTGGCCGGCGGCACCGCCGAAATCGTCATCCCGCCGGGCCCGCGGCTGGGCGGCACCGTGATCACGGCGGACAAGCTACGAAAAGTGTTCGGCAACCGGCTGCTGATCGACGACCTGTCGTTCAAGCTGCCCCCGGGCGGCATCGTCGGCGTGATCGGGCCGAACGGCGCGGGCAAGACCACGCTGTTCCGCATGATCACCGACCAGGAGGAGCCGGATGGCGGCGAGCTGGTGGTGGGCGAGACGGTCAAGCTCGGCTACGTGGACCAGTCCCGCGACAGCCTGGACGGCAGCAAGACCGTCTGGGAGGAGATCAGCGGCGGCACCGACGTGATCCATTTGGGTAAGCGCGCCGTGCAGTCCCGCGCCTACGTGGGGGCGTTCAACTTCAAGGGGTCGGACCAGCAGAAGCGGGTCGGCATCCTCTCCGGCGGCGAGCGCAACCGAGTGCACCTGGCCAAGATGCTCAAGAGCGAGAGCAACGTCATCCTGCTGGACGAGCCGACCAACGACCTGGACGTGGACACGCTGCGGGCGCTGGAGGAGGCGCTGGCGGAGTTCGCCGGCTGCGCCGTCATCATCAGCCATGACCGTTGGTTCCTGGACCGGCTGGCGACGCACATCCTGGCCTTCGAGGGCGACAGCCACGTCGAATGGTTCGAGGGCAACTTCCAGGCCTACGAGGAGGACAAGCGCCGCCGCCTGGGCGAGGCCAGCACCGACCCGCACCGCATCAAGTACCGGCCGCTCGCCCGGTAGGAGGTTGTATCCAATCCGCACGGGGCGGCTGCTGCTGTCGCCCTACGCGCCGCACGACCTGGCGGACCTGGTGCGCTTCAAGGCCGACCCGCTCACCTGGGCCACTATGCTGGGCGGCGTGTGCAGCGCGGCGCAGACAGCGCGGGACCTGGCCGGCGAGCTGGCGTTCTGGGCGCGCCACGACGTCGGCATGTGGACGGCGCGGGACGCGGAGGGGGCGCTGCTCGGTGTCACCGGGCTGCACGAGCGGCCAGATGCGCGGGGGATCGCGCTGCGCTTCGCCTTCGCCCCCGCCACCCGCGGCCACGGCTTGGCGCGGGAGGCCGCCGGGGCGGTGCTGCGGGATGCGCATGACCGCGGCGGGCTGACCCGGGTGGTGGCGGTGACGAAGGAGGGCAATCTCGCGTCGCGCCGGGTGCTGGGCGGGATCGGCATGCGGGAGACCGGGCACTTCCGCCGGTCTGGCCACACGATGATGGTGTTCGAGAGCGTGCGGCTGAACCGGCGGTCAATCCGGCCCCCGCCGCCGCAATGAGCGCTCCAGCACCAACCCATGGTCAGTGAACCCGGTGGCGCGGCAGAACGCCTCAGCCCCCTCCCCCTCCGGCGTGAACAGCAGGATGTCGCACCGGGCCGCCCGCGCCGCCTGGGAGGCCGCCTTCAGCAGCAACCGGCCGATGCCGCGCCGCCGCTCCCCCGCGTCCACCACCAGCGCCGCGAGCTGCGCAACCGGCCGGGGATGCAGCAGGTCCGGCGCCCAGTGCAGCGCCGCCACACCGCTCAGCCCGGCGTATCCGGTAGCGACCAGAACGGCCGAGCCGGCGTCGGCCCGCATCGCCTCCAGCCGGTCCGCCATCGCCCGGGCGTCCGTTGCGAGCAGGCGGGCGAGTTCCGGGGCGTCAGCCGGGGCGGCGGCGCGCACCTCCACGCCGTAGCGCTGGCCTGCCACCTATCCGGCCGGCGCGAGCGGGCAGGCCTCCTCTGCGAGCGGCTTCCAGGCTTCGGTGGCGGGCGTGGTGGCGACCAGCTTCTGCAAGTCCCACTTGGAGCGGCTCTCGGCTGCCGTCTTCACCTGGTAGAGGTAGGCCGGCAGCAGGCACATCCCATCCTGCCGGATGCGGCCGGGGCCGAACGCATCGTCGTCGGTCGGCATCGCCTTCATCTGCGCGCACACTGCCGCGCCGTCCCGGGCGCGCTCCGGCCCCAGCGCCGCCACGGCCTTGAGGTAGTGCAGCGCACCGCCGTAGCAGCCAGCCTGGATCATGTTGGGCGGCGCTCCGTTGGGCATCGCGTCCTGCACGGCCTTGGTGAAGCGCCGGGTGCCCTCGTTGGCGTCCCAGTAGAACGAGGTGCTGGCATACAGCCCCGCGCCGATCTCCGTCCCGATTGCCTGGATGTCCGAGATTTCCAGCAGCAGCGCCGCCACCTTCATCGTCTGCAGCAGCCCAAACTCGTGCGCCTGCTTGACGCAGTTGACCGTGTCCGCGCCTGCATTAGCCAGGCCGAGCACATTGGCATCGCCAGACTGCGCGGCAAGCAGGAAGGAGGAGAAGTCCGTCGTTCCCGGGAATGGATAGCGCTGCTCGCCGGTGACGGCGGCGCCCGCCTCCTTGGCGAAGCGGATCGCGTCGCGCGCCAGTTGCTGGCCGAACACGTAGTCTGCCGTGACAAACGCCCACTTGTCGCCGCCGATCTTGGTGACCTGCGCGGCGGTGGAGCGGGCCAGCATGTAAGTGTCATAGGACCAGTGGATCGTCACGGGCGTGCACTGCGCGCCCGTCAGGTCCCCGGTGCCGGCGCCGGTGTTGATGTAAAGCTTGTTCTTCTCTTTCGCGATGGAGTTCACCGCCAGCGCCACCGAGGAGGTTGGCACGTCCATGATGACGTCCACGCCGTCCTGGTCGAACCACTGCCTGGCGATGGCCGCGCCAGCATCCGCCTTGTTCTGGTGGTCCGCCGCCAGCACCTGGACAGTGAAACCACTGGACTGGAACTGCCGCACGGCCTGCTTCACGCAAGCGACCGAGCCCGGCCCCGAGGTATCGCGGTAGGGGCCGGACATGTCGCTCAGCACGCCGATCTTGATGACGGGGCCCGCCTGGGCCCGTGCCGCCATGGGAAGCGCGGTGGCAGCGGCGAGCACGGCGCGGCGAGTCAGCATCGGGATACTGCCATCATCCAGCCCGCCGCCGGGTTTGCTCAGGCGGCTAGGGCCTCTGATGCATAGGCTGCCAGCCGCCGCCGGATGGCCTCCACTTCGTAGCCCTGGGTGAGCCGCGGGGCGAAATACTCGGCCGGCCCGTCCAAGTCGTCACGGCCATGCTCCGCCGCGTTGTGGAACAGGCCGCGGCTGCCGTCGTCCACGAACGTCTCGCTGGGAGCGCCTTCGGCCAGGATCACGTCATGCCGGGCCAGCTCGATGTGGATGTAGTCCACCCGTTGGGCAGCCCACTCCTGCGTGATCGTGCTGCCGTTGACCAGACTGGCGGCGGGCACGAGCACGCCGTCCAGGAACATGGCGTGGCAGGGAGAGACCAGCAGGTCACGGTGCGGCAGGCCCGCGCCGAGTGCCCCGGCGCTGATGCGGATCGGCAGCAGGTGGGACTGCCCGGCCAGGAAGCGCCCGGCATAGCTGCGCCGCCCCACCCAGACGATCGGCTCGGATTGCCCGGCCGCCGTCACCACGCAGTCGCCGGCACGCAGCTCCTCCGCTGCGACCTCGCCGGCCGGGGTCAGGATGCGGGTCCCGGCGGCGTAGCAGGCGATGGTGACCAAGGTGCCGCCATTGGCGTCGCTGACAAGGCTGATGACGGGAGCGGACGCGCTGGCCTCGTCCACCTGGTCGAACGTGAACAGAGGATGGCCCGCGGCCGACTCGATCGCGACGCTGTACTGCGTGAAGCCGGCCTGGACGGCGACTTGCGTGACGGTCGCCGTCTCGCCGGCTTGGAAGCTGATCTCGGTCAAGTCCACGGCAGCGGACGCGAGCGGGTCGATGACGTCGGTCAGGGCGGATGCGCTGGTGCCGAGCGACAAGGTGCCGTTCTGCAGGTTGAAGACGTCGGTGCCGGAGGTTGCGCCGACATCGAGCAGGCCGCCTTCAAGGGTGAAAGTCGTGGACCCCTTGGCGATGGCGACGGATGCGGAACCGCTGAACACGGCGAGGTTGTTGGTGCCGTTGCCCTGCAGGATCGCGATGGCGAGGGTGCTGGGCGCCGACGTGCCGACCTCCATTTCCGCGAAGTTGGAAAGCGTCGTGGTGCCCTGCATGGAGGCGCTGCCCCCGTTGTCCACGAACAGGTCGCCGCCATTGAAGGACGAGTTGCCGGTGACGGTGAGGCTGCCGCTGACTTCCAACGCCTGCGCCTGCGCCGAGCCCTGGGCCGAGGCCGAGTAGGTGAGCGAGGCGATGTTGTAGGCGGGGTCGGCCGCGCTGATCTGGATGGTCGAGGACCCAGACGTCGAGCCGGTGATCGAGACATCGTCCCCGGTCATCGGGACACCGTTGCTCCAGTTGCTGGCAAGGTCCCAGGCTTGGTCGCCGGAGGTCGTCACGAAGCTGTCGGAGGCCATTGGTCAATGTCCCATTGATTTCGAGTGCAGACTTAACCGGGATGTTAACGGATGGTCAATCAGATCGGGCCTTCGGCAGCGCGCTCGGCTGACAATGCGTGCGGACTCCCCTACATGGGTGCCATGACCGACACCCCGCTCGATCGCATCCGCAACTTCTCCATCATCGCCCACATCGACCATGGCAAATCGACCCTGGCCGACCGGCTGATCCAGGCGTGCGGCGGGCTGACCGACCGGGAGATGACCGCCCAGGTGCTCGACAACATGGATTTGGAGAAGGAGCGCGGCATCACCATCAAGGCGCAAACCGTGCGCCTGGCCTACAAGGCGCATGACGGGCTGACCTACGAGCTGAACCTGATGGACACGCCGGGCCACGTGGACTTCGCCTACGAGGTGAGCCGCTCGCTCGCCGCCTGCGAGGGCAGCCTGCTGGTGGTGGACGCCTCCCAGGGCGTGGAGGCGCAGACCCTGGCCAACGTGTACCAGGCGATGGACGCCAACCACGAGATCGTCCCCGTGCTGAACAAGATCGACCTGCCGGCGGCGGAGCCGGAGCGGGTGCGCCAGCAGATCGAGGACGTGATCGGCATCCCGGCAGACGACGCGGTGATGATCAGCGCCAAGACCGGGCTCAACATCGAGGGTGTGCTGGAGGCGCTGGTCACCCGGCTGCCGCCGCCCACCGGCGACGCGTCCAAGCCGCTGACCGCCCTGCTGGTGGACAGCTGGTACGACCAATACCTCGGCGTGGTGATCCTGGTGCGGGTGCGCGATGGCCGGCTCAAGCGCGGCATGAAGGTCCGCATGATGTCCAACGGGGCGGCGCACCTCGTCGAGCAGGTGGGCGTGTTCACGCCGAAGATGATCGCCACCGATGACCTCGGGCCGGGCGAGATGGGTTACATCACCGCCGCCATCAAGACGGTGGCCGACTGCAACGTGGGCGACACCATCACGGACGACCGCACCCCGGCGCTAGTCGCCCTGCCCGGCTTCAAGCCGTCGATCCCCGTGGTCTGGTGCGGCCTGTTCCCGGTCGATGCCGACGATTTCGAGAAGCTGCGCGACAGCCTGGGCAAGCTGCGGCTGAACGATGCCAGCTTCCACTACGAGGCGGAAACCTCGGCCGCCCTCGGCTTCGGCTACCGCTGCGGTTTCCTCGGCCTGCTGCACCTGGAGATCATCCAGGAGCGCCTGTCGCGCGAGTTCAACCTCGACCTGATCGCGACCGCGCCTTCTGTGGTCTATGAGATCCACCGCAACAACGGCACGTTCGACCTGCTGCACAACCCGGCCGACATGCCGGACCCCACCCACATCGACCACATCAGCGAGCCGTGGATCAAGGCCACCATCATGGTGCCGGACGACTACCTCGGCCCCGTGCTGACCCTGTGCAACGAACGCCGCGGCCAGCAGCAAGATCTCACCTACGTCGGCAACCGCGCGATGGCCGTGTACCGCCTGCCGCTGAACGAGGTGGTGTTCGACTTCTACGACCGCCTGAAGTCGATCAGCCGCGGCTA
>CAXTJU010000154.1:0-6101 GCA_964244655.1 uncultured Acetobacteraceae bacterium | reverse complement strand
CGCCCAGGCTGTAGCCGCCCATGGTCTGGGCGATCTGCATCACCTGCTCCTGGTAGACCATGATGCCGTAGGTCTCATCCAGCACCGAATGCAGCTCCGGGTGCGGCGCTTCCCATTTTTGGCCGTGCTTGCGGCGGCAGTACTCGGGGATGTTGGCCATGGGGCCGGGGCGGAACAGCGCCACGGCGGCGATCAGGTCCTCGAACCGGTCGGGGCGCATCTGGCGCAGCACGTCGCGCATCCCGGAGGACTCGAACTGGAACACGCCGCCCGCGTCGCCCCGGGCCAGCATCTCGTAGGTGGGCGCGTCGTCCAGCGGCAGCCGGTCCAGGTCCGGCGGCTCGGCCATGTAGGCCAGCGCGCGTTGCAGCACGGTGAGCGTGGTGAGGCCGAGGAAGTCGAACTTCACCAGCCCCGCCTGCTCCACGTACTTCATGGAGTACTGCGTCACCAGCGTGTCGGCCTTCGGGTCCCGGTACAGCGGCACCAGCTCGACCAGCGGGCGGTCGCCGATCACCAGCCCGGCGGCGTGGGTGCTGGCGTGGCGGTACAGCCCCTCCAATTGCAGCGCCACCTCCATCAGGCGGGCGATCGCCTCGTCCTCGGCGCGCATGGCTTGCAGCTTGGGCTCGCCGTCGATCGCCTGCTGCAAGGTGACGGGCTTGGCCGGGTTGTTGGGGATCAGCTCCGCCACCCGGTTGACCTGGCCGAACGGCATGCCGAGCACGCGGCCCACGTCGCGCACCGCGGCGCGGGCTTGCAGCTTGCCGAAGGTGATGATCTGCGCCACCCGGTCGGCACCGTACTCGCCGCGCACGTACTCGATCACCTCGTCGCGCCGGTCCTGGCAGAAGTCGATGTCGAAGTCCGGCATGGAGACGCGGTCGGGGTTGAGGAAGCGCTCGAACAGCAGGTTGAACTGCAGCGGGTCGAGGTCGGTGATGGTCAGCGCCCACGCCACCACGGAGCCGGCGCCGGAGCCGCGGCCCGGGCCCACGGGGATGCCCTGCGCCTTGGCCCACTGGATGAAGTCGGCCACGATCAGGAAGTAGCCGGGGAAGCCCATGTTGGCGATCACGCCCAGCTCGTATTCCAGCCGCTCGGCGTAGGTGGCGCGGGCCGCCGGGTCGGCGCCGGCCGTGTCCATGCGGCGGGCGAGGCCCTCGCGGGCCATGGCGCGCACCGTCTCGTCCTCGGTGGCGCCGGGGCGCACCTTGGGGCACACCGGCAGCAGCGGCTTGCGCGTCTCGGCCATCACGGCGCAGCGGCGGGCGATGGCCAGCGTGTTGTCGCAGGCCTCCGGCAGGTCGGCGAACAGCGCGCGCATGGCGGCGGCCGGCTTGAACCAGTGCTCGGGCGTGACCCGGCGGCGCTCCGGGTCCGACACCATGCGCCCGGCGGCGATGCACAGCAGGGCGTCGTGCGCCTCGTGCATCGCGGGCGTCGCGTAGAAGCACTCGTTGGTGGCGACCAGCGGCAGCCCCGCGCCGTCCGCCAGCGCGATCAGCCCCGGCTCGATGGCGCGTTCCAGCGCCAGGCCGTGGCGGTGCAGCTCGACGGCGGCGCGGTCGCCGAATGCCTCCGCCATCGCCGCCAGCATGGCCTCCGCCTCCGCCTGCCGCCCCTCCGCCAGTAGCCGGGCCAGCGGGCCGCGGGTGCCGCCGGTGAGCAGCATCAGCCCGCCCGCGTGGTCCAGCACGGCGCGCAGGGGCAATTGCGGGTCCGCCGGGTCCGAGGTGGCGAAGCCGAGCGAGGACAGACGCTGCAGGTTGGCCAGCCCCTGCGCGTCCTGCGCCAGCAGCACCACCGGGTCGGGCGGCAGCCCCGCCTTGTCAGCACGGATCAGGCCCAATTGGCAGCCGATGATGGGCTGCACGCCCTTGGCCGCGCAGGCCTGGCTGAACTCCAGCGCGCCGAACAGGTTGCCGGAGTCGGCGATCGCCACCGCCGGCATGGCGGCGTCGCGCGCCAGGGCGGCGATCTTGTCGGCCTTGATGGCGCCCTCGCTCAGCGAGTAGGCGGAGTGGACGCGGAGGTGGATGAAGTCGGCGTGGGGCATGGACTCGTATTTAGCACGCGACGAGGTCCGGGTTAGCCCGGCATGAGTGCGCCATGTCCGCATCCTCTCCCCAGCCCAACGTGCTGCCCGGCGGCCGCGCCTACCTGTCGCTGCGGTTCTGGGCCGCCATTGGCGTGGTGGGCGTCGGCGCCGGGGTGTGCGGCGGCTTGCTGATGTGGCTGCTCGAAGCGGTGCAGCACCTCGCCTGGCACTACGCCGCGGGCAGCGTGCTGCCGGCGGTGCAGCAGGCCGGGGCGGGCCGGCGCGTGGCGGTGCTGGCCGCCGCCGGGTGCCTGGTGGCCGGCGTGCGATGGCTCAGCCGGCGGATCGGCGGCAACGCCGCGGACCTCACGGCGTCCATCTGGTTCCACGCCGGGCGGCTCGCGCCGCTGCGGACGGGGGTGAACGCCGTGCTGTCCATCGTCATCGTCGGCATGGGCGCCTCGCTGGGGCGCGAATCGGCGCCGAAGCAGGCCGGGGCGCTGGTCGCCAGCCTGCTCGCCGGCTGGGCCGGCCTGCCGGACGGGCAGCGCCGGCTGCTGGTGGCGTGCGGCGCCGGGGCGGGCATCGCGGCGGTGTACGACGTGCCGTTCGGCGGGGCGCTGTTCGCGCTGGAGGTGCTGCTGGGCACCCTGGCGCTGCCGCTGGTGGCCCCTGCCCTGGCCGCCTCGCTCATCGCCACCGGCACGTCCTGGCTGCTGCTGCCGGACCGGGCGACCTACGCCATCCCGGCCTTCGCCGTGTCGCCGGGCCAGGTCGGCTGGGCGGTGCTGGCCGGGCCGCTGGCCGGGCTGGCCGCCGTGGGCTTCGTGCGGCTGATCGCCTGGGCGGACGAGCGCAAGCCGTCCGGCTGGGGCGCGCTGGCCGCGCCGGTGGCGGTGCTGGGGGCCTTAGGCTGCCTGGCCATCCCGTTCCCGCAGCTGCTCGGCAACGGCAAGGACCTGGCGCAGCTGGCGTTCTCCGGCGCCCTCGGGCTGCCGCTGCTGCTGATCCTGGGGCTGCTCAAGCCCATCGCCACGGCGGCCTGCCTGGGCAGCGGCGCGCCCGGCGGGCTGTTCACGCCCAGCGTCGCGTTCGGCGCCATGGTGGGCGGCGCGCTCGGGCAGGTGTGGGAGCGGCTGCTGCACACGGGCGCGCCGCCGGGCAGCTACGCCGTGCTGGGCGCCGGCGCGGTGCTGGCCGCCAGCACGCAGGGGCCGGTCTCCGCCATCGTCATGCTGACGGAGCTGACCCGGCGGCTCGACGCGTTCATGCTGCCGGTGCTGGTCGCCGTGGCCGGCGCGGTGGCGGTGGCGCGGCGGATCGAGCCGCGGTCGGTGTACTCCGGCCGCATCCACGCCGCCCACGCCGCGGCGCAGCGGGCGGATGGCACTTCGGCGGCGGAGGTGATCTCCAGCGCGGCGCGCTACCCGGAGCTGCTGCACCGCCTGCTGCGGCAGGCGGACCAGGCCGCGCCGATCCAGGTGATGGACGAGCACGGCACGGTGATGGGCGCGGTGTCGCGGGCGGCGGCCGTCAACCCGGGGCATGAGCTGGCGCCGCTGGACACGGCGACGGCGGCGGATTTTATTGCGCCGATGCCAGCCTGCTCCCGCCGGCGGGAGAAGGCTGGTTGAGGGGGGCGTCGCCGAGGAGGTGCCGGTGTTGAGCCCGGCCTCGACCCGGTAGTGGCTCGGTTCGAAATCCGGGGCTGATCCGCCAGCGTTGGCTGACTGTTTGAAACCGGGACGCCGGGACTGCGGTTCGTGTTTGATGAGAATTGGTCTGTCCGCTTCAAAGCCTGGAGTGCTGAGATGCGGGATTAACCGTACGGATCACTGCGTGACCTCGCCCGCTTCTCCGGACACAGACGGTTCGCCTATTACGATTTTGCGCTTATCCCATTGCCAGCCCGTGCTGCGGTCGATTTCCTCATAACGGTGCAGCCGTTCGGCAACGTCTTCGTCGGGTTCGTCGTGCCAAGCCAGTGTTAGATAGTGGTTCTTGGCTTGAGCTTTCGCGAAGATAATCCATTCGCCTGTGAGTCGAGCCTCCGTTCTCCTATTCAAGTAATTGTCGTGGATGAGCTTACACGCTAGTTGTGCAATCAGTTGTGGCGTGAAATCCTCGCCAACATGAGGCGTCAAAAACTTCTCAACGGTATTGTCGCGCTTCATCTCATCCATCACGTTGCGGGCGATGTATCGCGCCTGAGTATGATGCTTGTGCCAATAACCCCGTAGATGCGTGCCCCGGAATTCGCTGGCGGGTTTCGTCGAGGAAGGTCTATGTCCACTTCCCTCCAGAGCAGCAATTTCCTCGACGAGGCGATACAGGTTATATCGTCGTTGGGCCGTCACCATTGCCAGGTCTAGGACGAAGCCAAACGCATATGAACCTGTGCGCATAATGGGATTGAGACGGTTGGTTACGAAATCCACAGCTCCTTCGAGTTCCGTCTTGGTGACCATTTTGCACTCCTATGAGCAACTGTGCTTGCGAGTCGACCGCGAGTCAAAGATCTAACATGTAACTTACTGGGCAGAGTATTGACTCTTTAGTTAGGCTTCTCCTCGGACATGCCCTTGACGGTCATGTAAAGCAGAAAGTCTTTTCCGACAGGCGATATCTCGATGCGCTCTCCGTTGTTTCTGATAAGCATTTCGTTCAGCATAAAGGCCGACCACCCATCAAATCCGTAGTGCTCATAGGTGGCTGGGAACGGTGCTGTGTTCTCCGAAAAGAAAGCTTTCAGGTCGTCCAGACCAACTGGGCTTTTGCGCTCGTTCAATCGACGGAGACATAAAATCTGTGTTCCAAATATAACGCGGTACACGCGCTCGAAATGAGCGGTCAAGCGCGCTTGAGACAATTCGAGTACTAGCCTGTCAACCCTGTCATCATCTGGTATCATTGAAAACTGCTGTCGAAGGATTCGCTCAAGGTCTTCGATTGCAACTGTGCGCGTTATCCCTGGCAATGACTTACCAATGGTGCCAGATAAGTCAGTGGTCACAACACTCTGCTGTACCGGTGGATCCAATTCCACCCCCGATGGCCCTGCTTTACGCAGACGAGGGATAAGTGCTTTCAGGTCCGCCTTGTAAAACAGCGCTATTGCGAAAACTGACGCAGGCCAAGCCATAGCTTTCAGGACGGCGGCAACCGACTGGATTATTGCGGCAGTGGTGTCCATGCTAACTAGCCAGCTTCATGATACGATAACAATCCCACTTTGTAGTGTAAACGCTTGATGCCGTTAACTCGCTTATCGATACTGCACAATCAGTGCGACTTCCAGGCCGCCATAACCAGCGACAGTGCCGCAACAGCGTTTCAAGCATCCAATTACCCAACGTTTAGGCTGGGCGGCAGGCCGCTTCAGAGAATCTGAAGGCACCAGTAAACAACTGAAATAACGCCGACCAGGTTTCGCGGGCACCAAGGCATGTCCGCTTCCGGGATAACTGCTAATGCCAGTGAATAATCGACTTGGATCGATTGTGTTGAAAAAGACCGAAATAGCTAATTTACGGGTTCTTCACGCCATTCATGCAACGAATTCTACAAGTCACTCCAACAACCTATCCCTTGCAAGACCAAACTTGTTTTGGTGTCAATGAATACTGGCGGACTTCTTCAAGATAATCGATCGAGAGCAGACGAACAGACCCAGCCGGACTTCAAACGAGACACCATTCTCACTCCCGCCCCTCCCGCAAAGCGCGGAAGAGGCAGAAGCAACCGAGATCACCCCAGCGACATCAGGCTCGCGTTCCCCCCCGCCGCCGCCGTGTTGGTGCTGACGCAGCGCTCCGCCACCAGCATGGCAAGCGGGTAGTCCTGCGCCGGCCCGGACGCGGCCAGCACCGGCACGATCGGCCCGTCCTGCCCGGCCAGCGCGCCGAGCAGGGCCAGCAGCGCGTCGCCGCCGCCTTCGAACAGCACGGCCGCGGGCGGCGAGCCGTCGTCGGGCCGCACCCGGTCCCGCAACGCCGCCGGCACGTCCAGCATTACCCGCAACGCGGCGGGGGCGCGGATGTGGGCCGTGTTGCCGGCGGCC
>CAXTJU010000153.1:0-6162 GCA_964244655.1 uncultured Acetobacteraceae bacterium | reverse complement strand
CGTTGCAGGTCCGCATCGACGCCACGATCGCCGAGGTGGACCTGAACGACAACCTTTCGTACGGCACGCAGTTCTTCTTCAGCGCCGGGCTGCAAGGCGCGCTGTCGTTCGGCGCCACGGCGGCGGCGTTCTCCACCGGGTTCCCCGGCTTCGTGCTCAGCGGGCCCGGCAGCACCTCGGCCGCGCTCAACGCCTTGCAGGCCGTCACCAAGGTGCGGGTGCTGTCCTCGCCGCAATTGCTGGTGCTGGACAACGAGGCGGCGCGGCTGGAGGTGGGCGCGCTGGTGCCCTACCTCAGCCAAACCTCGCAGAGCACCATCACCACCGGCGCGCCCGTGGTGAACTCGATCAACTACCAGCAGACCGGCGTCATCATGCAGGTGACGCCCCGGGTGAACAGCGGCGGCCTGGTGACGCTCGACATCGCGCAGGAGGTCAGCAACGTGGCCTCCGCGGTGACGACGGCAGGGGTGAACTCGCCCACCTTCAACGAGCGCAGCGTGACCTCCCGCGTGGTGATCCAGGACGGGCAGACCGTGGGGCTCGCCGGGCTGATCCAGGACTCCGACAGCAAGCAGAACCAGGGTATCCCGTGGCTGAAGGACATCCCGCTGCTCGGCGTGCTGGCCAGCCAGCAGACCAACGTGCGCGCCCGCACCGAGCTGCTGGTGCTGATCACCCCGCACGTGGTGCATGACCAGCGGGACGCGCGCTCGCTGACGGAGGATTTGCGCGACCAGCTGAGCGGCTCGGCGGCGGTGGCGCAGCAGCTGCTGGCGCTGCCGGCCTCCGGGTCGGCCGACCCGAGCGCGCCGCTGCGGCGCAGCCTGGGGGCACCGCGGTGAGCAGGTTGGGGCTTCGCCCCAAACCCCACCAGAGGACGAAGTCCTCTGGACACCTATTTATAATTAACAGGGGTCGAGGGGACTTCGTCCCCTCGCGGGTGCAGGGCAGCGCCCTGCTAGGGGTTGCAGATTTGCCCGTCGCCGGTCGAGTTGTTTGGACCCGGCGAGCACAGATCGTAGTCGTGCCCGCTGCGCTGCGACGGCTCGCGATAGCCGTACGGGTGGTTCCAGGCGTCCACCAGCGCCGTGCTGGCCTTCACGTAGGGGCCGTTCCAGTTGGTGACGCCGGTCGGCTGGGTGGCCAGCGCGGACAGGCCCTGCTCGGTGGTCGGGTAGGAACCGATGTCGAGCTTGTACAAGTCGAGCACGGAGCCGAGCCGCTCGATGGACTGGTGGGCGATCTTCGTCTTGGCCGTGCCGAGCTGGTTCAGCACCGCCGGGGCGACCAGGCCGATGAGCAGGCCGAGGATGGCGATCACCACCAGGATTTCCAGCAGGGTGAAGCCGGCGTCGCGCCGGGTGCGGTCAGGTTCGGTCATGGTATCCCAAATCGTGCCGGGGGTCGTGCTGGGAAGGGGGAGGCGGCCTGATGGCCGTTCCCTTCGTCGCCTGCATGGCGCTGGTCGCGTCGCTGTATAACCTTCCGCCGCGCGTGCTGCCATCCATCCACGCCGTCGAGGGCGGCGCGCCGGGGACGGTGCACCTGAACACGGACGGGTCGGAGGATTTGGGGATCATGCAGGTCAACACCCGATGGCTGCCGGCGCTGTCCCGCTACACGGGCACCCCGGAGGCGGTGGTGCGGCAGAGCTTGCTGGGCCGGGCCTGCTACAACATCGCGGCGGGCGGGCTGATCCTGCGGACATACCTGAACGAGACGGGAGGAGATTTGATGCGCGCGGTGGGGGACTACCATTCGCACACGCCGCCGCTGAACCAGGCCTACCAGGCGAAGGTGCTGCAATCGGCCGGGGCGCTGTTCAGCCGGCATGTGGAGGGGCAGCACGCGGACGGGCGGGCAGGGACGCTGCCCGCCCGTCCGCGCTAGACGTTACGCGAAGCCGGTCTGGCCGGCCTGCTGGTTCAGGCCCATCGGGAAGAACAGGCCCATCGTTGCGTTGGGCGCGCCGTAAACGATGTTCAGCACCTGCCGCACCGAGCGGCGGTAGGTCAGCGCGTTCGGGTCGAGTGGGGCGAGCACCACGACGTTAGAGGTCGGGTCGAATGTGCCGAAATCGTCGCCGTTGGTCGTGCCGGCGGCGGCGCCGCTGGACAGCATGGAACGCAGGGTGGCGATCGCGTCCGTCGCCGTGCCGCCGCCCAGGATGGAGAGCAGGGTGCGCACGGTGGCCGAGTGGTAGGCCTCGACCGCCAGGATGGAGGCCGCATACTGCACGAGCGCGCTCGGCTGGGAGATCAGCGCGGCGGCTCCGCCGTAGGCCGTGACACCCACGTCCTCGAAGATGAACGCGCCGAGCAGGAAGTTGACCTCGTCGGCGTACGGGTTGAACGTCTGTCCTGCACCGATGAGCCCGGCGGCCGTGGCCAGCGTGGTGAACGCGCCGGCGGCCGTCACGTCCAGCAGCGGGGCCGGAACCGGAGCCGCGCCGTTGGCGGTCAGGGCCTGCTTGATGAAGCGCACGTGGGCTTGCTCGTCCGCCGCGATGGTCTGCGCGAACTGCTGGATGATCGGGGTCTGGAACGGCACCGCGGTCGTGCCGGCGGGGACGGGGACGGCGCCGGGGGTCTGATAGACGCCGTTGACGGACGCGCCGCCGGCCAGGTCGTTGGCGGACAGGCCGGTGCCGGTCAGCGCGTTGAGGTAGTACTGCGCCTCAAGGTATTCGAGGTTCAGCGCGAAGTTGAGGATGTTCACGTCGGTCTGCGTCGGCGCGCCGGTGGGCGCCGTCGGCGTCGTGGCGGCGGCGGCCGGGGAGGATAGGCTGGTGCCGGCCAGCATGCTGGCCACGACCGCGCCGGCGACGCCGGTGCCGGCCTTCTTGAACATCGCCCGCCGCTCGAGCGCGGCGAAGGCCGCGTTCGTCAACTGGTTGCTGTCAATCATCGAGATACCTTTGTAAGAGTGTAGCGTTCCAAGGCCGCCCCTCTCTGCGGGCAACCGTCTCCCAGCAGCGTTCGCCGCCGCGATCATCTAACCGTTGGCCCGGCAAGCCGGATGCAGGTCAACGGCGATAATCGCACCTAGGTTGCTGACGAAATCGTTATTTAGCCGTGAACAACGACGGCCGCAGCGGGCTGGGCGTGGAGCTGCTTCAGGTGGTCCGCCATGCGGATGGCGAGCGCCACGATCATCAGGGTCGGGTTGGCGTGCCCCGAGGTGGGGAAGGTCGAGCTGCCTGCGACATACAGCCCGTGCACGCCGTGCACTTGGCCCTGCCGGTCCACCACCCCCTGGCGCGCCTCGTCCGCCATGCGGGTCGTGCCGGTCGGGTGGGCAGCGTCGGCGAAGCTGGGCGGGAAGCCCGCGCCGTCGCGCACCCAGTCGTCCAGCGCCAGGCCGTCCAGGCCGAGCCGCTGCAAGCCCTCGCCGACCAGCTCGGCGGTGCGGCGGACCGTCTGCTGCTCCTGGCTGTCGATGCGCCAGTCGATGCGGGACAGCGGCATGCCGAAGCGGTCCACCCGGTCCGCCAGGGTGACGCGGCTCGCCGGGTCCGGCCGCTGCTCCACGGCGCAGCTGAGCCGCAGGTCCAGCACCTTGCGGGGCAGGCCGTGGCCCACCAGGAGGTGGCGGTGCATGCCGCGGGCGAGCAGGCCCATGTTGCCGAGCAGCGCGGCGGCGTCCTTGCGACTGACCGAGCGGCCCTGGAACACGCGCTTGAGCGCGCTCCACGGGTCGTCCGGCGTGATGATCTCGGTGAGCCAGGCCGCGCAATTCAGCAGCCCCTCGTGCTGCTGCGCCGCCGGGCTCAGGCTGACGCCCTGGTAGAAGACGTGGCTGCCCCGTTCGGTGCGGACGTTGTGGATGGCGAAGTAGCGCCGCAGCTTGGCGTAGTCCTTCAGCTTGAAGGAGGCGGCGGAGCCGCGCGGATGGTCCATCAGGAAGCGGCCGACCAGGTCGTGGCCGTTGCCCAGCCCGGCGGCCTGCGTGCGGTTGGACGCCAGCAGCAGCCGCGCGTTCTCGATCCCGCCGGCGCACAGCACGATCCTGGGCGCCTCGACGGTCCAGTGTTCGCCGTCGAGGCTGGCCACCTCCACCGACTCGACCCGGGACGCCGCCCAGTTGGTGTTGACGTGCAGCACGGTGGCGTTGGCGAGGATTTGCGCGCCGCCGGGCTGCAAGGACTGCAGCTGCGGCCCGAAGCGCATGGCGTCGTAGCGGCGGCGCGCGTCGCGGCTGTATTGCCAGAAGAACGGCAGCAGGCTCTCGTTGGCCAGCTGCGGCTGCGGCGGCGCGCGCCCGGCGATCTGCCAGAAGCCCTCCCCCGTGTAGTCCACCCCGGGGCCGAGGCCGAGGTGCAGCAGGGCGCGGTCGAGGTGCGGGCGTAGCTCCTCGGGGCCGAACGGCCAGCCGGAATGCGGCACCCACGGGCGCGCCTGGTAGTCGATGGCGTCGAACGGGGCGCAGCGGCCGGTCCAGATGTCCGAGGTGCCGCCCAGCACACGGGCCCGCATCAGCGTCTGGTCGGGGAAGCGCTCGGCGCCGATGCTCTCGACCTCGTTCAGCCGCTCGGACTGCTCATCGCGCGCCAGGCCGCCGCTTTCCAGCAGGATGACGCTGAGGCCGCTGCCGGCCAGCTCGCTGAGCAGGGCGGACCCCGCCGGGCCGCTGCCGACGATGCACACGTCGCACGCGAGGGACGTGCCGGGCGGCAGGCTTCGCACGTCGGTTATCTGCACGATATCGCCACGTATGCCACACCCGATGCACCGGTTGCCCTCCACCGGCGCGGGGCGGGAAGTTTGTTCGAGAATATGATCGCCAATGTGACAACGCCATGGCGGCGATCACCTCCCGGCGGAAAGACGACAGCATAAGATTGTGATGACGCGGCAACGGCCGAGGCGGTCAACTTCGTTGCGTCAACGCCGCGTCATTCCGCCCGCGGCGGGGGCCGCCCTACGGACCCGGCGCGCCTTGCGGCCAGGGCGAGCCGTCCGGCGGGATGCCGAGTCGGCGCTGCGCGGCCAGCCCGAGCAGCATCCCGTGCAGCCGGCGCGCCACGTCCGGCAAGGCGCGCTCGGCCAGCCATCCGCGGGCCGCCGCGGCCAGCGCCGCCCGGCGTTCGAGGCTGCCGAGCAGGCTGCCCAGGCCCAGCTCGATGGCCGCCGGGGCGCAGCCCGGCAGGCGGCAGACCGCGCCGGCCGCCTCCTCGAACAGCGGCAGGGGGGTGACCGCGACGGGGAGGCCGGTGCCGAGCGCCGTGCGCAGGGCGGCGCTGGAGCCTTCCTTGGACCGCTGGTAGGGCAGCGCCACCAGGTCGCAGCCCGCCAGCAGGCGCCGTTGCTCGGCGAGCGGCAGGAAGCCGGTGTGCCACTCCACGTCGAGCCCCTCCGCGCCGGCCAGCCGGCGGCAGGCGGCGATCTCGGCGGCCGAGCTGGGGTCGGGGTATTCCGCGTTGACCAGGCGCAGCCGCACCGCCGGCCAGCGGCTGCGCAGCCGGGCCACCGCCGCGATCAGCGCGCCGATGCCCTTGTCCGGCAGGAAGAACCCGGTGCAGCCGATCAGCGGCGCCGCGTCCGGCGGCAGCGGCCGGATGGGCGACGTGAGGGGGGGCGGCGCCGGGTGCGGCAGCAGGGTGGCGGCCAGGCCCAGCCCGTCCAGCAGCGCCAGGTCGGCCAGGGTGTGGACCAGCAGGCGGGTGGCGCGGCCCAGACCCTGCACGGCGGCGTCCCGCTCCGGCGCCGGGATGTCCAGCAGGTGGCGGGTGTTGTGCAGGGTGACGGCGGTGATGCGGCCCGACGCGGCGAGCGCCTCGACCAGCCGGGCCAGCGCCGGCCAGGGCAGCAGGCCGGGCTGGTGCTGGATCACCACGGCGTCCGCGTCCTCCCGCGCCAGGGCGAGCAGCAGGCGGTCCACGCTGCCGGCGTCGCCGGCGCGCCAGGCGGGGCGTACGGCGTCCGAGGCGGCGGTGCGGTCGTCGGCCAGGATGACGGGGGCGGCCAGGCCCTGTCGCGGCAGCGCGTCCACCAGGGCGCGCGAGTATTCCGCGACGCCGCACGGCACGTCCCAGGAGGACACCCAGGCGAGCCGAACCGGCGGGGCGGGCGGGGCGATGATGAGCGCCGCGGCGGCGTCGGCCAGCCGGGCCACGAAGCGGGCCGGGTCGGTGGCGGCGGCGATGGCGCGGCGGGCCGG
>CAXTJU010000152.1:0-6202 GCA_964244655.1 uncultured Acetobacteraceae bacterium | reverse complement strand
GTGCTGCTGGTGGCCGGCCTCGCGGTGGCGGGGCCGGACGCGCCGGGGCGGCTGCTGCGCTCCGTCTGGCCCGGCCTGCCGCAGGGCACGCCGACGCCGGAGCCGCAGCTGCAAGCCTGGCTGACGCCGCCCTCCTACACCGGCCTGCCGCCGGTGTTCCTGCACCCGGACGCCCCCGTGGTCAGCGTCCCCGCCGGCTCTCACCTGACCGTCAGCCTGACCGGCGGGTCGAGCCCCCCCACCATGGACTTCGCCGGCGCCGCCCTGCCATTCGCCGCCCTGGACGCGGCCAGCTGGCAGGGCGAGGGCGACATCAAGGGCGACGGCGACCTCGTGGTCCGCCGCCGCGGCCGGGAGCTGGGGCGCTGGTCGCTGGCCGCCATCCCGGACGCGCCGCCGACCATCGCCTGGGCGGCCCCGCCGGGTCAGCAGCGTGGCCCGCAGAGATTGCAGACCCGGCTGCCCTGGACCGCGACGGACGATTACGGCATCGCCTCCGTGCAGGCCGAGCTGCGGCTGAAGGACCGGCCCGCCGCGCCGCCGCTGGTGGTGGCGATCCCGCTGCCCGGCGGTGCGCCGAAGCAGGCGCACGGGGCGTCGTCGCAGGACCTCACCGCCAATCCCTGGGCCGGGCTGCCCGTAGTGGCGGCACTGGTGGCGAAGGACGCGCCGGGGCAGCGCACGGCCAGCGCCGAGGCGGAGTTCACCCTGCCGGAGCGCACTTTCAAGAACCCGCTGGCCCGCGCGGTGATCGACATCCGCAAGCGGCTGAGCGTGGCGCCGGAGGAGCACGGCCAGGCCGCCTCTGACCTGGACGCCCTGGCCCAGGCGCCCGAAGCGTTCGACAACAACACCGGCACCTACCTCGCGCTGAGCAGCACCGCGGGCATCCTGGCGCGCAGCGGCGACACGGCCGACATCGCCGAGGCGCAAGGCCGGCTCTGGGCGCTGGCGCTGCAATTGGAGAACGACTCCGTCGCCCGCACCGCGCAGGCCGTGCAGGCGGCGCGCGAGGCGCTCAAGCAGAGCCTGAAGAAGGGCGACAAGACCGACATGGACCGCAAGGCGGAGGCGCTGCGCCGCGAGATCCAGAAGCACTTGCAAGCGCTGGCGGAAAAGGCCCGCCGCGACGGCACCCTGCTGCCGTTCGACCCGGCGGCGCGCACTCTGAACCAGCAGGACTTCGACAAGCTGACCCAGGAGATGAAGGACGCCGCCAAGGCCGGCCGCACCGACGAGGCGCAACAGAAGATGCAGCAGCTAGAGCAGATGCTGGAACAGCTGAAGCAGGCGGAGGCCAACCCGAGCGGCGACCGCCAGCAGGCGCAGCAGCAACGCAAGCGCGGCCAGCAGCAGATGGGCGCCGCCGAGGACATGGTGCAGCGCGAGGGCGCCATGAAGCAGCGTGCCGCCGGCCGCGACGGCCAGCCCCCGCCGGCCAGCGACCCGGCGGGCCGCGAGACCGACGCCAAGCAGCAGCGCGCGCTGCGCCGGGCGCTGGGCGACATGATGCAGAACTTCGGCGACCTGACCGGCAAGGTGCCCGACGCGCTGGGCCAGGCGGACATCGCCATGAACCAGGCCGGCCAAGCGCTCGCCGCCCACCAGGACAAGCAGGCCGGCGCGGCCCAGCAGCGCGCGATCGACGCCTTGCAGAAGGGCGAGCAGCAGATGAGCCAGCAAATGTCCCAGTCGCTCGGCGTGTCGGTGCAGCCCGGCGAGGGGGAAGGCCAGGGCGACGGCCCCGGTGACCAGATGGCGCAGGATGACGGCCAGGGCGACGACCCGGGCCAGGGCCGCGGTGACCGCGACGCCGAGGCCGGCGACGGCCAGCAAGGCGACCAGCCGGCCGACGCCGAGCGCGACCCGCTGGGCCGCCCGACCAAGGACGGCACCTCCGGCCGCGCCGACGGCGACGGCGTGCATGTGCCCGACCAAATGGAGCAGGCGCGCACCCGGGAAATCCAGGCCGAGCTGCGCCGCCGCGAGGGCGAGCGGACCCGGCCGCAGGGGGAGCTGGACTACATCGACCGGTTACTGAAGGCTTATTGAGTCCTGTAGTGACCACACTCTGTCATGTCGTACGAGCGCCTGGAGGCCACCTCTGCCTCGATCATGGTAGGATGGCAGCAGGTGGTCTTACGCAGTCGCAAGAATTCTTTGGAGAGTCGGTGGAGGTCGTTAAAATCGTGTCCGACACCGCATAGTGCTGTAAGACTTTTTGTAAGCCAAACCCACGCTCCAGGAGCGGCAAGTCGGCGCTTCGGATGTAGAACGCGTCGAAGCCGCCAGCTTTTTCGCCGTGCTCAAGATGATTTACAAGCGGACTATGGCCCAATTGGTCCACAGGTTGGATGAGAGTGATGCGATCGCGTGCAATGAAGTAGTTAATGGCGGAATCGAATAGCCAATCCGTCCCGAGACGAAGCGGATGCCTGTTGTTGCACTTTGAGATTGCTGTGACATCTCGCACCATGGTGTTGACATCAGCGTCGAATCCCCAGTCATTCGTTTTATCGAACCGAGCAGCGCGGGCAAACTGCGCGGTCATCATGACAACGACTGCAACGAGGCCGGGTCCGGCCAACCTTCGAAGGATAAACGGTCCGCTCAGCGCGAAGTTGAGTATTCCCGCAGTGCAAAACACGAAAGAGGGAAACAGGCATATTGCGCGGCGTCCAGAAAGGAAGGCGACGCCGAAGAAGTGATGTTGCAAGACGCTTCCGAGGCTTACGCCAATCAAGAATGTCAGAAAGACCGTGAGGTCTCGTCGGGGCGTCCATAGCCTTATTACCTGGTGGTCTGACACTGCAAGGGCGAGAAGGCCGCACAACGGCATCCCGTAGGCAAACAGGCAGATCAAACCTATCCAGGGCTGCGTCATGTCGCCCTGAAACAGCGATCCGGCGATGACCATCTTGACTGTGTCGAAGTGAAATGACGTCAGGCCTTCGGTGTTGAGCAGACCAAGAGGTTGAAGCACGACAATTTGTCGGGTGATAATTGGTGCCAGCGCGAGACTGACCGCCGTTGGCCCGGCTGCCCCAATCAGAAAACCTCGCCAGGAAATTCGCGCCGTCAAAACATCCAAGAGGAGTTCAGCGCCGATGATGCAGACTGCAACTCCGTAAAACAACAGCAGAGACAAGTGCGCGAGCACTGCCAAGCCGAATAAGAGCGCCGCCGCCCATGTCCAGGCAGTCCTGGTAGCTGACTGTCGGCTACGTAGCAGAGCATAGACACCCATCGTCGTGAGGGCGATGCCGATTCCGTAACCTCGTGCGATCGACATGATATCAACGAGTTCAGTGTTCAAAGCTACGAAAAGCAAGAACAAGATCAGGGTAAAACCATGGACAGACCGGCGCAACACGGCCGTCGCCGATATGCAATAAGCCGCGTAGCCGATTGCGCTCGGTAATCTGAGAGAGAACAGCGTATCGCCGAATGCTGCAAGTGAAAGCTTAGCAGATAATGTTAACAAGATATGGTTATTATCAGGAAGACCTGAAGTAGAAAACTGAACAATATGCCAAAAACTGTAATGAACATGCCACAAGTAAGTGGCAGCTTCGTCATATGTGACAGAAAGAGTGTTAGTTCTGACAGTATTATAAATTATAAGACACAATAAAACTAAATAACAATTGTATTCATAAACACACCGGGAGGTCCTAAGGTGACGACTAGGCATTACCCAGCCGCCAAAGCCCGCCCAGCGACCGCGTCCAGCTTGGCCATCAGCGCCGGGTTGCGCGCCTCGGGGGGGGTCACGATGGCGAAGTCCAACGCCCGGTCGCACCCGGCGGGGCACGGGCCGCGCAACGCGCCCAGCACCGTCACCACCGCTCCCACCAGCGCACGCGCTCCGACAGCGTTGGCGGCCATCACCTTCGTCACCTGATCCACCGTGACGTGGCCGTGGTCCGGGTGCCAGCAGTCGAAATCCGTCACCATGGCGACCGTCGCGTAGCAAAGCTCGGCCTCCCGCGCGAGCTTGGCCTCCGGCATGTTGGTCATGCCGATCACGCCGCACCCCCAGCTGCGATACAGCTCGCTCTCGGCGCGGGTAGAGAATTGCGGCCCCTCCATCACGAGGTAACTGCCGCCCCGCGTCACCGGCAGGTCCAGGCTGCGGGCGGAGGCCTCCAGCGCGTCGCCGAGCCGGGGACAAACCGGGTGCGCCACGCTGACATGTGCCACGCAGCCATCGCCGAAAAAGCTCTTCTCCCGCGCGAAGCTGCGGTCGATGAACTGGTCCACGATGACGAAGTGGCCCGGCGGATACTCGCCCTTCAAGCTACCCACCGCCGACAGCGACAGCACATCCGTAACGCCGGAGCGCTTCAGCGCGTCGATGTTGGCGCGATAGTTGAGGTGGCTTGGCGACAAGCGGTGGCCGCGGCCGTGGCGGGGCAGGAACACGCATTGCACCCCGCCCAGCCGGCCGAACAGCAACTCATCGGACGGTTCACCCCACGGGGTAGGGACGTGCCGCCATTCCTTGTTCTCAAGCCCCTCGATGTCGTACAGGCCGGAGCCGCCGATGATGCCGATCACCGGCTGGATCGTGTCCATGCTTGGCTCCCTGCTGGGCTAGTGGACGTCAGCCCAGATCTTGCGCTTCACCGCGTAGGTCACGGCCGTCATGCCTGCCAGAAACAGCACGATCCGCACACCCATCCGCTTGCGCTGCTCCAGTTCCGGGTTGGCCATATAAGTCAGGAACATCGCTACGTCGTGTGACTCCTGCTCCACGGTGGCCTTAGTGCCGTCGGCATAGGTCACTTGGTCGTCGTGCAGCGGCTGCGCCATGGCGATCTGGCGGCCGGGGAAATAGACGTTGTAGTTCATCCCGTCCGACATCTTCATGGTGGCCGGCGGGTCCTGGTAGCCGAGCAGCAAATCCTGCACGTAGGTCGCCCCGCCCTCGCGCGCCTTCTCGATCAGCGAGTGGTCGGGCGGCAACGCGCCGTTGTTGGCCGCCCGGGCCGCCTTGTCGTTCGGCCAGGGGGAGCGGAAATGGTCGGAGGGCAGCGCCGGGCGATCCACCGGCTGGCCCTGGTCGTCCGTGCCGCCGGGGACGGTGATGGTGGAGGCGAACGCCTTCACCTGCTCCGCCGTCAGCCCGATGCCCTGCAAGTTGCGGTAGTACGCCTCCTTCATGGAGTGGCAGTTGGAGCAGACCTCCTGCCACACCTGCAGCCCGCGCTGCTCGGAGGCGCGGTCGAACGTGCCGAACGGGCCGTCGAACGACCAATTGACCTTGGGCAGCGCTTCCGGCTCGGCCTGTGCCGCCGCCAAGCCGGGTGTCGCCAGAACGGCCAGGACGGCGAGGGAGGCCAGCCGCATCACGACTTCTCCATCGGCTTGGCGGCCGCACCCTGCGGCAGCGGCCCGCCACCACCGCCGGGGTTGCGGGGGTTGCGCGGCGCCAGCACCGGGCGGCTGATGCTTTCCGGCAGCGGCAACGGCCGCTCCAGCTTGCCCAGCACCGGCAGCAACACCAGGAAGTGCAGGAAGTAGTACGCCGTCGCGACCCGGCCCAGCACCACCCAGATGCCCTCCGGACGGTGCGCGCCCACCTCGCCCAGCACGAACAGCGACACCACCAGCACGATCACCAGCTGGCGGTAAATCGGCCGGAAGCGCGCCGAGCGGACCGGCGAGGTGTCGAGCCAGGGCAGCAGGAACAGTACCGCGATGGCGCCGAACATCAGCGACACGCCGCCGAGCTTGGACGGCACGGCGCGCAGGATGGCGTAGAACGGCAGGAAGTACCACTCGGGCACGATTTCTGCCGGCGTCACCAGCGGGTTGGCCGGGATGTAGTTGTCGGCGTGGCCCAGCAGATTGGGGGCAAAGAACACCAGCAGCGCGAACACCAGCAGGAACACGCAGATGCCCACGCTGTCCTTGATGGTGTAGTACGGGTGGAACGGGATGGTGTCCTGCGGGCTCTTCACATCGATGCCCAGCGGGTTGTTGGACCCGGTGATGTGCAGCGCCACGATGTGCAGGAACACCACGCCGGTGATCATAAACGGCATCAGGTAGTGCAGCGCGAAGAAGCGGTTCAGCGTCGGGTTATCGACCGAGAAGCCGCCCCACAGCCAGGTCACCACGCTCTCGCCGACCAGCGGGATGGCGGAGAACAGGTTGGTGATGACGGTGGCGCCCCAGTAGCTCATCTGGCCCCAGG
>CAXTJU010000151.1:0-6256 GCA_964244655.1 uncultured Acetobacteraceae bacterium | reverse complement strand
GCGCGCTGGATGCGGTGCAGCGCGGCTACAGCGCGGTCCTGCACGTGAGCCTGCGGCTGCAGCCGCTGGTGCTGCTGGTCGGCCTGCTGGTGCTGGGCAGCACGTTGTACTTCTACCAGCACTCCAAGCACGAGCTGTCGCCGCCGGAGGACATCGGCGACGTCACCATCTCCGGCAGCACCGCGCCGAACGTCACCCTGGACGACCTGGCCCGCTACACGCCCGGGATCGTCGGCATCTACAAGTCGGTGCCGGAGATGAAGGACTGGTTCCTGTTCGCGCAGGCGCCGCAGCTGATGGCCGGCATCCAGCTGGTCGACTGGAGCCACCGCCATCGCAGCGTGTTCACCATCGCCGAAGAGCTGCAGGCTCGCCTCGACGCCGTGCCCGGCATGGAGATCGCGAGCTACGTGCGGCCCTATCTGCCCGGATCGTTCGGCCTGCCGATCGGCTTCGTGCTGCAGAGCAGCGGCGACTTCCGCCAGCTCGACCAGGTGTCGGACCTGTTCGTCGCCAAGGCGCGTGCCAGCGGGCTGTTCGCCTACGTCGACAAGGACCTCAAGATCGACCAGCCGCAATCGACCATCGTGGTCGACCGCGAGAAGCTCTCCGCACTCGGGCTCACCATGACCGACCTCGGCACCTCGCTGAACGCCATGCTGGGCGGCAACTACACCGGCTTCTTCTCCACCGACGAGCGCTCTTACAAGGTCGAGCCGCTGGTGATGCGCCGGTTCCGGCTCAACCCGGACCAGATCCTGGACTACCCGATCAAGTCGGTGAACGGCGTCGCGGTGCCGCTGCGCTCGGTGGCGCGCATCAAGGACAGCGTGGTGCCGGAATCGGTCAACCACTTCCAGCAGCTGAACGCCACCACGGTGAGCGGCGTACCCGCCCCCGGCGTCACGCAGGGCCAGGCCTACGACTACCTGCAGACCCTGGCGGCGCAGATGCTCCCGGCCGGGTTCGGCACCGACACGGTGGGCTCGCTGCGCCAGTTCGTGCAGGAGACCGGCGGCTTCGCCGGCACCTTCGCGCTCGCCGTCATCATGACCTACCTGGCGCTGGCCGCCTTGTTCGAGAGCTTCCGCGAGCCGCTGATCATCCTGGTCTCGGTGCCGATGTCGATCGCCGGCGCGCTGCTGTTCGTCTGGGCGGGCGTGGGCGGGGCCAGCGTCAACCTGTTCACCGAGGTGGGCCTGGTGACGCTGATGGGGCTGATCAGCAAGCACGGCATCCTGATCGTCGAGGTGGCCAAGGAACAGCAGGGGCTGGGCCTGTCCCGCCGCGAGGCGATCGAGCGCGCCTGCGCGCTGCGGCTGCGGCCGATCCTGATGACCACGGCGGCGATGGTGCTGGGCGTGATGCCGCTGGTGTTCGCCACCGGTGCCGGTGCCGCGTCCCGCTTCGTGATGGGCCTGGTGATCGCGTCCGGGCTCTCGATCGGCACCCTGTTCACCCTGTTCGTGCTGCCCGCCGTCTACCTGCTGCTGGCCCCCGACCGTGCGTCGCGCGTGCGCGTCGAGGCGGTCCGGACCTGAACGACGGGGCCATCTCGCGCTGTGACGGAAGGCCAAGGGCGCTGCCCTTGGAACCCGCCAAAGGCTCGCCTTTGGAAACCTTTTGTCTGGAGCCGGTTCCGGGGCCTCAACCCCATCGCGGAATCTTTGCCGGCCGTCGCCTGGCGTGGTGGCGATCGACCAGGCCGGCCAGCAGCTGGAACACCGGCGCACGCTCGACGACGAAGTTGCCGCGGCCGTCGTGGGACCCGACATCCATCTCCGGATTGGTGTCGAGGACGATGTCGGCGCCGTTGAACAGCATCTCGGACGGCCGCTCCATCCAGGTCGGGCTGTCATAGATGTGCAGGTCGCTGCGATTGAGCAGGTTCCAGCGGCTCGACAACACCAGCCCCGGGGTGTTGCAGATCCAGCGATACTTGGCGAGCGCCGCACCCAGCGGTGCAACGAAGGCATCGCATCGGCTGCACCAGAGCACGCTGGCCAGCGCCGAACGGTTGACGTTGTCGACGACCCGCACCCCCAAACCCGCGCCTGCCTCCCGCAGCGCGATGCTGATCGCGAACTCGTCCACGAGCTGGCTGCCGGGCGGGGCGGGCACCCCGGCGCCGCGATCCAGCACGTCGTTCATTCCGTCCAGCACCACCGTGCAGCCGGGATACCGCCGGCCGAGCTCGGCCAGGAGGGCGATTCCGAAGGCTTCGAGGTCGTCGAGGGTCCGGTTGCCGGCACGCAGCCCGAACAGGATAACTGGCGCCGATCCCCCTCGCGCCGCGTCGGCCGCCTCGCGGAGCGCCTGCAGCCCGGGTTCGCGTTCCGCCGCGGCGATGACGGCCGGCCCCATGTCGTCCGGGACGGTGCTCGCGGTATGCCGGATGACGCGCTGATTGCGGCGGTAGAAGACCCCGAGTCCGGCATCGAAGGTGCCGGGATGATGCCTCACGCGACCCTCGAACACCGGAAACAACCGCGCAACCGGCCCGAAGAAGGCGGTGTTGCGTGGATTGTCGAACACGTTCAGGACCGGCAGCCGCTCCCGCTCCGGCACCGCGCGCAACAGGCGGGACAGCCCGGCCAGGTCTTGCCAGACATGATGGCCGATATGATCCGAGCAAGACCCGAAAAACTTCTGGATCGTCGGATCGCGCGGCAGCATCGCACCCGCCGCCAGGTCGCTGCCGAACGTCAGCAGGTGGCGCAGCAGCGTCGCCCGGGCCTGCCGGAAGGGGCCGCAAGTCTCGGCAGCAGCGCGATACGGCACGACCAGCAGGTCCGCGCCGGCGAAATACAGCACCGGCTGCCGGCAGTGGCCGCCATGGCAGACGACGTGGAACGACAATCCGCTGGCCGTGTCCTCGAAACGATGGGCGGATGTGAGGCGGTCGATCAGCAGCGTCCCGCCATCGCTCCGCAGCATGGTGTCGTCGATCGGCGACGGCCAGAGCATGCAGTCCTCGCGCAGCAGCCGATGCATCTCGCCGTCCGGCGAATGCGCCAGGCACCGCTCGATCCGATGCGCCTCGAGCGCCAGGAGTCCGCGCGCCGTCGGCACGACATAGGCAAGACCGACCGGCGGCGGCTCGTCCAGCGACCAGATCCGGGTCGGTCCGTCCACGCCGCTCCGCGCCAGGACGTCGGTCACCAGGCCCGCCAGATACGGTGGCGGTAGGCTGCCGAGGCACGCATGCCAGTCCGGTGCCGGGGCACCGCCCTCCACCACCACGTCTTGCCACAGGTCGCGGAGCATCGGCTCGATCAGCGCCGTCGCATGGTTGCGAAACGATGCCGGCAGCACCTCGGCATGATGCCCGATCCTCCGCCCGTGGGGATCGGCATACCAGGCCGCGCCGGTGCCGTCCGCATGCCGCAGCAGCAGGACCAGCATCGGTGCCAGCGAGTTGTCGATGCGCTCGATCCGCCAGCCTTCGCCCAGCTCGGCCGGCGCGTCTCCGGCCATGAGCTCGACCAGGCGGCCGGGATTGCCGATCCGGATGCGCCGCCCATCTTCGCCAGCCTCGAAGCCGAGTTCCGGCGCCTCGCCGGACAGCAGCAACGATGGATCCGCCCCACCCTGTCGCCAGCTTCTCAGCAGCGTCAGATGCGGCTCGTCCAGAAGCTCGTCGAGCCCTTCGCGAACCGCATCCGGCAGCGCCAGGTAGGCGCGCAGCCGCTGGGCGACGGCTGCGGGCACGGCCAGGCGGATCGGCGCCCCGGCGGCCACGCCAAGCCACAGGGCCAGCGTCTGCAGCCGGTGCCCCATGGGCAGCCGCTCGATCTCGCGCCGGTGCTGCGGCGCCGCCACCAGGACGCCGTCGCGGCCCAGATACCAACAGGCGACATCGTCGTTTCGGTGGCGCAGCACCAGCAACCAGAGCGGGTCGAGCAGGGTGCAGAGGCTTTCCGCTCGCCATCCCTCGAGGAGCCCGCGGATCAGGCCGGCTCCATTGCGCAGGCGCACCGGATCGCGATCCGGAACATCCAGCCACATCCCGTCCGGATCGTGACGAACCGGGTCCGCCACCAGGATCGGTACATCCCCCACGACATGATCCCTCGATGGCCAGCATGGCCCGAGGGGCGATGCACCGGTTGTGCGGTTCGTTTCGCACGCGTCCTGCGGGCATTCAACTGCGTCGCCGGCGTCGTGCGACCCATCCAGCATCGTGCACAGGGCCGAAATGGTCGGACGGAAGGCTGGGTTCTGCCCAAACAGCCGAAAGCCGACGTCTTTGAAATAATCGGGTTCTCAGGGCTCTGCCCTGAGCGGGTCCAGGGCAGAGCCCTGGCCTTGACCGGGGCGGCCGGCCACCATCGCCCGCCCGGCCGCCTCCGCGACGATCCCAGCCAGGGCAGCGACGCACCCGTCGATCCAATCCGGGCCGGCCGCGCCGAAGCTCAGCCGCAGCATCGGCCGGTCGGCCTCCGCCGGATGCCAATGCCGACCGGCGCTGACCAGGATGCCGGCCGCCTCGGCCTCGTGCTCGACCGCGAGGTCGGACACCCCGGGCGGCAACGCGACCCACAGGTGCAGCCCGCCGGCCGGCACCCGCGCCAGGCTCTGCGGCCCGAGATGGCACCGCACCGCCGCCGCCAGCCCGTCGCGCCGCTCCCGCAGCGTGCCCTGCAGCCCCCGCAGGTGCCGCGGCCAGCCGGGCGCGGTGACGAGCTGCAGCGCCGTCTCCTGCAGCAGGCCGGGCACGAAGAAATCGTCGGTCAGCCGCGCCGCGCGTAGGCGCTCCAGCGCGGCACCCTTGGCGCAGATCGCGCCGATGCGCAGGCCCGGCGCCGCCGACTTGGTCAGCGACCGCACCAGGATCACGTGGCCGTCGCGGTCGTCGGCGCACAGTGGCGGCGGCGCTGGTCCCGGCCCCAAGTGGAAGTCCCGCGCCCAGTCGTCCTCGATCAGGAACGCGCCCGCCCGGACCACGCAGGCCAGCACCGCCGCGCGCCGGCCGGCCTCCAGCACGGTGCCGGTGGGAACCGCGTAGGTCGGCTGGCAATACAGAAGCCGCGCCCCGGTGCGCGCGAACGCCGCCTCGAGCTGCCCCGGCCGCAGTCCGTCCGCGTCGGTCGGCACCGGCACCAGCTCCAGCCCGGCGGCGCGGGCGGCCGCGATCGCGCCGACATAGGTCGGGCTCTCGATCAGCATCGGATCGCCGGGCCGGGCCAGGGCGCGGAACGCCGCCGCGTTCGCCGCCTGTGTGCCGGGACAGATCGTGACCTCGTGCGCCGAGAAGCAGCCGCCGGTCCCGGCCGCGAACCAGGCCCGCAGCGCCTCCAGCCCCTCGACCGGCATGCGCGACCACACCCCCGGCCGGCGCAACGCGCGCGCCGCCGCGGCCGCGATCGCCGCGGTCGCCTGCAGCTCCTGCGGCAGGTAGCCGGCGTTCAGCGCCCGGGCCCGGTCCGGCGCCACCAGGCAGAGCCGGCTCAGCGCCGCGGTCTCGACGCGACCAGGCCCCAGCGCCACGCTCTGCCAGCCGAGGTCCGCCGCCGCCGCCGGCCGTGGCGTTCTGCCGCGGGTGAAGGTGCCGATGCCAGGACGCGCCTCCAGCGTGCCGTCGCGGCTCAGCCGATCGATCGCCTGGCGGACCGTGACCGGCCCGACCGCCAGCTCCCGCATCAGCGTGCGGACCGACGGCAGCCGCCCGCCCGGCGGCAGCCCCGCCGCGAGGAGCCGCAGGTGTTGAGCGAGGCGACCCGAGCTGTTATCGCTGTTCATGTCGATAGATAGTAACGCTACTCCGATCGGACCGGTAACGCAACCAGGACGCCGTCCCTTGGGCGTGCCGGCCGTGCGATGACCGGCGCACTGCTGCTGGCCTTCATCGGCTTCGCCACCGCGATCTCGATCACGCCTGGACCGAACAACACCATGCTGCTGGCCTCGGGAGCCAATTTCGGCTTCGTCCGGACGCTGCCGCATTTGGCCGGCATCATCGCCGGCACCATGCTGATGGTGCTGCTGGTCGGGCTCGGGCTGGGCCGGCTGCTGGAGGCGTCGCCGCTGCTCTACGCGCTGCTGCGCTACGCCGGCGCCCTCTACCTGCTGGTGCTGGCTTGGCGGCTGGCGCGGGCCCGCGCCATCAAGCCCGGCTCAAGGGGCGGCGACGGGCGGCACCGGCCGATGCGCTTCGCGGACGCGCTGCTGTTCCAGGGCGTGAACCCGAAGGCCTGGGTAATGGTGGTCGGCGCCGTCACCACCTACGCGCCGCGCGACGGCTTCGTCCGCAACG
>CAXTJU010000150.1:0-6262 GCA_964244655.1 uncultured Acetobacteraceae bacterium | reverse complement strand
GCCAGCTCGAGGCTGATCTCGGCCAGCTGGCCCAGGATGGCCAGGCCGCGGGCGTAGGCGACGCCGGGCGCGGCAGGAGGCAGGTCGGGGGTGGGGAGCGGCTCGGGCATGGGAAGAACAAACCACAAACAAGAGGCAGTTTGCATCCTTTTTCCGGACGCGTCGCTCCACGTCGCGATCTCGAGGTTCCGCTTGCGGAGCAAGTGGAATGGCTGCGGAGGGTTGACCCGGTCATCCACGGGGTTGCCGCAACAGCCGGCCTACGCCAGTGCGCTCGACCGCTGCCGTTGCGGTTCCATCGGCGTGGATACCCGGGTCAAGCCCGGGCATGACAGCACAAGATGGGCAAGGGCCAGCAAATCTGCCCTAGAACAAAGCAATGAGATCCATAATAGGCTGTAAACCGGACCTAGCCGGTGCAGGTCTTATGAGTCGTGTCCAGGCCAACCATTCTCGCTGAGGCGAAGTCCGAATGGCGGCTGCTTCAGCCCGGCGTTGCCAGCCGTCAGCACGAGGTTGCGCCATGCCCCCGCACGCAGGCTGCTACGGGGCGGCGTGCCTCACCATCCGTCCATGAGGGCGCTGTCGGCGTCGGCCCCCGGGATGTCCGAGGCAATGCGCTTGCGATACTCGTCGATGGCCAGGAAGGCCTTGTGGGCTGCCTCAACCGGCACGCGGTCACCCACGACGATGGCGTGAAACTCGATCAGCATCATCGCCACGCCGCGCCAGCCATCCTTGCACTTGGCCAGGTGGGAGCTGGCAGCCCCGCCAGTGCAGACGTACTTGACGGGGCTCTCCGTCCAGTCGTGGTCGTTTGACTGCAACGACGGGCCGACCTGGATCTGGTCGGTGTTCGGGTTCCAAGCGATCAGGGCCTCCTGGTACCTCATGGGCTTCCCCTGGCTATGGTCTGCTGATCGCGGCAGGCTTGTCCCTCAGCTGCACTTCGACCAGCCGCACTGCATGCACGTCATGCACCCGGCCTCCTTCATCAGCCCCGGCTGGCTGCACTTCGGGCACAGCGGCCCGACATGCGCGCCGGGCTGCATCCCCGGGCTGGGCGGCAGCACCAGCACCTTGCCGGCCGGCAGCTCCTTGGGCTGCAAGAACCCGGTGCCGATCATGTGGCGCTCCAGGATGTCGCCGATCGCCGCCACCAGGGAGGGCACGTAGTGGCCGTGCTGCCACTGGCCGCCGCGCGGGTCGAACACCTGCTTCAGCTCCTCCGCCACGAAGGCCACCTCGCCGCCGCGGCGGAACACGGCGCTGATCATCCGCGTCAGCGCCACCACCCAGGAATAGTGCTCCAGGTTCTTGGAGTTCACGAACACCTCGAACGGGGTGCGGCGGCCGTCGATCTCCACGTCGTTCACCGTCACGTACATCGCGTGCTCGGTGTCCGGCCAGCGCAGCTTGTAGGTGGCGCCGGACAGCTTCTCGCCGCGCTCCGCCAGCTCGATCACGTTGGGCGCCACCGGCTTGGGCGGCTCGGCGGGCTTCACCTCCAGCACCGAGCCGGTGATGGCGTTCGGGCGGTACGTGGTGCAGCCCTTGCAGCCGCTGCGGTAGGCGTCGAGGTACACCTGCTGGAACGCCTCGAAGCTGATGTCCTCCGGCACGTTCACCGTCTTGGAGATCGCGCTGTCCACGTGGCGCTGCACCGCCGCCTGCATGCGGATGTGCTCGGCGGGCGTCAGGTCCTGCGCGGTGACGAAATAGTCCGGCAGGGCCACGCCCTCGCCGAACTGGGCGCGGAAGCGGCGCAGCGCGTAGTCGGACACCTCCTCCTCCACCCGGGTGCCGTCCGGCTGCAGCACCTTGCGGGTGTAGGCCAGGGCGAACACCGGCTCGATGCCGGAGGACACGTTGTCCGCCACCAGCGAGATGGTGCCGGTGGGGGCGATCGAGGTCAGCAGCGCGTTGCGGATGCCGTGCTCGCCGATCAGCGCGCGCACGTCCTCGTCCAGCTCGCGCACCGTCTGGCCGGCGAGGTACGGCTCGCGGTCGAACAGCGGGAAGGCGCCTTTTTCCGCCGCCAGCCGGGCGGAGGCGAGGTAGGCGGCGCGGTTGACCCGGCGTGCCCAGTCGCCGGCCATCTCGGCGGCCTCGCAGCTGCCGTAGCGCAGGCCCACCATCATCAGCGCGTCGGCCACGCCGGTCATGCCGAGGCCGATGCGGCGCTTGGCGTACGCCTCCTGCCGCTGCGCCTCCAGCGGGAAGCCGGACACCTCGATGGTGTTGTCCATCATGCGCACCGCCATGGCCACCAGCTCGTCCAGCTCAGCCTCGTCGAGCCGGGCGTGCGGGGTGAAGGGCTGCTGCACCAGGCGGGCCAGGTTGATCGAGCCCAGCAGGCACGCGCCGTACGGCGGCAGCGGCTGCTCGGCGCACGGGTTGGTGGAGTGGATGCTCTCGCAATAGGCCAGGTTGTTGCGGGCGTTGATGCGGTCGATGAACAGCACGCCGGGTTCGGCGTAGTCGTAGGTGGCGCGGGTGATGCTGTCGAACAGCGCGCGGGCGCGGATGGTGCGGTAGGTGTGGCCGCCGAACACCAGCGGCCAGTCGGCGTCGGCGTCCACGGCGGCCATGAACGGGTCGGTGGCGAGCACGGAGAGGTTGAAGTTGCGTAAGCGCCCGGCCTGGCGCTTGGCGGCGATGAACTCCTCGATGTCCGGGTGGTCGCAGCGCATGGTGGCCATCATGGCGCCGCGGCGCGCGCCGGCGGACATGATGGTGCGGCACATGGCGTCCCACACGTCCATGAAGGAGAGCGGGCCAGAGGCGTCAGCCCCCACGCCCTGCACCGGCGCGCCCTTGGGCCGCAGGGTGGAGAAGTCATAGCCGATGCCGCCGCCCTGCTGCATGGTCAGCGCCGCTTCGCGCAAATTGTCGAAGATCGCGCCGAGGTCGTCGGCGATGTCGCCCATGACGAAGCAGTTGAACAGCGTGACCCGGCGGTCGGTGCCGGCGCCGGACAGGATGCGGCCGGCGGGCAGGAAGCGGAAGTCTTGCAGGGCGCGGTAGAAGCGGGGCTCCCACTGCGCCGGGTCAGCCTCGGCGGCGGCCAGGGCGCGCGCCACGCGACGCCAGCTGTCCTCGACGGTGGCGTCAAGCGGGGTGCCGTCCAGGGATTTGAGGCGGTATTTCGCGTCCCAGATCTGGCGGGAGATCGGGGCGATGCCGTCCATGGCGGAGTGCAGCGCTTCGGTGCTCATGTGCATGTCCATGGACCCTTCCTAAACCCTTCGGCCCGATTCGCCAGCCCGTGCATTTACCTTTCACTAGGGTGTGACCGGGCCGACACACACAACATGTGGTAGCAGCCTGGCATGAGCCTGGATCGCCCCCCGCCCCGCGCCAAACCCGACCGCCTCGGCGCGTTGCGCAGCCTGCCCGCCTTCCTGCGGCTGATCTGGCGCACCAGCCGCGGGTTGACCGCGGCCACGGCGGCGCTGCGGCTGGGGCGCGCGGTGCTGCCGGTCGCCACGCTGTTCGTGGGCAAGCTGATCATCGACGAGGTGGTGCGGCTGGCCCGCCTGCCCGGCCACCCGGCGGCGCTGGACGGCTGGATGCACGGCGGGTTGCTGACGCGGCTGGGCGTGCTGCTGGCGGCCGAGCTCGCCCTGGCGGTGGCGGCGGACGCGCTGGGCCGGGGCGTGTCGCTGCTGGACGCGCTGCTGTCCGACCGGTTCAGCGACGAGACCAGCCTGCGGCTGATGCGCCACGCCGCCACGCTCGACTTGCAGGATTTCGAGGACAGCGAGACGCAGGACAAGCTCGACCGCGCCCGGCGGCAGTCCAGCGGGCGCAGCGGCCTCATCAGCCTGCTGTTCGGCCAGGCGCAGGACATGGTGACGCTGGCCGGGTTCGCGGCCGGCATCGCCGCCTACGCGCCGTGGCTGATCCTGCTGCTGGCGGCGGCCCTGGTGCCGGCCTTCCTGGGCGAGGTGCGGGCCAACGAGGGCGCCTACGCGCTCAGCGTCAAGCGCACCGCGGACCGGCGCGAGCTGGACTACCTGCGGCAGACCGGGGCCAGCGCGTACACCGCCAAGGAGGTCAAGCTGTTCGGCCTCGACGGCTTCCTGGCCGGGCGCTACGCCGCCGTGTCCGCCGCGATCCGGCGGGAGAACCGGGATTTCGCGGTGCGCCGGGCGCTGTCGGGCGCGGCGCTCGCGACGCTGGGAACGGTCGGCTACTACGCCGCCTACGCCTACCTCGCCTGGCGCGCCGCCACCGGCGGGCTGTCGATCGGCGACCTCACCTTCCTGGCCGCCTCCTTTTTGCGGCTGCGCGGGCTGCTGGCGGGGCTGCTGAGCGGGCTGTCCAGCCTGGCGAGCCAGGCGCTGTACTTGCAGGATTTGTTCTCGTTCCTGGAGCTGCGCCCGGCGATCGTCTCGCCCCCCGGGGGACTCCTGGTGCCGCCGGCGCTGCGGGAGGGCCTCGCGTTCGAGGATGTCGGCTTCCGCTACCCGGGCGCCGAGCGCTGGGCGGTGCGCCACCTCAGCTTTTGCCTGCCGGCCGGCCAGGTGCTGGCGCTGGTGGGCGAGAACGGGGCGGGCAAGACCACGCTCGTCAAGCTGCTGACCCGGCTGTACGACCCCAGCGAGGGCCGCATCCTGCTCGATGGCGCGGACCTGCGGAGCTACGACCTGGACAGCCTGCGCGCCAGCATCGGCGTCATCTTCCAGGACTTCGTGCGCTATGACCTGTCGGCGGCGGACAACATCGCCGTCGGCCGCATCGGGCTGCGCGACGACCGGGCGCGCATCGAGCAGGCGGCCGAGCGCGGCCGGGCGGACGAGGTGATCGGCCGGCTGCCGCGCGGCTACGACCAGATGGTGGGCCGCCGGTTCAGCGGCGGCACCGAGCTGTCCGGCGGCGAGTGGCAGAAGGTGGCGATCGCGCGCGCCTACATGCGGGACGCCGCCGTGCTGATCCTGGACGAGCCGACGGCGGCGCTGGACGCGCGGGCGGAGTTCGAGGTGTTCCAGCGGTTCAAGGGGCTGAGCGCGGGGCGCACGGCGGTGCTGATCTCGCACCGGTTCTCCTCCGTGCGGATGGCGGACCATATCCTGGTGGTGGCGGACGGCCGGGTGGAGGCGAGCGGCACCCATGCGGCGCTGCTGGCGCAGGGCGGGCGGTACGCCGAGCTGTTCGAGTTGCAGGCGGCGGGGTACCGGTGAGCCGTCGGCTTGGTCGTGCTCCACGACGGGAGCACGCGAAGGCCACTCGTCCTTACTTGGGCTTCCGCGTAGCCGGCGCCGGCGCATCTGCCGACTTGGCAGGCTTGGGAGGCGGTGGGATTTTCAAGGATGTGCGCGGGATCGCGCTGTCGCGGGCAATGTAGGTCGGTCTTGCCGATGGCTTGGACGTGGTCGTCATGTGATGCCTCAGGCTGCCTCGTCATGTTCAAGATAGGCGGCAGCCTCCTGCTCCGCCAGCTTGAAGAGCCCTTTCTTGAAGGGCAAACCATTGGGCAGGTTTTAACGACAAATCCCCACAGCTTAGAGGCTGTTACGGGCTTGCGCTGTGGGCTTTTCGGGCCGGTCCTGGCCAAATACTCCATCATGACCGGGCGGAGCAGCCTCAAGGTTCCGCTTGCGGAGCAAGTGGAATGGCTGCGGAGGGTTGACCCGGTCATCCACAGGGTTGCCGCCATTGCCGGCCTGCGCCGGTGCGCTCGACTGCTGCCGTTGCCGTTCCATCGGCGTGGATACCCGGGTCAAGCCCGGGCATGACAGCATAAGATGGGCAAGGGCCAGCAAATCTGCCTTTGAGCGAAACAGTGAGGTCCATAACAGGCTTCGGATAGCCAAGGCCGGCCACCCACGAACCAAGCGCGCCGACGGAGATGACAGCGCGCCCCACGTCGAACCAAGTCAAGATCGTATTGACGTGATCCCGGTAGTGCCGAATGTATTCGGTTTCATGCGTAAGCTGGACAAGTTCGCCCCAGTAAAGGGCGCGGGCGCGTTCGTCGGCCTCCCGCAGTTGCTGCTGGGAGGCAGCGTCGTCGTTCGTGTTCATCACATGCTTGACCGAAGGAGAACTGAGGCAGCGACAGCAAGTCGTGAGATGATGGCGGTTCAGGAATCCCTGGCTGCGACCGCCCGCCTCACTCCACCGTCACTGACTTCGCCAAGTTGCGCGGCTGGTCCACGTCCGTGCCCTTCAGCACCGCCACCTGGTAGGCCAGCATCTGCACCGGGATCGCGTACAGGATCGGCGCCACGAACGGGTGCACCGCCGGCAGCACCAC
>CAXTJU010000149.1:0-6271 GCA_964244655.1 uncultured Acetobacteraceae bacterium | reverse complement strand
TCGTCCGGCACCACCACCTCGACGCGCCCGGCTTCCTCGTCCATCACCACCTTGGTCACTTCCGCGGGCGCCAGCGCATTCACCACGAAGGTGGGCGCCTGGGAGGACCACGGGATGATGTCAATCTTCTCGCCCTGCAGCTCCTGCACCACCGCCTGCACCCGGCTGCCCCGCATGCCGACGCAGGCGCCGACCGGGTCGATCGAGCTGTCTCGGCTGATGACGGCCATCTTGGCGCGGCTGCCCGGGTCGCGGCTGA
Source organism: uncultured Acetobacteraceae bacterium (assembly GCA_964244655.1). Classification (GTDB taxonomy): domain Bacteria; phylum Pseudomonadota; class Alphaproteobacteria; order Acetobacterales; family Acetobacteraceae; genus LMUY01. The sequence continues at coordinate 6,012 of CAXTJU010000149.1, read as the reverse complement.
CCGCCTTGATCTCGATGATCCCGTCGTAGATTTCCGGCACCTCCTGCGCGAACAGCTTGGCCAGGAAGGCGGGGTGGGTACGGCTGAGGAAGATCTGCGGCCCGCGGGGCTCTTCGCGGACATCGTAGATGTATGCCCTGACCCGGTCGCCATTGCGGAAGCTCTCGCGCGGGATCAGCTCGTCGCGGCGCAGCAGCGCCTCGGCGCGGCCCAGCTCCACCATGAGATTGCCGTACTCGGTGCGCTTGACCAGGCCGTTGATGATCTCGCCCACGCGGTCCTTGAACTCGTCATACTGCTTCTTGCGCTCGTACTCGCGCACCCGCTGCACGATCACCTGCTTGGCGGTTTGGGCGGCGATGCGGCCGAAGTCGATCGGGGGTAGCGGGTCCACCAGGTGGCCGCCGATCTCGATGTCGGGCTGGAACTTGCGGGCGATGTGGACGGGGATCTGGGTTTCCTCGTTCTCCACCACCTCGACCGCCTCGGTCCAGCGCGACAGGCGGACGTCGCCGTTCTTGCGGTCGATGGTGGCGCGGATGTCCTTCTCGCTGCCGTACTTGGCACGGCCGGCCTTCTGGATGGCCTGCTCCATCGCCTCGATCACCTCCTCGCGGTCGATCGACTTCTCCCGCGCGACGGCGTCGGCGACCAGCAGCAGTTCGGGGCGGGAGACGGCGGTGTCCATGGTCCGTGGTTCCTCAGTTCAGGGTCGGCGGCGCATCAGGCCTGGCCGGCGCGGTCGCCTTGATCAGCGCGTCCGTCAGCAGCAGCTTGGCCCGGCGCAGGTCGGCCAGCGGCAGCGCCACCTCGGTGCCGTCGTCCAGCCGCAGCCGGGCGGTGGCCGCATCGGCGCCGAGCACGGTGCCGGTAAAGCGCTTGCGGCCGTCGATCGGCATGTTGACCTCGGCGCGGGCCTGGTGGCCGGCGAAGCGCACCCAATCCTTCGGCCGGGTGAGCGGCCGGTCGATCCCGGCGCTGCTGACCTCAAGCGTCCAAGCAGTCTTGATGAGGTCCGCCACGTCCAGGGCAACGCTCACCACGTCGTTGATGCGCTCGCAGTCATCGATGTTGATCAGCGAGCCATCCGCCCGGTCCGCCATTACCTGTACGGTCGGGCGCTCGCGCCCCAGCACGGCGACGCGGACGAGCTCGTAACCCATTTGGTCCATGGTCAGCTCAATCTCGGCGGCGATCCTGGCTTCGAGCGTGGCCTGACGGTCGGTGTGTTCGGTGCTGTCGTTATCCAAAACGCAAAAAGGCGGCCGGTGAGGGCCACCCTCCAAAAAGCCGGAGAATGATCGTGAGAGGCCAACCTAACGGTAAATGCGCGGGGTTTCAAGCCCGCGCATTCCGTCAGGCCGGATTACTGGCCGTTCGCGTGCTGCTGCAGCTGCTGCTGGTTCAGCTTCGCGGTCTGGGCGTCACCCGTGGAATTGCCCGCGTCAGTCTTGTGGTTGACGTGGCTGTGGGGGTGCTTGGCGTTGGCGGCGAAGGCGGCGGGGGCCGCGAAGACGCTGGCGGCCAGGGCGATCAAGGCAAGATACTTCATGAAACGATACTCTTGAGGTTGCAACGGCGGCAGAACGTCGCGCTGCACGAAACGGTTGCCTCGGACGGACGTCTAATGCGCCGGCGCCATGCCGGACATCGGGGGCGGGTTGGATCCCTGGTAGTTGCTGTTGAGCTGCGCGGCATTCAGCTGGTCCACCTTGGAGTCGCCTGTGTCGTTGCCGGCGTCATTCTTGTGGTTGACGTTCTTGTATGGTGCGCCGGCATGGGCCGCGAGGGCAGGACTGGCCGATGCGCCGGCGGCCAAAGCGAGCACGGACAAGATCAGGGCTGCCTTCATGACGTCGAACTCCCGAGTCGATACTATCAGGCAACGGCGCCGGGCTGCGCGGGTTGCATCGGCACGGTGACGCCGATCATGTCCGTGTCCCGGACCAGGGCGGCCAGTTCGGCCTCGCCCCAAGCCTGCGTGCCCGGCGGGCGCAGCGGCAGCACCATCCAGCGGTAGTCGGCGGTGCTGTCCACCACGCGGATCGCGGTGCCCGGCGGCAGCGCCGTGCGCCATTCGGCCAGCACGCCCGCCGGGTCCCGCACGGCGCGGGCGCGGTAGGCGGCGGATTTAAACCAGAACGGCGGGTAGCCGAGCACCGCGCGCGGATAGCAGCTGCACAGGGTGCAAACCACCAGGTGGTGCAGGCCCGGCTCGTTCGACAGCACGCCCAGCGGCGGCATGCCTCGCATCGGGATGCCGGCCTGCTCGGCAGCCACAGCGCCATCCTGCAGCAGCAGGGCGCGATAGGCCGGGTCCCGCCAGGCGCGGGCCACCATGCGGGCGCCTTGGCCGGGGCTGGCGTTGTCGGTGGCGGCCACGCGGTCAGCGACCTCGGCGGCAGAGGCGATGCCCTTGGCTTCCAGCAACGTCTTAATGGCCGTAAGCAGGCGGCCGCTGTCCGTCTGCAGAAGGGTCAGGTCGGCAGGAGCCATGGCTCATACACCTCCACAAGCAGGTCGGCAGCCGTGCTGCCGGGCCAGACGGGGCTGAACGCGACGTGGTACAGTGGCAGCCGGGCCGCTGAGCGCGCGAAGGCCAGGTTCTCCGGATTAGGGAAATCGCCCAAGTGCCGCACCACCCGGCCTTGCCGCCCCCGCAGGTAGTGCGGCGTGCGGACGTGCGCCGGGCCGCGCGACTCCGGCCAGTCGTCGCGCACCCGCACTGCGGCGCCGGGGGCGAAGCGGGTCATGGCAAGGCCGCGGCCAGTTCCGCCGGCGTGATCACGCCGCGGGCCAGCAGGTTGTCGGCGATGGAGCGTATCCAGCGCTGGTAGTAGGTAAGCCGGTGGTACTCAGCTTCAGGGATCGCCTCGATGCCGCGGCGCAACTCATCCACGCTCATGACGCCTTTCGCGCCCAGCAGGCCGCGTAGGGCGTCCACCTCGCGGTCGAACGGGGTCAGCTCGTGGGCGGAGACATCTATCGGGTCGCATAGGAAGCGGGATACGCCGCCCAGGTCGTGATGGGCGCGGGCCAGGGCGTCGCCGGGTTCGCGCTCGTTGCCGTGCTCTTGCTCGCTCATTGGATGGCCTCGCCGGGGTAGGCGCCCCAGAACGCGTCGCGCTTTAGCCAGCCATGGTAATCGCCGACCTGCACCTCGCACCAGGGGGCGGCGGCGTCGCAGGCGCGCAGGCGGCCGATCACGCCGGGCTTCAGCCGGGCCACGGGCGCGGCGCTGTCCTGCGGGCCGGAGCGCACAGTCTGCTCGCCTCCGGCCACCACAAAGTTGCGCCGGCCGGACAGGGTCGCCTGGTGCACCCAACCCTTGATGCCCTCCTGGTCCGCGACCAGCCGCCAAACCTCGAACTCGCGCTCGATCTGCACCGGCAGATCGCGGCGCTTGTAAACCCATTCGATCGGGTAGCGCAGCCCGGGGCCGGTGCGCAGGTTGACCTCGTCTGTTTTGAGGGAGGCAAAGCGCGGCAGCGGCAGGCCGGTGTTGCTACCCTTGGCGGGCTCCGCCGGTGCGGTCGCCTCGGCGGGTGGGGATGGCGCCGGGGCAGGGCGGGCGGGCCGGGGGTCAACGGGTTTGGCCTGGGGCGGCCTGACCGACGCCGGCTTCGCGGCGGGCGGTTTCGCGGCCACCGGAGCATGGTGCGCCGGCGTGGGCTTGCCAGGCGGGACGTCGGCGGCCCCGGCCAGTAGCAGCGCAGCGAGCAGAACGGGAGGAACCATGAGCTGCCCTGCCAAAGAATGCCTCAGCACGTGATGACGGGGGCCCCCCGCACGGCCGCCAGGAAAGTGGCGACGCCTGCCGTGACGACGCTGGGGAGCAGCGCTGCCGGGTCGAGCATCTCTGCCAGTAGCCCGGCCTCGCAGGCGAGAAGGTGGATGCCGAGTTCGGCCGCCGCCTCCCGCAGCGTGTCCAGGCCGGCGACGCCGCGGGCTATGAGGATGGCGTCCCGGCCGGAGTCGTCCAGGCTGCGCCAGTCCGCCAGCAGGGCGCGGCAACCGCGATTGGTGGCGAACAGCGTCACGTCCCGCCCCAGCGCCGCCGCGGCGGTGGCCAGGACGAAGGCGTAATGCGCCCGGTCATGCGTGCCGGACAGCAGCAGCACGCCCAACGGCTCACCCCCCCGCTGCTCAATCATGATGGGGGCAGGCCGGGTCTTGCGGCAGGCGGATGCTGCGGAACCGGGCGCCGAGCGCGTCCCAGATCAGCAGCCGGCCAGCCAGGCTGTCGCCGATGGCGAGCAACTCCTTCAGCACTTCCGTGGCCTGCAGCGTGCCCATTACCCCAGTGACGGCGCCGAGCACGCCGGCCTCGCCGCAGGTGGGGACGGCGCCGGGCGGGGGCTCGGTGGGGTGGAGGCAGCGGTAGCACGAACCGCTGCGCTTGAAGGTTGCCAATTGGCCGTCGAAGCGCAACACGGCGGCGGAGACGAGCGTTTTGCCGGCCGCCATGCAGGCGTCGTTCAGTAGGTATCTCGTAGGAAAGTTGTCGCTGCCGTCGCAGGCCAGGTCGTAGGCTCCGACGAGGCCGGCGACATTGGCTGCGGTCAGCCGGGCCTGGTGCAGCTCCAGCCGGACGCCGGGGTTGAGCGCCTGGACACTGGCGGCGAGGGAGCGGACCTTAGGCTGGCCGATGCGGGCCGTAGCATGCGCGACCTGACGCTGCAGGTTGGACAGCTCCACGTCGTCGTCATCCACCACGCCAATCGTGCCGATGCCAGCGGCTGCGAGATAGAGGACCAAGGGACAGCCGAGGCCGCCCGCACCCACAACGAGCACGCGGGCGGCACGCAGGGCGGCCTGGCCGGTACCGCCCACCTCTGCGAGCAGGATATTGCGCGAGTAGCGGGTGACCTCTTCGTCGGTAAAATCCAGGTCCAAGCCCTGATGTCCAAGTTAGAGCCGCTGAGGGAATTTATAGACTAAGTTTGCTTATTCTAGATTAAGCCAGTTACTCCGTCATGGCCTGGCTTGACCCGATTACCCTCGCGGTTGTTGTGAATTCAAGCCTAGCTGGACGAGCCTGAGGCGTGGCCACCGCGTGAGCGCCCGGATCAAGTGGGGGCATGACAGCATCAAGACAGGTAGAACTTTGACGTGCGCCCGCTCACCATAAAGCAGGACGGCCAAAACGTTGCCTAGACCTTCTCAACCTGGCCATACTCCAGATCGACCGGCGTGGACCGGCCGAAGATGGAGACGGACACCTTCACGCGGCCCTTCTCCTCGTCGATCTCCTCGACGGTGCCGTTGAATGAGGTGAACGGCCCGTCAGCCACCCGTACCTGCTCACCCACCTCGAACAGCACGGCGGGACGGGGACGCTCCACGCCCTCGGCGGATTGCTTGATGATGCGGTCAGCCTCGGCTTCGCTGATCGCCTGCGGCTTCATCTTGCTGCCGAGAAAGCCAGTGACCTTGGGCGTGTCCTTGATAAGGTGCCAGGTGTCGTCGGTCATCTCCATTCGCACCAGCACGTAGCCGGGGAAGAACTTGCGCTCCGCCTGGATCTTTTGGCCGCGCTTCAGCTCCACAACCTCCTCGGACGGGACCAGCACATCGTCCACTAGATCGGCCAGGCCCTTGCGAGCGGCTTGCTCCTTCACCTGCTCGGCGATCTTCTTCTCGAAGCCCGAGTAAACGTGCACGACATACCAGCGCTTGGCCACAACCTTGAACCCTTTAGACCGACGCGCCGAACAGGATGCGGACGCCGAGCCCGGACAACTGATCGACCACGAAAAAGAACACGGCCGCCGCAGCAGCCATCGCGAACACGAGTCCGGTGGTGACCAGCGTCTCCTTGCGGGACGGCCACGTGACCTTCGCGACTTCGGCGCGAACTTCGCGCACAAATTGAGCCGGAGCGACTGCCACGACCGTATTCCTTCAAAGATGACCTGAACGGACCGGGCTGGCAGGGGCGGAGGGTCTCGAACCCGCAACCTCCGGTTTTGGAGACCGGCGCTCTAGCCAATTGAGCTACACCCCTGCACG
>CAXTJU010000148.1:0-6286 GCA_964244655.1 uncultured Acetobacteraceae bacterium | reverse complement strand
GTGGCGCGCAGCCGGCTGGCGAGGTCCGGCAGGCGGGTGGGCCAGCGCGCGGGGGCGGCGCGCGCCGCCAGCAGCACGGCCCGCCCGGCCTCGGCGGCGGCGTTCAGCAGGTGCAGCAGCGGCTCCTCCGCCGCGGCGTCCGCGTCATCCACGGCGAGCCCGCCGGAGGCCGGCAGCTCCACCAGCCCCCACAGCGCCCCGCCCGGCAGCAGGGACGCGCCGGCCCGCGCCGCCCACAGGTGCAGCAGGTGCGTCTTGCCGTGCCCCGCACCGCCCCACAGCGCCAGGCGGCGGCCGGGCCAGTCGGCGCCCAGCCAGGCGAGCGCCTCGGCGTTGCAGGCATCCGACAGGAACGCCGCCGGCTCGAATTGGGAGCGGTGGAAGAAGGGCAGCGCCAGCTGGCTGGGCATGGCGCGTCAGTCTTGTTCCAGCCGGGTCGGCTCCAGCAGGGGCGGCGGCGGGTCGGAGTACAGCGGGCTGGCCAGGTAGCGCCGCAGCCAGAACCGGGTCAGCACGCCCAGCACCGCCGCCACCGGCACCGCCAGCAGCACGCCGAGGAAGCCGAACGCCGCCCCCCCGGCGAACAGCGCGAAGATCACCCACACCGCGTGCAGCTCCACCCGGTCCCCCAGGAAGCGCGGATAGATCACGTAGCCTTCCAGCAGCTGCCCGGTGACGAACACCACAGCCACCTCGGCCACCCCCGTCCAGCTGGGGAACTGCGCCAGCGCCAGCCCGATGGAGGCGACGCCGCCGGTGATGGAGCCGACATAGGGGATGAACGACAGCACGCCCGCCGTCAGCCCCACGATCAGCCCGAGGTCCAGCCCCACCAGCTGCAAGGACAGCGCGTAGAACAGCGCCAGCAGCACGCAGCACAGCGCCTGGCCGCGCAGCCAGGCGGACAGGATGCGGTCCATCTCCGCCGCTTGCAGCCGCAGCACCCCGGCGTAGCGCTGCGGCAGCCAGCCATCCACCCGGCGCACCATGCCGGGCCAGTCCCGCAGCAGGTAGAACGCCACCACCGGCGTCACCACCAGCAGCGACAGCACGTTGAACAGCGCGAAGCCGCCGCCGACGATGCGGCCCAGCGCGGCCCCCAGGAAGCCCAGCATGGCGCCCGCCTGGCCGCTCACCAGGTCGCGCAGCTTGGTGTCCACGTAGTCGGCGCCGAGCCGCTCCTGCAAGTGCGCCACGACCTGGCCGGCCCACGCCTTCAGGTCCCCGGCATAGGCCGGCACGCGGGAGATCAGGATGCCGATCTGCGCCAGGATCAGCGGGTACAGCAGCAGCGCGAACAGCAGCCCGCCCGCCACCAGCCCCACCACCAGCAGCAGCGCCGCCAGGTTCCGCCGCACCCCGGCGCGCGTCATGCGGCTGGCCACCGGGTCCAGGAAGTAGGCGATGCCGGCCGCCACCACGAACGGCAGCAGGATGGAGGCGAACAGCTGCAGCGCCGCCAGCGCCGCCAGCCCCAGCCCGGCCAGCAGCGTGATGCGCTGCGCCCGGGTGGCGTGGCGCGGCTGCGGCGGCGGCGCGGGCGGGGCCGGCAGCTCCGGCAGCCGCGGCGCCACCCGCACGTTGGATTGGCTCATGCCGGGCCTGCCTTGGCGCGGTTTGCGCCCCCGGGTCCGCTGTGGTTGTTTCGCGCCCATGCCATGGCCGCGACCATAGCCGATCCCGCCCGCCCGCTACAGCGTTACCAAGAGGCCCCGCCCAATGACGACCTACCGTGACGCCGGGGTGGACATCGCGGCCGGCGACGCCCTGGTGGACCGGATCAAGCCGCTCGCCGCCGCCACCGGCCGACCCGGCGTGATGGGGTCCCTGGGCGGCTTCGGCGCGCTGTTCGACCTCAAGGCCGCCGGCTTCGCCGACCCGGTGCTCGTCTCCACCACCGACGGCGTCGGCACCAAGCTCAAGCTCGCCATCGACACGGGGCGGCACGACACGGTGGGCGTTGATCTTGTGGCAATGTGCGTGAACGACCTGGTGGTGCAGGGCGCCGAGCCGCTGCTGTTCCTGGACTACTTCGCCACCGGCGCGCTGGACGTGGAGCAGGCCGCCCGCGTGGTCGCCGGCATCGCCCGCGGCTGCGCGCTGGCCGGCTGCGCCCTGGTCGGCGGCGAGACGGCGGAGATGCCGGGGCTATACCGCGGCGGCGACTACGACCTGGCCGGCTTCGCCGTGGGGGCTGCCGAGCGCGGCACCCTGCTGCCCGCTGGGGTCGCGCCGGGCCAGGCGGTGCTGGGGCTGGCCAGCTCCGGCGTGCACTCCAACGGCTTCTCCCTGGTGCGCAAGATCGTCGCCGGCGGCAACGCCGGCTGGAACGACCCGGCGCCCTTCGCCCCCGGCCAGACGCTGGCGGAGGCGCTGCTGGAGCCCACCCGCATCTACGTCCGCGCCGTGCTGGCGCTGCACCGGGCCGGGCTGCTGCGCGCCGCCGCCCACATCACCGGCGGCGGCCTGCCCGGCAACCTGCCCCGCGCGCTGCCCCCCGGCACCCGCGCCGTGCTGGACGCTGGCGCCTGGCCCCGCCCCCCCGTGATGGCCTGGCTCGCCGACCGCGGCGGCGTGGCGCCCGACGAGATGCTGCGCGTGTTCAACTGCGGCATCGGCATGGCCCTGGTGGTGGAGGACGCGCCCGCCGCCACGGCCTTGCTGCAAGATCATGGGGAAACCGTGTTCGCCATCGGCCGCATCGAGGCCGCGGACGGCCCGGCCACGGTCGCCTTCGAGTGACGCGCCGCCGGGTCGCGGTGCTGGCCAGCGGCGGCGGCAGCAACCTCGCGGCCCTGATCGACGCGGCGGCCCGGCCGGGCTACCCGGCCACCATCGCCCTCGCCCTGTCCAACCAGCCCCGCGCCGCCGCGCTGGACCGCGCCCGCGCCGCCGGCATCCCCGCCCTCGCCGTGGACCACCGCCCGTTCGGCCCCGACCGCGAGGCGCACGAGCGGGCGATCGACGCCGCCCTGGCGGAGCACGGCGTCGAGCTGGTCTGCCTGGCCGGCTACATGCGGCTGCTGACGCCCTGGCTGGTGGGCCGCTGGTCCGGCCGCATGCTCAACATCCACCCCTCGCTGCTGCCCGCCTTTCCCGGCCTGCACACCCACGCGCGCGCGCTGGCCGCCGGCTGCCGGCTGCACGGCTGCACCGTCCACCAGGTCACCGCCGTCATGGACGAAGGCCCGATCCTGGCGCAGGCCGCCGTGCCGGTGCTGCCGGGGGACACGCCCGCCACCCTGGCCGCGCGGGTGCTGGCGCAGGAGCATCGCCTGTATCCCGCAGCCCTCGCCGCCGCCGTGCAAGATGGCCCCGCGCGCCTGCCGGACGGCGTGGCCTGCCTGCTCAACCCCTTGCCTTTGCCGCCGCCGGCGGCCTAGATGCGGCCGATTCCGCACAGGACCTGAGAAGGCCGCCCCATGGCAACCACCGTCACCACCACGACGCCCGACGGCAAGACAACCGTCGTCAACGAGCCCGGCCCGGACCTCGCCGCCGCCTTCGTCGCCGACAAGCAGGCCTTCTGGGGCCGCTTCACCCGGCTGGTGGTGATCGCGGCGGTCGGGCTGGTGACGCTGCTGGTGCTGATGGCGGTCTTCCTGGCCTGAGCCGCCCCCGTCCCCAACGGCCGCCCCCTGGCGGGGCGCCGGTCATTCCCCCGCCGCCACCCCCACCGGACCGGCCACCGCCGCCCGGCTGAGCAGCGACACCCCGATCGCCACGGCGAACGCCAGCGGCACGGTGACGATGGCCGGCGGGTCGTATGGGAACAGTGCCGCCGGGTGGCCCAGCGCCTTCACCCAGATGCCCGGCCCGATCACCGTCAGCCCCACGGCGGACACCAGCCCCGCGAGCCCGCCCGCCACCGCGCCCGCCGTGGTCAGGCCGCGCCAGTAGATCGCCAGCAGCAGCACCGGGAAGTTGGCGCTGGCCGCGACCGCGAAGGCCAGCCCCACCATGTAGGCGACGTTCTGCGTGCGGAACAGCAGGCCGAGCCCGATGCCGAGCGCGCCCAGGCAGACGGTGGCGACGCGCGAGACCGCCATCTCCCGCCGCTCGTCCGTGCCGCCGAGCACGCGGGCGAACAGGTCGTGCGACACGGCGGACGCGCCCGTCAGCACCAGGCCGGACACCACGGCCAGGATGGTGGCGAATGCCACGGCGGAGATGAAGCCCATCATCGCGGGGCCGCCCACCGCGTGCGCCAGGTGGATGGCCGCCATGTTGGCGCCGCCGCGCAGGCCGCCGGCGGCGGTGCGGTAGGCCGGGTCCGGCAGCACGAGCGCCACGGCGCCGTAGCCGATCACCATGACCAGCAGGAAGAAGCAGCCCATGAACGCCGTGGTGTAGAACACCGACACCCGGGCCGCCCGCGCGTCGCGCACGGTGAAGAAGCGCATCAGGATGTGCGGCAACCCCGCCGTGCCGAACACCAGCGCCACGCCCAGCGACAGCCAGGACACCGGGTCGGCCGCCGGGCCGGCGGGCGCCAGCGCGGCCGCGTGCCTCGGGTGCGCCGCCACCGCGGCCGTCACCAGGGCGGAGACGCTGCCGAACCGCGCCAGCACCAGCGCCGCCAGCACGGCGGCGCCTGCCAGGAACAGCCCCGCCTTGATGATCTGCACCCAGGTGGTCGCCGTCATGCCGCCGAAGCTCACGTAGAGCATCATCAGCAGCCCCACGGCGACCACGGCGTAGTCGTAGTCCAGCCCGAACAGCAGCTCGATCAGCTGCCCGGCGCCGACCATCTGCGCGATCAGGTAGAACGCGATCACCACCAGCGAGGAGCACGCGGCGACGATCCGCACCGGCTTCTCCGACAGCCTGGCGGCGAGCACGTCGGCGAAGGAGAAGCGGCCCATGCTGCGCAGCGGCTCCGCCACCAGGAACATCAGCACCGGCCAGCCCATCAGGAAGCCCAGCGCATACACCACGCCGTCGAACCCGCTGGTCGCCATGATGCCGGTCAGCCCGAGGAAGGCGGCGGCGGACAGGAAGTCGCCCGCCATCGCCAGGCCGTTCTGCACGGGGGTGATCTCGCCGCCCGCCGTGTAGAACGCCTCCCGCCCGCGGCTGCGCGTGGCGGCCCAGGCGGTGATCAGCAGCGTGACCGCCAGGAACGCCAGGAACAGCGCGATCGCCACCGGGCTGGCTGCCCCGCTCATCGCCGCCGCTCCGCCGCGCCGGCCAGCAGGGCGTACAGCCCGGTCAGCAGCACCGTGCCCACGATCAGCCCCGCCGCCAGCACGAAGGACAGCGGCACCGCGCCGAACGCCGGCCGCATCAGCCGGTCCGGCGCCGCGGCCGCGAGCAGCAGGAAGCCGAAGAACGCCGCGAGCGCCACCGCCGTGAGCGCCAGGCCGAGCTTCGGCACGGGGGCCACGCTCATACCACGGCGTCCCGGATGTGCTGCACGGCGGGCATGGTGCCCTGGAACGACGGGCGGGCGAACAGCCGCGCCGCGTAGGGCTCCAGCCCCGGATGGCGTCCGCGCCAATCGACCTGCGGCCAGCGCACGTCCAGGTATCCCAGCGCCGACCCGGCGGCGATGTCCGCCAGGCCGAACCGGCCGCCCACCGCGAAGGCCGCCCCGCCCACCGTGCGGGCGAGGTCCGCCAGCCCGCCCTCCACCTTGCGCATCTGCCGGGCGACCCACGGCTCGCTCTGGTGCGCGGGCGGGCGCATGCGCTCGAACAGGCACAGGACCAGTGCGTCGCAGATGCCGTCCGCCACCACCTCGACCCGGCGGTGCTCCAGGATGCCGTCGTCGTCGCGCGGCAGCAGCGCCGGGTCAGGGTGGCGGCGCTCTAGCCAGTCCAGGATGTGGGCGGAGTGGTACACCGGCGGCCCGTCGCCGGGCAGCAGCACCGGCAGCTTCTCCAGCGGGTTGTGCAGCGGCAGGGAGGTGTCATCGTTCCACGGCACCTCCGTCAGCAGCTCGAACGGGATGCGCTTTTCCGCCAGGGCGATGCGGACCTTGCGGGCGTAGGGGCTGGGCGTGGCGCTGATGAGCTGCATGGCGCAGTCGTAGCAAGGCACATGCCAGCCAGGCGCGCGGCCGCCCCGATGCCGGGCCCGGCGTCGCATCCTGGTGCGCAAACCTTGCAAACTGCCTCTTGTTCGTGACATGTTCTCCCTATGCCCGAGCCGCTCCCCGACCAGCCCCCCGCTTCCCCCGACGCCCGCGGCCTGGCCATCCTCGGCCAGCTGGCCGAGATCAGCCTCGAACTGGCCACCGCGCTGCAAGCCAACGCCATGACCCAGGTGCACATCGCCGACACCC